>JAEUHV010000322.1 GCA_016794485.1 Planctomycetota bacterium
GGCGTCTGCGGCATGGCCGACCCGCACACGATCCTCGACGGCACCCCACCACTGCTGCCCGGCGTGCCGAAGGTCGCGCGGGCCCGCATCGGCGCGCTGCTCACGTCCCTGGCCGAACGGCAGGAACTGTTCGCGCTGACCGGCGGCAGCCACGGGGCCCTGCTGGCAACCGCGGACGGGAGCGTGGTCGGTGCCGGCGAAGACGTCGGGCGCCACAACGCCCTCGACAAGGCGATCGGCACGGCCGCGCGCGCCGGCGCCGACTTCACGCAGTGCCTCGCGGTGCTGTCGGGCCGCGCCGGCTACGACCTCGTGGTGAAGTGCCTGCGATTGCGCGTGCCGATCGTGGTGTCGGTGTCGGCGCCGAGTGCGCTCGCGTTCGACCTGTGCCAGGCGGCCGGCGCCACGCTGCTCGGCTTCGCGCGCGGCGCCTCGTTCGAGGTCTACTGCGGCGCCGAACGCTTGCTGCCCGGCTGATCGGCCTCGTTCGCCTTCGCCGCCGGCGCCGGTGCGGTGCGCGCGCAGCGGAAGCCGGTGTGGCACAGCGACGTGTCCGGCGACGACTTCATGCGTGTGCCCGGCAGGTAGCCGTGGCAATACGCGTCGCTGCACAGGAACGAGCCGCCGCGCATCACGCGTTTGCCGACCCCTGGCTCCTGCGGATCGAAGCTCGCGGCCGGCCCCTGCGGATCGACCGCGACCTGCTTGCCGTCGCCGTAGCCGTTCGGGTGGTACCAGTCGCTGCACCACTCCCACACGTTGCCCGACGCACCGCACAGGCCGTAGCCGTTGGCCGCGAACGCGCGCACCGGATTGGTGGCGACGAACCCGTCGGCCTTGGTGTTCGCGCGCGGGAACGTGCCCTGCCAGATGTTGACGCGCCAGCCGCCGGCGTCGGGTGCGGCATCGCCCCACACGTAGCGCTTCTCGGCGAGGCCGCCGCGCGCCGCGAACTCCCATTCGGCCTCGGTGGGCAACCGCTTGCCGGCCCACTTCGCGTACGCCATCGCGTCGCGCCAGCTGACGTGCACGACCGGATGGTCGGGCCCGGCGACCGCCGAACCCGGCCCGGCCGGGTGCCGCCAGCACGCCCCCGGCACGAACGTCCACCACGTCCAGAACTCGCGCAGGTCCTTCGCTTCGGGCGGCGGTGTGAACACCAGCGAGCCGGCGATGCGCTGGTCGTCGGGCAGGTCCGGCACGTCTTCCTTCGACGGCGGCTTCTCGGCGTCGGTGACGTGGCCGGTCGCCTGCACGAACGCCGCGAACTGCGCGTTCGTGACTTCGGTCGCGTCGATCCAGAAGCCCGACAGCCGCACGCGGTGCAACGGCGCGTCGGCATCGCCGCGCTGGCTGCCGAGCACCGCTTCGCCGCCGGCGATCCACACCATGCCCGCGTTCGGATCGACGGGCGACGGAGCCTGCGCCGCCGCTGCGGCGAGAACGCACGGACCGAGCAGCAGGACGCGCATCGCGGCATGGTGCGACGTCGACGCGCCGCTGGCAAGCCGACCGGTGTGGGTATGCTCGCAGCGATGTCGAGGCGCCGCGTCGTGTTCTCCTGCCTGCTCGCGATCGCATGCACCGGCGCTCTGCTGGCGCAGTCGGCCAAGCCGAAGGCGGCCCCAACGGCCCGGGCCGACCTCAAGCCCGGCCAGGCGATCGAGGTGGTGTTCGTCGGCAACAGCTACACGTTCTTCCACGACCTGCCGGCGATGGTGCGCGCCCTGGGGGCCGCCCAGAAGCCGCCGCGCAAGGTCGAGACGGTCGTGGTCGCCCCCGGCGGCTTCACGCTGCAGGCCCACTGGGAGGCGAAGGGCAACGACGGCGCGCGCGCGGTGCTCGGCGACCGCAAGCCCGACTTCGTCGTGTTGCAGGAACAGAGCCGGCGCCCGATCGACGATCCGGCCGCGATGCAGACGTTCGCCGGCAAGCTGGCCAAGGTGGTGCGCGACCGCGGTGCCGTGCCGGTGTGGTATGCGACCTGGGCGCGCAAGGCCGCGCCGGACGACCAAGGCAAGCTGGACGAACAGTACGGCAAGGCGGCCAGGGACCACGGCGGCCTGTTGGCGCCGGTCGGCCACGCCTGGCAGCAGGTGCTGGCCGCGGCGGACCCCGTGGCCCTGCACGACGCGGACGGCAGCCACCCGAGTCCGGCGGGCAGCTACCTCGCTGCGTGCGTGCTGTTCGCGACGATGTGCGGCGGCGACGTGGACACGTTCCCGGACAAGCTGGCGGTGAAGGGCGACGACGGCAAGGAACGGGTGCTCGTCGAGCTGCCCGCGGCGCAGGGCCGGCTGCTGCGCAGCATGGCGGCACGCGCGCTGGCGGCCGGCACGCCCGGCAAGAAGTGACGACCGCCGATCCGTCGACTCACGCGCGGGCAGAAGACAACGCCGTCCGCAACTTCGCCGCGTCGGCGCTCGCCGGCTCGATCTGCACGGCGCGTTCGCACGCGGCGAGCGCTTCCGCGACCTTGCCGGCGTGCAGCAGGGCCCAGCCCAGCGTGATGTGCGTGTGCGCCGCATCGGGCAGGAACTCGGTCGCCCGGCGCAACGAAACGACGCCGTCGGCCAGGTTGCCGCTGCGGCCCTGGGCCACGCCCAGCGCCCCCCAGGCACTCGCCAGCAAACGCGCGTCCTTGTTGCCTTCCGTGTTCTTCAACCCGGCTTCGGCGTCGGCCACCGCCTCGGCGAAACGCTGGGTGTCGATGCGCAGCCAGGCGCGTTCGACGAATGCCGACGGGCCGCGCCGATGCAGGTCGATCGCCTTGTCGAGGACCTGCTCCGCGTCGGCGAAGCGCTGTTGCCGGCGCAGCACGTGGCCTTCGAGGCACAGCCGGAAGTAGTAGCCCTGGTTGGCGGGACCGACGTCGGCGACCTCGGCCAGGGCCTTGTCGAACTGGCCGCTGCCGACCATGACCCAGGCCCGCGTGATCGGATCCTTCTTGGCCTTGGCCTGCTTGAAGTCGCCGATGCGGCGGCGCTGTTCGTCGTCGGCGTTCTTCCACAGCGACTGCACGCCCGAGGTCCACACCGCACCGTTGCGCGGCATCTTGCTGTAGCCCTCGCGCGCGTCCATCTCCTCCATGCGCCGGGCGATGTCGCGCAGTTCCTCCGGCGGCAGCGTGTAGAGGCTGCAGTCGTCGGGATTGATCACGGTGTTGATGAACACGCGCACGCCGCGCTCCTCGCCGAACCGCAGGTACTCGCCGAACTCGTGCCAGTTCTGCCGCATCAGGCAGTAGGTGAACGAGATGCCGGTGCCACGCCGACGCGTGTAGGCGAGGAACTTCTCGACGTTGGCCCGCACGGTCTCGAAGTCGGCGTTGACGCGGATGCTCTCGACGGTCGCCTTGGTGACCCCGTCCATCGACACCGAGATCGAGCACGGCAGCGCCTCGAGGATGCGCTCGACCTTCTTGTTCCATTGCGTGCCGTTGGTCGTGACGTGGCACGGGAACACGATGCCGTCCTCGATCATCATGTCCCAGATGCGGTAGTTCTCCTGGGCCAGGAACGGCTCGCCGCCGAAGAACTTGGCGTCCTTCAGGTGCGGCAGGAACTTGCGCAGGTCGGCGAAGAACCGGTCGTCGTACACCTTCGGCAGCGGCGGCAACTTCTCGCGGTGCGCCCGGATCGTCGAACTGAGCACGCCATAGCACATCACGCAGGCGAGGTTGCAGGTGTTGCTGACGGTGAACTCCATGCGCGCCGGCCATTCGGCCTCGATCCCCTTCACCGGCAGTTCGTCGAACACCCGCGCGTAGACCTGGTCGTACTGCCCGCCCTGGATCTGCCACTCGCAGAAATCACAGCCGAGGCCGAACTTGTAATCCTGCAGCGCACGCCGCATGGCGTTCGCCTTCTTGCCGCGCCAGATCTGCTCGAGGCTCTCCTCGCCGACATTGCCGAGCACGTAGGTCGTGTTCTTGCAGCAGGCGATGACGTCGCCGTTGGTGTTGAAGTACAGCGACGTGTACGGCGCGTAGCAGGACGACCGGAACGGCTTGTCCTGCATTTCCGGGCGCGATTTCTCGTAGTCGGCGATCTTGGCACTGTCCATCGTCGTTCTCGTCGGGTCCTGAAGGGTCTACCCTGGGCACACTATCGGAAACGTCAGGCTCCGCAACGGAGTGCGCCGCGGCTCGGGGCGTTCGCGCTCACCCGCGTCGGCCACGGCGGCCAGTCGTGGCCGCCCCTTCGGAACGCACCAACGCACCGAGATGCGTGGCCAGCGTCGCCTCCAGCACGTGCAGGGCCTTGGCGTGCGGCAGCAGGCTCGCGCACGGCGCGTCGAAGATGCACGCCGTGCAGGCGCCGCGCACGAACTCGACCAGGTCGCGCCCCGGCGCCACCGCCGCCGCGAGGTCGGGACCGGTACCGGTGAGCAACGGCAGCCACTGGGCGGCGAACGTGTGCGCCGTCGCCGGATCGGCAAGGCCGGCCGCGATCGCGACGAGCCACGAACGCGCGGCGCGGCGTCGGCGGTTCAGCACCGACAGCGGGATCGGCTGCGGGTTGCCGCGTTCGAGCGCGCGGCCGTTCTGCCGCGCGATCGTGTAGTCGACCAGCGACCGCACCAGCTGCGGGATCTGGTCGCCGAGCGCCTGGTCGAGGCGGGCGAGGCCAGCCGGTTCGTGGACCGGCGCCGCGGGCGCGGGTGCGAGAAGCAGGAACGGGCGGACCTCGCGCGGCACCGACACCGTGTCCTTCACCGACACATCCGACTTCGTCATGCCGTCGCCATCGACGGTTGATGCGTCCCGACTTCAGTCGGCCGTGGCGGCACGCCACAGCGCGCCGAGTTCGCTGTCGACGATCGCCACAGCCGGTTCGGCGTCGCCGAGGCGCGCCGGACGCACGCCGTGCACCGCGTTGCCGTGCGCCAATGCCGTGGCGCGATGCAGGTCGGCGAGGTCACACGTCCGTTCGGCGAGCCCGGCTCCCAGGCGCGCCCCAGCGGCGAGCAGCAGCCCGCGGGCGATGCCCGGCAACACGCGGCCGTCGAGTTCCGGAGTCGTCCACACCCCATCGAGGCGAAGCCACAAGGAGCCGAGCGCGCACTCGAGCACGGCCCCGTCCGCGGCGACCACGATGCCGTCGTCGGCACCACCGTCCTGAGCCTGTTGCCGAACGGCGTCGTAGAACGCGCGCGGCTCGGCCTTGATGTCACCCGGCGGCGCGTCGTCCGGCCGCGGCACGACCGTCGGCAGCAGGCGCACGACGCGGACCGGCGAACGGGCCCGCGTCGTCAGGACGACGTGCACGCCACCGGCATCGGGCACGAGCGACAGGCGCAGCACGTCGTCGGCGTGGCCATTGCCGCGCAACAGTTCGGCCGCGTGCGCGCGCAGATCCGGGCGCTCCGCGAACGGCAGCCCGAGCCGCGCGGCCGTGCCGGCGAGGCGCGCGAGGTGCAGGTCCCACAACGGCACGTCGCCACCGCGCGCCCCCATCGTCTCGAACGGGGCGATCGCGCGGCGCCGCGGCAACCGCGATTCGGGCACGAACCGGCCGTCGAGCCACGCGTTCATGGCGACTCCGGATCGGGCGGCACGCCGACCTGCACCTGCAGCGCCTGCTCGAGGCCGGCCATCTTCGCCAGCGTCTCGCGCCACTCCTGGTGCGGGTCGCTGAGCGCCGTGATGCCGCCGCCGGCGTTGCCGCGCAGCCGCCCGCCACGATGCACCAGGGTGCGGATGGCGATGTTGAGGTGCATCGCCTCGCCGGGACCGAACCAGCCGATCGCGCCGGTGTAGACGCCGCGCCGCGCGACTTCGAGCTGTTCGAGGATCTCGAGGCAGCGCAGTTTCGGGCAGCCGGTGATCGAACCGCCGGGGAACGTCGCGCGCAGCAGGTCGACGTGGCTCGTATCCGGCCGCAGTTCGGCCTCGACGGTCGCGAACAGGTGGTGCACCTGCGCGAACGAGCCGTGTTCGGGGAACGGTCCGACGCGAACCGAGCCGATGCGCGCCACCTTGCCGAGGTCGTTGCGCATCAGGTCGACGATCATCGCCAGTTCGGCCTGGTCCTTGTCGCTGCCGCACAACTCAGTGAGCAGCCGCGCGTCCTCGGCCGCGTCGCCGCCCCGCGGCCGCGTGCCCTTGATCGGCCGCGTGCGCACCGCACCGCCATCCCGACACAGGAACTCCTCCGGCGAACTGCTCAGCACCGCGGTTCCCTGGCCGTCCTCGACGTAGGCGGCGAAAGGGGCCGGGCTGCGTTCGCACAACCGCCAGAACAGCGCGCGCGGGTCGCCGTCCCAATGCGCGGTGAACGGCTGCGTCAGGTTGGCCTGGAAGATGTCGCCGGCCCGGACGTGCTCCACGACCGCCGCGACGCGCCGTTCGTAGTCGGCCCGCGAAACGTGGGCGAGCAACGCCTGCGCCGGCGGCACCCGTGGCGCACCGGTGGGCAGCGCGGGCGCGAAGGTGTGCACGGTGGCGTAGGCGGCGACGTGCAACACCGGCACCGGGAAGTCGTCGACCAGCTGCACCGGCCAAGGCTCGACGTCGAGCCCGAGGTCGTAGCCGAGCCAGCCGACGACCTTGGCGTCGCGATGGCGCGCGAGAAACCGGTCGAGGGCGGCGAACGCACCAGCCCACGCCCCCGCCGGCAACGTCAGCGTGTCGACCGGATCGCAGCACAGCAGGGCCGGGCCCTGCCCGCCGCTGTGCAGCAGTGCGATCGGCCCGCGCCGCTCGGCCTCGAGCAAGGCGCGGAAGGGTGCGGCCGCGAGCGCCGCGGCGCCGTTCACGCGCGCAGCCAGGAGGGCTTGCGCTTCTCCAGGAACGCGGCCATGCCTTCCTTGAACTCGGCGGTGCTGCTGACGATGCCGAACAGGTCGGACTCGAGGGCCAGCCCGTCCGCCATGCTCAGGTGCACACCGCGGCGTACGGCTTGTTTCGCGAGCGCCAGCGCCTGCGGTCCGCGCGACACCATCTTGGCCGCCATCGCCTTGCACGCCGCCATCAGCTCGGCCGGCTCGACCGCCTTGTTGACGAGCCCGATGCGCTCGGCTTCCTCGCCCGTTACGGGGTCGCCCGTCAGGATCAGTTGCAGCGCCACGCCGGTCCCGCACAGGCGCGGCAAGCGCTGCGTGCCGCCGTAGCCCGGGATCACGCCGAGCGACACTTCGGGCAGACCGAGCTTCGCCGACTTGCTGGCGATGCGCACATCACAGGCCAGAGCCAATTCGAGGCCGCCGCCGAAGGCGAAGCCGTTGATCGCGGCGAGCACCGGCTTGCGCAGGTTCTCGATGCGCAGCGTCAGGGCCTGGCCGGCGAGCGCGTTCTGCTTGCCGTCGAGCACGCCCTGCTTGGCCAGCACGCCGATGTCGGCGCCGGCGACGAACGCCTTCTCGCCCGCACCGGTCAGGACCACGGCGCCGACCTCGGCGTCGGCGTCGAGCGCCGCGAACACCGCGTCGAGCTCGGCGATGGTGCGGTCGTCGAGCGCGTTCAGCTTCTGCGGCCGGTTCACCGTCACCAGGGCGAGGAAGCCCTCGCGGCCGAGGGTCACGTTCTGCAGGGAATCGAGTGCGATGGTCATGGGTTGCCTCCGTCCTGCTGCGCCGCCGACGCGTCGGGCGTGGCGGGCTGCCGTTCCTGGCGCGGCAACAGTTCGATGCGGCGGATCTCGATCCGCTCCTTCGGCTTGCTGCGTTCGCCGGCACCGCCGAAGTCGCAGTCCACGCTGGCGATCGCGTCGAGCACGTCGAGACCTTCCTCGACCTTGCCGAACACCGTGTACTGGCCGTCCAGGAAATCGGCGTGGTCCGCGTGCACGATGAAGAACTGCGAGCCGGCCGAGTTCGGGTCGCGCGCGCGCGCCATCGACAACACGCCGCGGGTGTGCGGGATGTCGTTGAACTCGGCGTGCAGCGTGAAGCCCGGCCCACCGGTACCCGGCATGCCGGTCGCACCCTTCTTCGAATTGGGGCAGCCGGTCTGCACCATGAAGTTCTTGATCACGCGATGGAACGCGACGCCGGTGTAGAAGCCCTGCTGCGCGAGCCGCAGGAAGCTCTTCACGTGTGCCGGCGCTTGCTCGGGGAAGAACGTGACCACGAGCGTGCCCTTGTCGGTGACGAGGGCGGCTTCGATGGTCGCCGGGTCTCTGGTGTCGAGGTCCATGGTCACTGCTTCTTCACCGCCAGGACCACCACCGAGTGCACGATCACGGGCGTGAACGGCTTGTCGTTGAACACCGGCGTCTCGGCGATCCGGTCCAGCACGTCGGCGCCCTCCTCGAGGTTGCCGAACGCGGTGTAGTTCTTGTCCAGGTGCGGCGATTCCTTGTGCACGATGAAGAAGCCGGAACCACCGCTGTTCGGATCGCTGGTGCGCGCCATCGACAGCGTGCCGCGCAGGTGGCGCAGGTCGTTGAACTCGGCGTTGATCGTGTAGCCCGGGCCGCCGCTGCCCCAGGTCTCGGGCTTGGAGTCGTCCTTCGTGTTCGGGCAGCCGCCCTGGATCATGAAGTTGCGGATCACGCGGTGGAACTTGGTGCCGTCGTAGAAGCCCTGCAGGCTCAACTTGACGAAGTTCTCGACGTGCTTCGGCGCCTTGTCGGGCCGGAACGACAGCCGCATCTCGCCGTAGTTCGTGACCAGCACGACCTGGGTCTTGTTGAGGTCGAGGTCCTCGAGCTTCACCGCGCGCGTGTCCGGCGCGATCTTGAACACGAACGAGGTGCCGGCCATGCCCTCCCACGCGACCGAAACCGTCGCGACTTCGGGGTGGTCCGGCGTCGGCAGGAACGTCGTCGCCGGGAACGACAGCGTGCGCTCGAGCACGGTGCCCTTCGCCAGCGGCACGGCGCCGCCCTTGCCCGCCTGCGTGATCGGGTTCTTCGCGACGTCGTTGCACTTGACCGCCAGGTTGAGCCCGCTCACCAGCTGGGCCGGCACCTCGACGTCGGCGTCGACCCGGATCTGCAGGCGCAGTTCGACGTTGCCCTGCGCGGGCACGAGCGAGCGGCCGGTGAGTGCGACCTTGACGCCAGGGATTTCCTGGGCCGGCAACGACGCGGACAGGAACAGGGAAAGGGCAACTAGGGTTCGGAGCATGCGCGGCAGTAGTCGGGGAACAGCACCCCGTAATACCGCCGGGCCAATGGCCACGGAAGCCTCCTCTGCCCTGGGGCGTCAGCCGTCCGAGGGGCTCGGCCGCAGGCGGCCCGGCACGAGCTCGCCGACGAGGCCCCGGCGCGCCCGCTGCAGGACGAGGTCCGGCCCGAACCACAGCATGTAGCCCGGCAGCTCGGCCGTGACCGCGTCGAACGACACGCTGCCGGGGATGCTGTCGTCGCCACTCGACACGTCGAGGCCCCAACCGGCCTGGTCGCGCCAGGACCACAGCAACGCCATGCCCGACGCGCCGTCGCTGCCGACGGCGTACTCGAACACGCGGTTCGGCGCGCCGAGCGCCGCAAGACAATCCGCCAACGTGGCCCGGCCCGGCACCAGCGGTCCGAGCCGTTCGTCCGCGATCGGCTCGTCGATCGACACGTGGCCGTAGTTGCCGGTCACGCAGCCCCCGGTCGCGAGCAACGCCAGCGTCGCCGCGGCGCGCGCAGCGCCGTTCACTTGCCGACTCCGGGCCGGTTCGCGTCGCGGCTCTGGTTGTCAGCGGCCTCGTGCACGTCCTCCCACGGCATCGCGTACTGGGTGCGGTGCGTGCCGTAGCTCGCCCCGAAGTGGGTCAGCACGTCCTTGTCGTCGAAGAACACCCACAGCCGGTCGCTGCGCGCGTCCTGGTTGCCGAAGTTGACCAGCAGCAGGAACAGGACGGTGCTCTTCTGCGTGGTCGCGTCGTAGCGGTAGGCAGTGCGCTTGCCGAGCTGCACGACCTCGGTCGGGGCGCCGAGCTTCTCGACGACGTCGCGGGCGGTGGTCGTGCCCGGCTTGAACGTCTGCACGACGGCGGCGTCGAGCGGTTCATTGGTGTCCTGGCGCGCGAACGCGCAGGCACCGGCGAGCAGGGCGAGGGAGAGGACGGCGAGGGTGCGTGGGATCATGCGAAAAAAGGGCGCCGCAGCGCAGCCGGCCCGGCCGCGTGACACTACTTCTTCGCCTGCCACGGCGTGACGACGATCCGCAGCCGCTCCAGGTTGTCGTCGTCGGGGGCGATGGTCGTCCGCTCGGAGGAGAAGACGACGTCGCCCCGCTTGCCGCTCGCCAGCAGCTCGAACTCCGCATCCTCGAGCGGCAGCACCAACTCGAAGGCGCCGTTCGCTCCGGTCGGCTCGCTGGTCGCGGCGGCGTGCTCGGCAAGTTCGGCCAATGGCCCGTCCTTGCCCTTTGCCCGCCCGGCTTGCCACACGTTCACCCCGGCCACAGGTTGGCCGGCGCCATCGACGACGACGCCGCGCACCGTGCGCGTCGGCGACAAGGTGAGCACCAGCGGATCGACCCCGGGGTCGCCGTCGGGAACCGGCACCTGCACGAGCCGCGTCGCGACGCCGCTCCCCGGCGCGTAGGCACCGATGCGCACGGTGCCCTCCGGCAGTGGGAACTGCAGGCGGCCAACGCGATCGCACACGTACGCCAGCGGCGATTTCCCGAGAAGCTCCGTGGTGACCGACAACCGCGCCCCGGGAACCGGCGTCCCGTTTGCGGTTCGCACGTGGACCTGCGCCACCACCATGCGGTCGAGCCGGAGTTCGCCGAGATCGCACGGCTGGGCGAACGGCGGACACCCCACCGACAGCCACAGCACCGGAGCCAACGGCACGCCGTCGACGAGCCGCAGGCCCGCAGCCCGTGCGTCGGCAGGTTCGAGCAGGGCCAGCACGCGGAAGGCGATCCTTGGATTCAGGCCGTCGAACCGGAAGCGCCCGTCGGCATCGAAAGCCACCGGCTGCAGCGGCACTTCGCTCAGGAACATCCCGTTGCGAGCCATCGCGCCGCAGTCGGGGAGCAGCGTGAGCCCGGCCACCGGGCGGCCGTTGCTGCCGAGGACGCGACCGACCAGTTCGGGGGCTGCTTCCAGCCTGATCGCCACCTT
>JAEUHV010000366.1 GCA_016794485.1 Planctomycetota bacterium
GGTCAAGGACCTGTCCCTCGCCAAGCTCGGCCGCATGGAGATGAACCTCGCCGAGGTCGAGATGCCCGGCCTGATGGCGCTCCGTGAGGAGTACCGCGGCACCCAGCCGCTCAAGGGCGCGCGCATCACCGGCTCGCTCCACATGACGATCCAGACGGCCGTCCTCATCGAGACGCTCGTCGAGCTCGGCGCGGAGGTCCGCTGGTGCTCCTGCAACATCTTCTCGACGCAGGACCAGGCGGCGTCGGCGATCGCGGTCGGCCCGAAGGGCACGATCGCCGAGCCGCGCGGCGTGCCGGTCTTCGCGTGGAAGGGCGAGACCCTCGCCGAGTACTGGTGGTGCACCGAGCAGGCGCTCACCTGGCCCGACGGCAAGCTGCCGAACATGATCCTCGACGACGGCGGCGACGCGACCATGATGGTGCTCAACGGCGCCGAGTGGGAGAAGCAGGGCGTGCCGGCGCTCAAGGCGAACGACGCCGAGGACTGGACCGAGTTCGTGAAGTGCCTCGGCGCGTCGATCAAGGCGCACCAGGGCAAGTGGACGACGATCCGCAACTCCATCAAGGGCGTCACCGAGGAGACGACGACCGGCGTGCACCGGCTCTACCAGCTCCAGAAGGAGGGCCGTCTGCCCTTCCCGGCGATGAACGTGAACGACTCCGTGACGAAGTCGAAGTTCGACAACGTCTACGGCTGCCGTCACTCGCTCGTCGACGGCATCATGCGCGCGACCGACGTCATGCTCGCGGGCAAGGTCGCGGTCGTCATGGGCTACGGCGACGTCGGCAAGGGCTGCGCGCAGGCGTTGCGCGGCCAGGGTGCGCGCGTCGTCATCACCGAGATCGACCCGATCTGCGCGCTGCAGGCGCTGATGGAGGGCTACGCGGTCAAGACCATCGACGACGTCGTGGCCGAGGCCGACGTGTTCATCACCGCGACCGGCAACAAGGACGTCATCCGCATCGAGCACATGCAGCGGATGAAGCACAACGCGATCGTCGGCAACATCGGTCACTTCGACAACGAGATCGACATCGCCGGCCTCGCGAAGGTCGCGGGCATCAAGAAGATCAACATCAAGAACCCGCGCGAGCACGACAACCAGCTCGACCAGTGGGTCTTCCCGGACGGCCACGCGATCCTCGTCCTCGCCGAGGGCCGCCTGCTGAACCTCGGCTGCGCGACGGGTCACCCCTCCTTCGTGATGTCGAACAGCTTCAGCAACCAGACGATCGCGCATATCGAGCTGTTCAACAACTACAAGAGCTACGACAAGGCGGTCTACACGTTGCCGAAGCACCTCGACGAGAAGGTCGCGCGCCTGCACCTGGGCAAGCTCGGCGTCAAGCTGACCAAGCTCAGCAAGAAGCAGTCGGACTACCTCGGCGTGTCGGTCGACGGTCCGTTCAAGCCGAACCACTACCGCTACTAAGCTCCGCGAGGCTGTTGGGCATCGCCCGCCCGGTTGGAGCCGACGCCCGCAGCGGGCGCGGCTCAACGGCGATGGCGGGCAACGCAGCGACCTTGGGCAACCACGTGCGGATCGTGGTTCGTCGGCCGCATCAGAACACGGTGGCGTTGGCCAGCGGCCAGAACCGCACCCGCACCTTGCCCTTCAGCAGTTCGTGCGGCACGAGGCCGAACTCGCGCGAATCGCAGCTGACCGGCCGGTTGTCGCCGAGCACGAACACGTGGCCCGGCGGCACTTCCTGTTCCGCCAGTTCCTGCGCATCGACGATGCACCCGTAGTCGTCGGCGAGGCTGCCATTCACGGTCAGCATGCCGCCGTGCATCGCGACACGGTCGCCGGGCAGTCCGACGACGCGCTTCACGAAATCGACCGACGGGTCTTTCGGGTAGCGCAACACGACCACGTCGCCGCGGCCGACTTCGCCGAGCGAGTACGAGACGCGATCGACCACGAGCCGGTCGCCGTCGTGCAGGCACGGCTCCATCGAATGGCCCTTGACCACGCTGACCTGGATCACGAACACGTGCGCCAGGATCATCAGCGAAGCGCCGAGCAGCGCGTCGAGCAGGAACCGCGAGCCACGCCTGCCCCGCCGGGCCGATGCAGTCGCCAGCGAGGGGCCTCCGGCGGGCGTGGTTGCGGGGACGGAACGGCCATGGCCGCGGAACGCGAACAGCATGGCAGGTCCTATCGGAGCGCGGCGGGGGCGGCCTGAGCCGCGACTGCTGCGCCCTGGCGTAGGGGGAAGCCACTATTGCGCCGCACGGATCGTCGGGGAATCGCGCGAGCCCCCCTGGCGACCAGTCTCCGGTGCTAGCGCAGGTTGCTATGGCGCGGCGGGTCGGGCGGCAGAAGGCGATCAAGGCGGCGTAGGGGAATCTCCGAAAATCGGAGGGTCAGCCGCCCAACCGCTACCGACCGCCGCGCAATGAGCCACTCGTCGCTGAACCAGATCGCCCTGCAGGAGAAGACCCGACGCGAGATCCTGCACAAGAGCGACCTCATTCCACCGTTGCCCGACCTGGTCGCGCGGCTGCTCGGGTTGCTCAACAAGCAGGACACCGAACCCGCCCATCTCGAGTCGCTGCTGCAGAACGACCAGGTGCTCGTGGCCAAGATGCTGGCAATGGTCAATTCGCCGTTCTACGGCCTCAATCGCACCATCCGCACGGTCAAGGAAGCGGTGATGGTCCTGGGCTTCCGTGGCGTGCGCAGCCTCGTGCTCGCCACCAGCACCGCCAAGTTCCTGCAGCGCGACTACTCCTGCTATGGCCACCAGCCCAAGGGCCTGTGGCTGCATGCGGTCAGTGTGGCCGCCGGGGCGCGCAAGATGGCGCGCGCCTGCAAGTTCACGGCAGACGAGTGCGAACTGCTGTTCGTCGCGGGCCTGCTGCACGACATCGGCAAGTTGTTGCTGGTCACCTACCTCGCGGACACTGGCGCCGCCGCCGGCACGGAGGAGTGCGAGTTCGAGCGCTCGCGGATCGGTCTCGACCACACCGAGGCGGGGGCGCTGGTCACCGCCAAGTGGAACCTCGCGCCCGAGATCCAGGAAGTGATCAAGCTGCACCACGAAGGCCGCAACGAGCAGCATGCCCGGTCGATCGCGATCGTGCGGCTGTGCGACGCCTTGGCGCACGAGCGTGGCACGGGCTACCAGCCCGGCCGGGCGCCGATGCCGTCGTTCCTCGCGGCCGACCTCGCCGCCCTGGGTCTCGTCGACGCGGCGTGGACGACGCTCCGCGACGAGATCTCGGCGGCCATGGACGAAGCCGTCGCCGCACTCGGGAGCCTGAGCGCCTGAGGCGTGACGTGACACCCATTTCCGCACCCACGGACCGCGCCTGCGCCACGACGCTCGCCGAACTGCACGCGGCGCGTTCGCAGGACGAATTGGAGCGGACCTTGGCCACGGCGCTGGAGCGCCGCCTCGGCACGACGGCAGCGGCCTTGTGTCTCGCCGACGACATCGGCGGGACGCTGCAGCTGCGGCTGTCCCTCGGCGACGGTTGCCCGGTGCGCGGCAGGCAGCGGGTGCGGGCGGAGGACTGGCAGCTTCCTGCCGAACGGCGCTTGCCCGTGCGCTTCCGCAGCCACCTGCTGGGCGAGTTCTGGCTCGGGCGAGCACTCGATGCGGGCCTGCTGCACGAGATCGAGGACCTGCTGGTCCACTACGCCACCGCGCTCGTCAACCTGACCCTCAATGCCGAGTCGCGCCAGGCAACCGAGGACTACTGCGCGAGCCTGCAGGCCCTGGAAGAGGGCATCGTGCTGTTCCAGGAGGAGGATCCGGCCGCCGTCACCGCGCGCTTGCTGAGCCTCGCTTCGAGCATGGTGCAGGCGACCGCTGGCGCGTTGTACGTGCTGCGCGAGGTCGGCAAGCCGGACTCCGGACTGCGGCTCGAGCAGGCCCTGGGCATTCCGGACGTCCTGTTGCAGTCGTTCACTGGAATCGACGGCTGTGCCTGGCCCGACGTGCTGCTCGACCAGCCGGCCCACCTCGCCGTGCGGGCGGCCGGCGCCGATCTCGACGGTGCGGATGGCTCGATGGCGATGCTGGCACCGGAGTGCGTGCCCCCGATCCTGCAGAGCCTCGTCGTGTTGCCGCTGCGCTACCACGGTGTCCAGGCCGGCGTCTGCCTGCTGTTCAACCCGCTGCTGGACGCTTCGCAGCCACGCGACTTCCTCGGCCGGTTGCAGAGCTTCGGCCAGTTGGCGGCGGCCTTGCTGCATCGCCTGAGCCTGGAAGCCCTGCAGGCCAGCAGCGTCACGATCGCCCGCGAGCTCGAGATCGCCGAGACCATCCAGAAGCGATTGCTGCCCGAACGCGCCCCGCCGACCGACGAGTACGAGTTCGCGTGGAGCACGATCGCCGCGAAGAACATCGGTGGCGACTACCTCGACCTGCTGACCTCGGACCTCGGCGACATCTACCTGGCGTGTGCCGACGCTTCGGGGCACGGCATCAACTCGGCGCTGTTGATGAGTTCGTTCCGGGCCAACTACCGCGGCAACGCCGCGTGGCAGGAGCCGAACGAACTGGCCGCGTTGCTGAACCGGGAGGTCGTGCACGAGGTCGGTCCGACCGGCATGTTCATCACGGCGGCGATGGTGCGCCTCGAACGCGACACGAAGCGCCTGTCCTTGTGCAGTGCCGGACACAACCCGACGTTGCTTTGGCGCGCGGCGAGCCAGGCCATCGAGTCGTTCGATTCGAATGGGCCGCCGCTCGGCTTCGTGGGCGGGGTCGAGTACGAGGGCGCCGAGACGACGCTGGCCAGCGGCGATGTGGTGCTGCTGTTCACCGACGGCGTGACCGAGGCGACCAACGCGGAACTCGACATGTTCGGCGAGGACCGGCTGAAGGCCCTGTTGGCGCAGCACGCGAACGACGGTGCCGAGCGCCTGCTCACGGCGGTGCGCACGGCCCTTGCCGAGTTCACCGGACGCGACCGCTACGACGACGACGTGTCGATGCTCGTCGTCAAGGTGCGCTGACGCCGCAGCGCGGCGGCGCCGCGGGCCTCAGAAGGTCTTGCGCCGCGAACTGCTGTCGATGCCGAGTGCCTTGCGGTACTTGGTCACCGTGCGCCGGGCGATGTGCACGCCGCGCTTGCCGAGCTCGTCGACCAGCTGGTCGTCGGACAGCGGGTTGTCCTTGTCCTCGCCGTCGACGATCTGCTTCAGCGTGTCCTTCACGGCCTGCTGGCTCACCATGTCGCCGGCGTCCGACATGGTGCCGCTGCTGAAGAAGCGCTTCATGTCGAAGATGCCCTGGGGCGTCTGGATGAACTTGCCCGAGGTCGCGCGGCTCACCGTGGAGATGTGCACGTGCACGGCGTCGGCGATGTCCTGCATCTTCATCGGCTTCAGGTGCTGCTCGCCGTGGCGCAGGAAGCCCTCCTGTCGCCGCACGATCTCGTTGGCGACCCGTTCGATGGTGTTCTGCCGTTGGTGCACCGCTTCGATGAACCACTTCGCGGCTTCGATCTTGCGGCGCAGGTAGTCGTAGACCTTGGGGTCGTTCTTCGCTTCCTGCAGCAGGTTGCGATAGACCGAGGAGATCGTCAGTTCGGGCAGCGAGCCGCGCTGGGACTTGACCTCGAACCGGCCGTCCACGTCCTCGATCACCACGTCGGGCACGACGCCGGTCGCCGGGCCGGGCTGGAATTCGGCACCGGGGTGGGGGTTGCAGTGGACCCGGAGGAACTCCCAGCACTCCTTGATCTCGTCGAGCGAAGCGCCGGTCTCCTTGGCGATCTTCGGCAGCTTGTTCATCGCCAGGTCGTCGAGATGGTGCTCGACGAGGCGGCGGGTCAGCGGCGGCACGAACGTCATGTGCCCGAGCTGCATGATCAGGCAGTCGCGCAGGTCGCGGGCGCCGACGCCGGCGGGTTCGAGGTCGCGCACGACGGCCACGGCCTCTTCGGCGAGCGGCAGCGGCACCAGCAGTTGCTGGCTCACCATCTCCGGCGTGTCGGCGAGCCGGCCGTCCTCGTCGAGCGAGAACACGACGTGTTCGATCACGCGGATCAGTTCGGGGTCCGATTCCTGCGTCCGCACCTGCGTCATCAGGTAGTCGGCGAGGGACGTCGTGCGGCCGGGAGTGTTGTTGAGGGCCTCGAACTTCTTGTCCTCCTCGTCGGCCGACGAGGAGCCCTGGCGCTGGCGCCAGTTCGGCTCCATGCGCGATTCGAGCTGGTCGATCTCGCCGGAGAACTCCCGCTGCAGCCGTTCCTCGAGGGCGTTGGTCTCGGGCGGGGCCTCGGGCTCGGGGGCCGTCGCCTGCGGCTCGTTGCGCTCGCTCTCGTCCTTGCGTTCGAGGAAGACGTTCTCCTGCAGTTCCTGGTCGATCTGGTCCTTCAGCTCCAGCAGGGGCAGCTGCAGCACCTGCATCGCCTGGATCATCTGCGGCGACTGGATGAGTCGCTGCTCGGCGCGCAGGGATTGGGTCAGACCAAGACGCATACCGAACTTGTATCCCGTGACGGTGACGTGGTCACGGGTGCGTCCCGGTCCGTTTCACCAGCGCAGCGAGATCGTCTGGCTGGTGCGGCGGGCGCGGCCCTCGGAAAGAACGGTCGGGCCGTCACCGAGTTCGACCGTGGCTCCGTTGCCGACGGTCCCGGCGTGGTTGGCGCGATCGAACCAGGTCTCGGTGGGCATCAGCATGCCCCCGGGCATCACGCTGCGAGATTGTGGCTGCGCCAGATGGCGGCCGAGCAGGGTCATCTGCAGGTCCATGTCGTCACCGACGGGGGCGACTCGGGCGCGCAACCAGCAGCCCGATTGCGCGAGCCGGACCAGGGGATCGAGCACGCCGGCTTCGCCCGCGATCTCGACGTTGATGTCGGCGAGCACGGGCATCTCGAGACCGCGCCCGATGGTGAGTTCGCGGCCGGCCAGGGTGGGCAGCGTCAGGTCCTGCAGGTTCGGTGCGGTGGCGGCGTCCTCGTCGGGGCCGGGCTTGATGGGCGTGACGTGCCGGAACGTCACCGTGCGCACCGCGGCATCCTGCAGTCGTTGCAGGCTCGCAGCGATCTTGGCGAGCAGCTCGGGCGAGCCGCTGGCGACGAGCCAGCCGCCCATGCAACGCAGCCCGACCGAATCGGCGTCGCTACCGAGTTCGGCGCGGATCAGGTCGGTCAGGCGATCGGGGTGGAAGTAGTCGTGGCCGGGTTGCGGTTCCCCGGGAACCGAGTCGTCGTGGAAGTCCTCGCAAGGCGTCGCCCGCTGGGTGAGGCCGTCCGACACCAGGGCGCCGATCGGCAGCACCACGGTGCCGTCCTGGAGCGTGTTGGCCACCGGCGTCCTGGCGACGACGCGCACCGTGACGATGTGCGCCGAACCCGTCGAAGCGTGGCCGCGCAGCGTCGCCGCCAGCGCCCCGCCGTTGGTGACGCGGCCGGAGAAGGCACCAAATGCGGTCTCCAGCGTCGGCAGTTCGATCTCGGGCGAGTTGGGCACGCCCGTCGCGACGGAACGCACCGGGCCGCGGCGCTGGCCGAGCGCAAACTGGACGTGCAGCACGTAGTCGTCGCCGCCGGCGAGCTGGAACGGCCGCACGATCGCTTCGGTGCCTTCGCCGTAGGTGCGCACGACCGGGTCGTTCATCGTCTGCTTCTGCGCGACCTCGACGTCGACGTCGCCGACGTAGCGCGACCAGCGCATGTGTTCGAGCGCCACGGCGATGCCGTGGCGGGTGGTGGTGACGCAGCGCCAGAGCGGATCGCGGTTGCCGGCGAAGCGCAGGTAGGCGGCGGCGTCCAGCACGGCGACCGGTGATTCGCGGTCGGCGGCGTCCCACACGCACAGTTCGATCTGCACCGGCCGGTTGGTGCGCAGCGCCAGGGCCTTCAGCCGTTCGCGCACGATCGCGATCTCGGCGCGTTCGCCGGACGCCGTCAGCTGCTGGCCTTCGGCGTGCAGTTCGAGGCGGCCCGCCTCGGTGGCGCCCGCGGACCAGGTGCGCAGCAGATCGACGACGTCGTCGGGCTGCAGCATCGGGTTCTGCTCGGAGTCGGCCAACACCAGGTTCGTCGGTGGGCGGTCGCGGCCGTCGATCAGCAGGGTGCCCCAGGCTGGGGTCAGAACGGGCGGCGGTGGCGCACACAGCGACTGCAGCGAGAACACCTCGCTGGTGCGCGGCTCCTGCGGTGTGGCCAGGGAGGTGGCGAGAAGGACGGTGAAGGCTGGGCAGAGCATGGGTGGTCGGGGGTCAGTCGCCGAGGGCGGCCCGTTCACGGAACCAGGTGATCGCGTCGGCGAGGTCGCGGCGGTCGCCGTGGCGCAGGCGGGCGAGGTCGCGGGGCGACAGGTCGAGGGCCAGCAGCCACGGGCGCGCGATCGGCGCATCGGCGCGGGCGAGGGCGAGCCTCAGCATGGGCTCGCCGTCGGTGCCGTGTTCGCGCGCGAGGTCCTCGAGCACGTCGGGCGGCAAGTGGGACAGGGCGAAGGCGGCGGCCAGCGCCTCGTCGTGGTGCGTCGCGTGCAGCGCCGCGAACAGGGGCGACGCGGCGGCGGCGGCATCGGTGCCGCCGAGGGCCAGCACGATGCGGATGCGGCGGTCGGCATTGCGTTCGCTGCGCAGCAGGTCGGTGAGTTCGGCGACGAAGCGATCCGGCTGGCACCGGAACCACGCCATCGCCGTGCGGTCGTCGAAGCGCGTGGCGTCGCGAGCGGCAGCGTCGGTCCACGCGTCGAGCAGGAGCCGCGCGCCACCCTGGGGGCGCACACCGCAGCGCATGGCCGCGGCAATGGCATCGATCGCGTCGGTCTTCTGCCGCAGGACCCGGCGCAGCGTGCGGTCGAGTTCGGGGCGGTCGAGGCGCGCCGCGACGGTGAGCAGGCCCAGTTCGTCGCGGTTCAAGCGGCGGGAGGAAGACTCGAGCAAGGCGACGGAACTCTGCAGCAGGGCGACGACGTCGTCGTGCGCGCGCACGAGTTCGAGCATGCGTGTGTGCAGGTCGCGAGCGAGTGGGCCACGGTCGCCGCAGGCGGCGAGCACCGGCACCAGGGCGCGGAGGGCGCGGGTGGGGTTCGGGGCCTGGCCGCGGCAGGCCAGCACGAGCAGCCGCGTCGCGGCGAGCCGTTCGGCCGCGGGGAACTTCGCATCGCCGATGCAGGCTGCGAGCGCGTCGGGCCGCAGCGGGGCTGGCCGCGGCGAGGTCTTCAACGGCAACGGCGCCGGGATCGGCAACGGTGCAACGGATGTCGCTTCGGGAACGGCAACGGGTTCGGGAACGGGATCGGGTACAGGTTCGGCCGTGGCCGCGGTGGTCCGGTCGGGGGCGCTGGCGGCGGCGTGTGGCCACATCGCCAACGCGCCGGCCAGCAGCGCTGCGGCGGCTGCGCCCACGACTGCGCCACGGCGAGGCCGCGATGTCGCGGCGACCACCGCGACCGGGCGCGCCGCCGGTGCGGGAACGACCGCGGCGGGGGCGGCGATCGCATGCGCGAGCCAACGTTCCGAGGTCGCGGTCCACGTGCTGCCGACCTGGGCCGGGTGCCGCGCGACGTGCGCGCCGGACGCGGTGGCCAGCGCGGCGTCGAGGCGCCGCGCGCGTTGCAGCGCGCCCTGGCACACGCGGCACTCGCGCAGGTGGTCGTGCAGCGACGCGCCGCACGCGAAGCCGAACCCGGCGTCGTGCAGGCCACGGTCGTCGAGGTCGCCGTCGAGGTGGTAGGCGAGCACCGCGTCGGTCTTGCTGCAGGTCGGGTGCGGGTTCATGGCTCCAGGTGCTCCTCGAGGCGTGCCATCACCTTGCGGCGCGCCTCCAGCACGTGCATGCGGGCGGCCACCGCCGTGCACGACAGCACCGCCCCGATCGCGGCGTAGTCGAAGCCTTCGACGGCCCGCAAGTGCAGCGCCGTGCGCTGGCGGACCGTCAGCCGTTCCATCGCTTCGTCGAGCCGGTCCTGTAGTTCACGTGCGATCGCTGCGTGTTCGGCGCGCAGCTCGAGATGGTCGGGAACGTCGACGTCGCCGAGCGACTCCGCCGGCTTGCCGCGGCGCCACCGTTCGGGTTCGGAGGCGAGCCGGACCAGGATCCGGAACAGCCACGTGCGCAGCGCCGACTCGCCGCGAAACGACGCCAGGTTGCGGAACGCACGCACCAGCGTCTCCTGGACCAGGTCCTCGGCCCAGTGCGGGTCGCGGCAGTGGCGTCTGGCCAAGGCCAGCAAGGCGGCCAGGTGCGGCCGCAGCAGCGGCTGGAACGCGCTCGCGTCGCCGGACTGGCAGCGCTGCAACCAATGCCGTTCGGAGTCGGACGACGTCGGCAGGCCGGGATCACTCACGCGCAGGTCCATGCGAATGCTCCTTGGAGCCGGGCTTGCCGGTCGACGTAAGGGCAGCGGAGTCGCTATCTACCGCCGCTGCGCCCGAGGTTGCCGTACAGGCTGGAATAGAACTGGAAGACGATCACCACGACGGCGCCGGCGGCCACCGCGTAGGCGATGTTGCCGAGCAGCCGGGCCGCCGCCTGCACCTCGGTGGCGACGACTTGCCGGCGCCGTTCCAGGGCCCGACGCAGGGCGTCTTCCAGCTGGCCGGCCTGTTCGCCGGTGGCGAGCAGGGATCGGGTCTCCTCGTGCAAGGCGCCGGTCTGGTGCAGGGCTTCGCCAAGCCGCCGACCCCCTTGCAGAACGCGGTCCGCAGCCAGGAGGCGTTCGCGCACCGCGGCCGTGTGCACGGTGCGCACCGCGGTCGTGTTGGCCTGCAGGATCGGCACGCCGGCGCCGTACAGGCCGTGCAGCGACTCGAGGTAGGGAAGCTCGCCGAGTCCGAGCAGCAGCTTGCCGAGCACCGGCAGGCGCGTGACCCATGGGGCGCCGGTGCGGGCCGCTCGCCGCAGCAGGAAGGTCGACCCGGCGATCGCCGCGTAGGCGGTCAGCACGACGACCAGCATCGTCTTGCCGACGATGGCCATCGTCGCGACGCTGGCCAGCAGGATCATGCCCGCCAGCAGCAGCGGGTAGCGCAGGCCGGCCCACACGGTGCGCTGGAACTCGGCGCGGCGCCGCCGTTCGACCGCGCGCGCGCGCAGGGACGCCGCCGCGGTGCCGGCCTTCCAACTGGCGGCCAGCACGGTGTCCTCGAGCGGCGACAGCCGGATGCCGCGCCGCTGCAGGGCCGCGTGCAGCGCGCGGTCGCCGGCGGC
>JAEUHV010000380.1 GCA_016794485.1 Planctomycetota bacterium
GACTTCGACCGCGATGGCGATCCGGACCTGCTGCAGCGCGGATTCACGAACATCAGGGTGCTCGGCAACGATGGTCGCGGCACGTTCCGCGGCGTGCTGGCCCAGACGACGAACGGGAACTGGGGCGGCCAGCCGTGGCTGGTTGCCGATCTGGACGGCGACGGTTTCGACGACCTGCTGCAGCGCTTCGGCAACGAGTGGTTCCGCAACGCCAGCGGCGCCGGATTGGTCCTGCAGACGCTGCCGGAATGGCTCTACGACCTGCTGCCGTTCGACGGGGACGGGGACGGCGACCCCGACTTGATCGGCCGCAACTGGCTCGGCGCGCCGTTGTGGCTGCGCAACACGGCAGGAACGTTCACGACGGCGGGAACGGCGCCGTCGGGGACGATCAGCGGCGTTCTGGCCATCGCCGACTGCGACGGTGACACCCACGACGACGTGCTGTGGTCGGCGTACCCGACCGCGAACCTGCAGCTGTGGCGCGTCACCGGCAACGGGGTGTTCACCACGGTGGCCAACGCGATCCCGGCCAGTTTGCCGCCAGTGACGGCCGCAGCGACCGCCGACTTCGACGGCGATGGCGACCTCGACATCGTCGCCGGCCACGACGGCATCGGCCCGCGGGTCTCGTTGCTCGCGAACGGCGGCACTGGCCTGTTCACGCTGGTGGCCCAGCCAGCACTCCCGATCGACTACCTGACGACGTTCGCGATCGCCGATCTCGACGCCGACGGCGATGCCGACATCGTCGCGCGCGGTGGCTACATCGACGCGCCGCGCCTGCTGCGCAACGACGGCGGGTTCGCGTTCGTCGACGCGACCGGCACCGGTGTGGACTGGCGGGGCCTGCCGCTGCCGATCGGTGCGGATGCGCTGGTCGCCGACGTCGACCGCGACGGCGACAACGACGTGGTGCCGTTCGGCCCGCCGATCACGCGCGTGCTGCGCAACCTGCAACGGCAACTCGCCGCCCGCAGCGATCCGGTGCGCGGCGCGTCCTGGCGGCTCGAAGTGCTGCAGCGGCCGATCGGTTCGAGCCTCGGCAGCGTCGTGCTCGGGCTCACCGAAGCCAGCCCCGCCGTGCCGACCCCGTTCGGCGACCTGCGCATCGCGCCGGCCGGCGCCGTGCTGCAGGGCCTTGCGATCGTCGACACGTACGCGCCGGTCGAAGTGCTTTCGCTGCCGATCCCGAACTCACCGGCAATCGCCGGGCTCGCCGTGTTCGCACAACACGTCGCCTTCGACGGCAACACGATCCGGCTCGGCAACCAGGTCATCGGCACCGTGCAGTGAGCGCACGGTAGCGACGATGCCAGCGACGGTTGTGCGACCGCCGGCACACCGTTCCCTCGGCCGGCGCCGGCGGATACCGTTCCGACTTCCCCCAGGGCGCCCCTTTTGACGCAACCCGCCAGCGAACCGCAGGAAAAGCCGGTCCTGATCCCGCGCCCGGGCCCGCACGCTCCGGGCGAGCCCTTGGTGTTCGCTGCCGACTTCGCCGCCGTCGAGCCGCTGGTGCGTTCGGGCATCGACAGCGACCGCATCGTCGTCGTGAACGGCCAGGACACCAACGCCGCGCGCGCCGCCGCCGAGCGCGGCCGCGAACTCGGCCAGGGCCCCGTACCGACGCGCGCGCACAAAGCGCCTTGGCGCACACTCGTCGTCGTCCCGACCTACAACGAGAAGGACAACCTCGAGCCGATCGTGCGCGCGATCTGGCGCTACCTCGACACCGACATCCTGATCGTCGACGACGGTTCGCCGGACGGCACCGGCGCCATCGCCGATCGCCTCGCCGCGGCCGATCCGCGCCTGCACGTGCTGCACCGCCAGGGCAAGCAGGGCCTCGGCACCGCCTACCTGGCCGGCTTCCGCTTCGCGATCGAACGCGGCTACGAACGCGTCTGCGAGATGGACGCCGACTTCAGCCACGCGCCGTGGGACCTGCCGCGCCTCGTGTTCGCGTCGCGCGACGCGGCACTCGTCATCGGCAGCCGCTACGTGCAGGGCGGCTGCACGGTCGGCTGGGACTTCAAGCGGCGCCTGCTGTCGCGCGGCGCCAACCTCTACACGCGCCTGATCCTGTCGTCGGGCATCCGCGACAACACCGCGGGCTTCCGCTGCTTCCACGTCCCGGCGCTGGCGAAGCTCGACCTGTCGGCCGTGCACGCGCAGGGCTACGCGTTCCAGATCGAGATGGCGTTCCGCATGGTGCGTGCCGGGTTCGCGGTGAAGGAGGTCCCGATCCACTTCGTCGACCGCCGCGTCGGCAAGTCGAAGATGGACTCCAGGGTCGCGCGCGAGGCGCTGCTGCTGGTGCCGAAGCTGCGCGGGCGCGTCGGCAAGCAGCGGCTCGCCGACTGAGCTCGGCGGCCCCATGCGTCACCGATCCGCGACAGGCCGTTGCGGAGTGTTCCCGTTTGCCGGCGGGGCGCGCGGCGCTTGCCTGGGCAGGACGCGGGGCACGGGCCTTGCTCCGGGGCGGCGACCCAACGGAGCTCCGAACATGATCCGATTCGCCTGCCTGGCCCTGCTCGCCCTTCCCGTGCCTGCCCAATCGCCGTTCCGCACGACCCGGCATGCGGGGCTGCCGTCGATCTTCGTCGGCGACAAGTTCGCGTCCGGTGACCTCGACGGCGACGGCGACGTCGACCTGTTCGTCGCCAACGACAACTCGCCGAACCAGCTGCTGCGCAACGACGGCTTCGGCCGCTTCTCCGATGTGACGGCCACGAACTTCCCGACCCAGCCGCCGCCCATCGCGAGCCACTCGGTCGACCTCGCCGACATCGACAACGACGGCGACCTCGACGTGCTGATCGGCAACGACGATTGGCTGAGCAACCGCGTCTACCGGAACAATGGCGCCGGCTTCTTCTACGACGTCACGACGACCGCGCTGCCGCCGAACGCCGAGTTCACCGAGTGCCAGGTGGTCGCCGACTTCGACGGCGACGGGGACGTCGACTGGTTCACGGTCGACGGCGGCCCGTGCCACTTCTACGCCAACAACGGCGCCGGTGTGTTCACCGATGCCAGTGCGACCCGGCTGTCCGGACTGCCGCTGATCGGCGGCGATCGCTGGGACGTGACGCCGCGCGCGGTCGATATCGACGGGGACGGTGACCTCGACGTGATGGTGCCGCGATACACGGGCGGTCCCTTCCTGATCCGCAACCAGGGCGGTGTGCTGTCGCCGTTCCCGACGCAGCTGCCGGTCGTGCTCACCTACGGCCACTGGTTCGCGGACTACGACGGCGACGGCGACGCGGACATCTTCGGCAACCAGGGCAGCCGCCTGCTGCAGAACCAGGGCAACGGCACCTTCGTCGAAGTGACGGCGACCGCATTCCCGATCGTGCCGACAGCGAACGGAATCGGCACCTTCGACGCGGACGGCGACGGCGACATCGACCTGGTGACCGCCACACGCATCTGGGTCAACAACGGCAACGGCACCTTCACCGCGCAGATCGCCGCGACACCGCTGAACTTCGGCTACCGGCTCGGCGTCGCGTCGGCGGACTTCGACGGCGACGGCGACATCGACCTTGCGGGCCGACCGAACTTCCTGCGACAGACGTATGCGCCGATCGCGCCGGTGCGCGGCGGCAGCTACAGCGTCGAGTTCCACGTGCGCCCGGGAGCAGCGTCGATCGTCGGTGTCTGCGCCGCACACGGTCCTGGCGCGATCCCGGCCGGACCGTTCGGGGTGTTACGGCTGGACCCGGTCTCGGCGGCACCGCTGACGACATCCCCCGTCACCACGGCCCCGCTGGTCCTTTCCTGGTCGATCCCGAACGTGCCCGCTCTCGCCGGCGTCACGCTGCACTACCAGGCGCTGGTCGTCGATCCGATCGAAGGGCCGGTGCTGACCAACCCGATCAGCGACGTCGTGCAGTGAGCGGTCACTTCATCGCCGCGCGCACGTCGAGCAGCAGCTGGTCGTGCGCGTCGATGCGCACGAAGCCGTGGCGCGGATGCTCGATGTCGATGGTGACGAACACCGTGCCCGAGATCACCACCGCGAACGCGACCATGTGCAGACGTCGCCGCGCGCCGGCGAACCCGATGCCGATGCCGGCGAACAGCGACGCGACCCAGGCGATGGCCAGCAGCATCCAATAGACGATCGTCGGCGGATGCGTGTTCATCGCGCTGGCGCGGGCCGTGCTGATGTCGAACATCGCATTCAACGCCGGCAACAACAGGTTGCTCGCCGACGGGGCGGCATCGCTCGCGCGCACGCCGGCGACGGCGGCCGTCCAGATCGTGCCTTGCAGCGCGTTCGCCGCGGCGAACACGTCCTTCGCGACGGGATGCCCGTCGAGCGTGCGGTAGGCGGCGAGCCGTTCGTCGAGGTAGTGGCGCAGGTGGTCGCGCAAATCCCGCTGGTGGGCCGGCGCGAGCAGATCCAGCCGCGACCACGCGGTGCCGATCGCATTCGCTTCGTCGACGATCAGCGCCCGGCGTGCATCCAGTCGGCTGGACGCCCCCGAGAACACGAAGGCGAGCAACAAACCGAGCAGCCCGAACATGGCGCCGTCGATCGTGGCTCCACCCTCCTTGCCGCCGGGATCGGCGGCGCGGAACCGCAGGCCGAGCCGTCGCCCCAGCGCGAGGGCGCCGAGCATGCCCACGAGAAGGAGCCCCGCGAACCACCAGGCGGACGACGTGTCGATCACGGCAGCGACGTTCAGGCCTTGGCGGCGGCCATGCGGTCGTTCTCGATGTCGGTGATCATTCGCTCGGTGATGTCGCCGGTCGGGTAGGTGCCGGCGAAGCAGGCCTTGCAGAACTCGAGGTTCTTGTTGCCGGCCGTGCGCACCGCGTCCTCCATCTGCTCGATGGTCTGGTAGAGCACGTGGTCGGCGCCGAGCTCACGGGCGATCTCGGCGTGCGTCCGGCCGCGCGCGACGAACTCGCGTTTGGTCGACATGTCGATCCCGTAGAGACACGGGAACAGCAGCGGCGGCGAGTACGACGCGAGGTAGACCTTCGCCGCCCCCATCTGGCGCGCGATCTTGACGATCTGCCGGCTCGTGTTGCCGCGCACGATCGAGTCGTCCAGGATGATCACGCGCTTGCCTTCGAACTCGGCTCGGATCGGATTCAGCTTGGCGCGGATCGTTTCCTGCCGCGCCTTGTCGTTCGGCATGATGAACGTGCGGCCGACGTATCGGTTCTTCACGAACCCCTCGCGGCACGGCAGGCCGATGACCTCGGCCATCGTCTGGCCGGCGGTGCGCGCCGATTCGGGCACCGGGATCACCACGTCGGCCTCGAGCTTGGTGTCGAGGAACGCGCGGCCGAGCCGCCGGCCGAGCTCCATGCGCGCCTCGTAGACCGACGTGCCGTCGAGGAACGTGTCGGGCCGCGCGAAGTAGACGTATTCGAAGATGCACGGGCGGTGCGGCTTCTTGCCGACCTGCAGCACGTGCGGCACGCGGTCCTTGCCGATCCACAGCATCTCGCCGGCCTTCAGGTCGCGCACGATCTCGTAGCCGGCGACGTCGAGCACGACGGACTCGCTGGCGACCGCGTACCACGTGCCGTCCGGCGTCACCTTCTTGCCGTAGATGCACGGCTTGATGCCGAACGGATCGCGGAACGCATACATGCCCTCGCTGGTGATGCCGACCACCGAGTAGGCGCCCTTCACCCGTTCGAAGACTTCCTGCACCGCGCTGCGCACGTCGTCGACGGTGACCGGATCGGCGCGGCGGCGCATCAGCGCGTCGGCGAACACGTAGAGCACGACCTCGAGATCGCAGTTGCTGCCGAGGTGGATGTTGCGCTGGCCGAAGTAGGTCGACTTCAGTTCGTGGAAGTTGGTGACGTTGCCGTTGTGCGCCATCGCCGTGCCGACCGGATAGTCGAGCCAGAACGGCTGCACGTCGGTGTCCTCGCCGAGCCCGACCGTCGGGTAGCGCACGTGGCCGACGGCCAGGTGGCCGCGCAGCCGGCTGAGGTGCTTGTCCTGGAAGACCTCGCGCACGAGGCCGAGACCCTTCTTGGCGTGGAACTTCTCGTGGAAGGTGACGACGCCCGCAGCGTCCTGGCCGCGGTGTTGGATCGCCAGCAGGCCGGCGAGCACGTCGTGGATGGCGTCAGAACCCTGGGGACCGTAGATCGAGATGAAGCCGCACATGCAGGCGGGCCAGCTTACCATCCGCGCCCGAATGCCCAACCTTTGCAACCTCGACGGCGTGATCGTTCCCGAGAGCGAAGCGCGCATCCCGGTGCTCGACCGCGGGTTCCTGTTCGGCGACTCGATCTACGAAGTGGTCCGAACCGTCGGCGACGTGCCGTTCGCGTGGCCCGAGCACTGGGCGCGGCTGGTCTTGTCGGCCCGCGCGATCCGGCTGCAGCTCGACCTCGACGAGGCGACGATCGCCCGCCGCATCGCCGCGACGCTGGCCGCGGCAGGACACGGCGACAGCTACGTTCGCCTGGTCGTCACTCGCGGCAGCGGGGAAGCACCGAACATCGACCTGGCCTACGCCACCGGCGCGCCGTGCTGGCTCGCGATGGTGCGGCCGCTGTCGCCGATGTCGGGCAAGCCGGCGAAGCTCGCGCTGATCGACCGCCTGCGCGTCGACCGCAAGGCACTCGACCCCGCGACCAAGAGTGGCAACTACCTGAATTCCGTGCTCGGGCTCGCCGAGGCCAAGGCCCTCGGTGCCACGGATTGTGTGATGGCGAACCACGACGGCCATCTCACCGAGGCGTCGACCTCGAACCTGTTCGTGCGGCTGGACGGCGTGTGGTGCACGCCGCCGCTCGACGCGGGCATCCTGGCCGGCGTCACGCGCGCCCTGCTGCTCGCCTTCCTGCCACGCTGCGGCGAACGCGTCGCCGAACGACACCTCGTCCGCAGCGACCTGCTGCGCGCCGAGGAGATGTTCTTGTCGAGCACGTTGCGCGACATCGGGCCGGTCACCCACCTGGACGGAAGGGCGCTGCACGGCGGCGGGCCGGGCCCGCGCGTCGAGGCGCTGCTCGCGAAGTTCCACGAGTTCGTGGCGCAGCGGATGCGCGACCACGACGGCCCGCGCTGGCGCGGCCTGTGCAGCCGCGCTTGATCGCGTTCGCTCAGCCGAGAACGTCGGCGAGGATCGACTGGATCTTGGCGACCGCCTGGCGGTAGCGGGTCTTGGCCTGCTCGCTGTCCTTCACCGCGGCGATGATGCCTTCGAGCGAACCGGTGAACGCGCTGGCGGCGGCCTTCGGCGGCCGGCCGGGCCCACGCTTGGCGACCGGGGCCGTGCCGGCGACCTTCGCGGCCTTGGCCTTGGCCTTGGCGGCCTTGCCCTGGCCGCGCGGCGCTGCCTTGACATGGCCGAGGATCACCTTGGCCTTGCCCCACATGATCGGGAACACCTTCAGCTTCTTCTTCGCCGCGGCTTCGGCAGCATCCTTGTAGACGGCGTCCTTGTCGTTCTTCAGGACCTCGAGCAGGAACTCCATCGCCGGATTCGTCTTCTTGTCAGCCATTCTTGGTCGCGTGTTGTGAGGCCGGTGGTCATTCACCGGGGTGGCAGATTGTGGGAATGCCGCCACGGAACGCAAGTTCGCAATCAGCTAATCACACGCGTCACTTGGGCGTCTTCGCCGTCACTGTCCACGATTCGCCGGGGGCCAACACGAGCGACGGAGTGGTGACGAGTGCCTGCTGGATCGCGAACACGTCCTTCAATGCGACTCGCACCGTGGTCGGATGCGACTGGCAGGTGAACACCTCGTCGATCACGACCAGCTGCGGGGCCAGCTTCTGCAGGATTGCAGGCAGTTCCGGATTGCGCGGCGACACGATCGCCACGTCGATCGCGGTCGATTCGAAATCCCCGGGCACCAGATTGGGGCCGACCAATGCCAGGGTAGGGCCACCGGGAACGTCGATGCGGTAGCTGCAGCTGTAGGTCACCTTGCCGTCCGCTCGCTTGCTGCCCATCGCGTGCACATTGCAACCGAGCGGGGTGCCGTAGGACTTGCCCGGCTCGACCAGCGGCATCACGTCCATCGGGATCACCGGCAAATGGAAGGCGATGTGCGTGAACACGTGGCGCGGCGGCTCGGCCGAATACATGCGGATCAACAACTGGTCGCTGCGCCGGGTCATGTCCAGCGGCTGGGTCAATACACAGAATCCAGCCCCGCCGAGCAGCATTTCGTGCACGTCGGCACCCGCCGGATCGACCATGAATGCACCCGTCGCATAACGGCACAACCAGCCGCCCGTCGGCAGCCGGAACAACCGCAAGGCGCCGGCCGGCACCGGATCCTCGGCCTGCTTCGACACCGACTCGAGCCGTTGCCGCCAGAACCGCGGCAGGCCGCGCGCCTGGATGCCGGCCACTTCGCGGTTCATCCGGCGGTGCACCCGCTGCAGGAACTCGAGGAAGTCGACGCGCGGCATGCGGGCGTGGTGGCTGTCGATCTGTTCGAGCACCGCAGTGCGCTTGACGCCACCACACTCGGCGGGTGCACCCTGGCCGGTGTAGATCGCCGGCGGGTATTGCAGCAGGCCTTCGATCATCGCCTGCGCCTCTTCCGGCGTCGGCGTCGGCTTCCCGGGGGCACTCGGCTTCGGCGGGAACATCGGCACCGCACCCTGCAAGGCCGACGCGTCGGCGACCAGCATCAGGCTGCCGAGCAGGCCCGGATCGACGACGGTGTTGCAGCCGAAGGTCGCACCGATGCGCGTCTGTGGCATCGGGTCGGTCGACTCGTCGAAATCGTTGACGACGATCTGGAAGTCGACGACGCGGCCCGCGTTCGCGACCTGGCCCGGTGCCAGGATCTCGCTCCACGGAATGCGCGCCTCGTAGTTGGTGATGCCGTGTTCCTTGTCGTGCGTGACGACCATGCGCCCCGCCTTGGCGTCGAGCACCCGCGCCTGGCCACGCAACCGGTCCCACTGCACGACCTGGTGGCCCGGGTCGTCGGCGAGCCAGAACTCGCGGTCTTCACTGCGGCCCGGATCGTTGCCCGACGCGCGCGTATCACGGTTGGGATCGAACGTCAGCACCACCGAATCGGCCGCCGGAATCTCGGTGACGAGCAGCGTGTTGGCGTCGAGCGCGCGGTGCCATTCGTCGGTCACCGCACAACTGACCCACAGCGCCTCCTGGTCCCACATCAGGAACACCGCCCCGCGCAGGTCGCGCGGCCCGATCCAGGCGTTGTATGCGGTGCCGGACAGTTGCCGATTGTCGTCGAGGCGCAGCGCCGGCAGTTCTGGCCAGTCGTTCAACGAACCGTCGACGGTCATTTCGCGGTCGCCGCGCGGCAACACCACGTGCTGCGGCAACAGCATCGGGGTCGGCGCCGGGCGCGGCGTGCCTTGGCCCGGATCGGTCCTGTTCTGTGCCGCCAACGACGCGGCCAGGGTCATCACCAGCAGGAGCGAGACGGGCTGCATGCGCACGGGAATCGTCACGGGGGTCACGGGTCTATGTCCTGTCGGCACGAAGGCAACCGGAACGGGAGTCGCGGCAGTGGTTCATGGCCGGATCCACCGGGTGCACGGCCATGGACCGAGCACGCAGCATGGCACGCCCAGGAACGACGCCATCGGCACTTCGCCGAAATGGCGGCTGTCGCGGCTGTCGAACGCGCTGTCGCCGAGCAGGAACCAATGGCCCG
>JAEUHV010000485.1 GCA_016794485.1 Planctomycetota bacterium
GATCTGCCGCTGCTGGCCCGGCGTCAATACGACCTCGGTCGCATCGGCTTCGTAGCCGGCGGCGAGCAGCAGCCGGAACACGATGCCGGCCCCCGCCACGTCGGCGGCGAGGGTGTTCTGCAGCAGGATCGTGCCGAGCAGGACCCGGGTCCCGAGCGGATCCAGCAGCACGCGCCCCCCGCCCGTGACCGCGGCTGCAGCGGCGAGTTCGGGCAGGGTGGCCGTGCCGCCGCGGCCATGGCATGCGGGCAGACCGCCGAACAGGACGAGGAACACGGTGAGCAGGAGGTGGCGCATGCCCCGCCAGCGGCGGCGGCGGCGGTCGACCGCCACGATTCGCCGCCAGGTGGGGCGGTTGCGGCGACGTTCCGGGTCCGAGGCTGGAACGGGCCGAGCTCCGCGAGCACAATCTTCGGCCCGCTGCTGCGCAAAGCGGCGCCGCGCCGCACGGCGCGGACCACCCATGACCGCAACCCCACCCCCTGCCGCTTCGCCGGCTCCCGCACCGACTCCAGCTCCCGCGACGCCGATGCCCGATCGCGCCCCCGAGAGCGTGATCATCCGGCCGTGGCCGAAGGTCGTGTTCCTCTACCCGACCTTCGTCTGCGCCGCGATCTTCTTCCTGCTGTCGTGGCTCGGCATCGGCAAGACCGAAGGCCAGGTCGGCTCGACGGTGCTCGGCAACACCTTCCTGTTGCTGCTGTTCCTGAACCTGATGGTGTTCTCGTTCGACTTCTCGCGCATCAAGTCGATCACCATCGTGATCGCCGCGATCGCGATCGTGCTCGCGGTGCTGTGGATCGACACCAAGGCCGACATCACCGGCTGGCTCGGGGGGCTGTTCGGCCGCATCGACATCCAGATGAACACGTCGTTCTACGGGTTCCTGGCGGCGGGTCTCGGCTTCCTCTTGCTGCTGGTGTTCGTCAACAGCCGCTTCAACTACTACGAAGTGAACGCGCGCGAGATCCTGCACCACCACGGCTACCTCGGCGACATCCAGCGCTGGTCGACCGAGGGCCTGGAGATGAACAAGGAGATCAGCGACGTCGTCGAGTTCCTGCTGCTGCGCAGCGGCCGGTTGATCTTCCAGCCGGCGACCTCGAAGAAGGCGATCGTGCTCGACAACGTCGCCAGCGTGAACCGCATCGAGAAGGAAGTGAACGACCTGCTCAGTGTCGTCGCGGTGCGCCTGAACCAGAACCCGGGGCCGGGGTAGGCAGCGCGTGACCTTGCTCATCGCGGTCGGCGACTGCTTCGCCGCCTTCCTGCTCGGGCCGGTACTGGCCGAACTGCGCACGCGCGCGATCGCCTACCGGCTCGTGGCGGGCGCCGCAGTCGGCGAACTGCCGGGATTGTCCGCCGAACTCGGCAGCGCCGCGGCGGTGCATCGCGTCGACGGCCCCGACGCGGCGACGACGCTCGCGCGCGACGTGCTGCCGCACGCCACCGCCGTGGTCACGATCGGTGCCAGCGACTTCACCCGCGCGGTCGGGCAGGCCGCCGCCACGGCGAGCCTGCGCACCGTGCATCTCGACGGCGGCCTGCGCCCGTTCGGCCGGAGCAATCCCCTGGAACCACCTGCGCTGGTGCACTGCGTGGCGGGCGAGGCCGAACGGCTCGCGTTGGCCGCGCACGATGCTGGGCGCATCGTGATCGTCGGGGATCTGGCGGCCGCGGCGACCGCGGCCGTGGTGATGGCGACGGCCCCAACACCCGGCGCAGCCGTCGTGCTCGAGGCCGGCCCCGCGCCGTCCGTCGACGCGGCGTTGGCCGTGGCCGGAATCAACCGCATCGCGCCACCTGGCCCGACGGCCGGAGCAAAGGCCTGGATCGAACACGCGGTGCGCGCCCAGTTGCTGGTCACGGACAGCGTCGGCTGGCAACGCATCGCGGTCGCCCACGGGGTGCCTTGCGTCGCGTTGCCGAACGCGGGGCTGCTCGCCGCCGGAGTCGCGACAGGACTCGTGACGCAGGCGGCGCCAGGAACCGCGGCGCTCGCCGCGGCGATGCGCCGCCAGGTCGGGCGGCCGCGCGGCGTGCGGCTCGACGGCAGCGGTGTCGCGGCACGGATCGTCGACGCCGTGCACACGGCACCTGCAGAACCCGCGATGGCACTGCCGAGCGACGGCGATGCGACCGGGCGCACGTTCGGCAACGACGAGGCGGCGCTGGTTGCGTTGGTGCTGCAACGCGGCACGCTGAACAGCACGCGCGGCACGATGGTGACGACGTTCGAGCAGCGCTTCGCCCAGTGGCTCGGCAGCAAGCACGCGATCGCGTGTGCATCGGGTTCGGCGGCCGTGCACTGCGCGATCGCCGCACTGCGGCTGCAGCCGGGCGACGAGGTGATCACGACGCCGATCACCGACATGGGTGCGCTGACGCCGATCCTCTACGAGGGCGGCGTGCCGGTGTTCGCCGACGTCGACCCGGTGACGCTGAACGTCACCGTCGACACCGTGCGGGCCCAGATCACCGACCGCACCCGCGCGATCGTCGTCACGCACCTGTTCGGCAACCCGTGCGACCTCGACGGGCTCACGGCCCTCGCGGCCGAACGCGGTCTCGCGCTGGTCGAAGACGCGGCGCAGGCGTTCGGGGCTTCGTTCCGTGGGCGCAAGGTCGGCACGTTCGGCCGGATCGGCACCTTCTCGCTGCAGCAGGGCAAGCACATCACCACCGGTGAAGGCGGCATCGTCGTCACCGACGACGCCGACGTGGCGCGGCGCGTGTTCCTCTACGTGAACAAGGCGTGGGGCTACGGCGACCAGAAACCCGACCACTACTTTCCGGCCCTCAACTACCGCCTCACCGAGTTGCAGGGCGCGGTGGCGCTGGCGCAGTTGCCGAAGCTCGACGGTGTCGTCGCCGCCCGGCGCCAGGTCGCCGCGACGCTGCAGCAGGCGCTGGCCGGCGTCGAAGGGCTCGTGCTGCCGCGCGACCCGGCGCACGGCGCGCACAGTTTCTGGAAGTTCGCGTTCCACGTCGACCGCACGCTCGTGCCCGGCGGACCGCGCGCGCTGGCGACGAAGCTGCAGGCGGCCGGCATCGCCTGTGCGCCGCACTACATCCAGAAGCCGGCGTTCGAGTGCGAACTGTTCCGCGACTGGCGCGCATCGCCGGTGACGTGGCTGCCGTTGCAGCACAACCCACGGCGCGACCGTGCGACGGCGATGTTCGACCGCGACCGTTACCGCGGCGCGCTCGGCGGCCTCGACAGCGTCGTCGTGCTGCCGATCAACGAACGCTACACGCAGCGCCACTGCGACCATGTCGCCCAGGCGATCCGCGCTGCGGTCGGAGCGCTGCGGCATGGTTGAGCCAGCCCCACTGCAGGTCGCGATCGTCGGGGCCGGAGCGATCGCCGGTTCGTACGTGCAGG
>JAEUHV010000490.1 GCA_016794485.1 Planctomycetota bacterium
GGGGCCACCGCCGCTCCAGCCGGTGTTGACCAGCCAGGCCTGGCTGCCGTTCTTCGCGATCTTGTCGGCGAGCAGTTCGGCGTACTTGGTCGGGTGCCAGACCATGAACGCGGCGCCGAAGCACGCCGAGAACGTGGTCTCCGGGTCCTTCACGCCCATCTCGGTGCCGGCGACCTTCGCCGTGTAGCCCGAGATGAAGTGATACATCGCCTGCTCCGGCGTCAGCTTGCTGACCGGCGGCAGCACGCCGAAGGCGTCGCAGGTCAGGAAGATCACGTTCTTCGGGTGGCCGCCGACGCAGGGGATCTTGGCGTTCGGGATGTACTCGACCGGGTAGCTGCAGCGCGTGTTCTCGGTGATCGCCTGGCTGGTGTAGTCGACGACGCGCGTCTGCTTGTCGTAGATCACGTTCTCGAGCACCGAGCCGTAGCGGATCGCGTCGTAGATCTCGGGCTCCTGCTCGCGGGTCAGGTTGATGCACTTCGCGTAGCAGCCGCCCTCGATGTTGAACACGCCGTCGTCGCTCCAGCAGTGCTCGTCGTCGCCGATGAGCTTGCGACGCGGGTCGGCCGACAGCGTGGTCTTGCCGGTGCCCGACAGGCCGAAGAACAGCGACACGTCGCCGTCCTTGCCTTCGTTCGCCGAGCAGTGCATGGACATGACGCCCTTCTTGGGCATCAGGTAGTTCATGATCGTGAACACGCCCTTCTTCATCTCGCCGGCGTACTGCGTGCCGAGGATGACGAACTCACCGCGTTCGAACGACAGGCTGACCGAGGTCGCGCTGGTCATCGACTCGGTCTGCGAGTTGGCCGGGAACAGGCCGGCGTTCCAGATCGTGTAGTGCGGGTCGCCGAAGTTGGCGAGTTGTTCCTTGGTCGGGCGGATCAGCATGTTCCACATGAACAGCGCGTGGTACGCGTTCAGGCAGACGATGCGGACCTTGATCTGGTGCTTTGGGTCCCAGCCGGCGAAGCCGTCGACGACGTAGAGCTGGTCGCGCGTGTTCAGGAAGTCGATCGCGCGCTGGCGGTTCACCTGGAAGGTCTTGTCCGACAGCTTGATGTTGACGTCGCCCCACCAGACGTCCTTGGTCGACGGTTCGCTGTCGACGATGCGCTTGTCCTTCGGCGACCGGCCGGTCTTCGCGCCGGAACGGGCGGCGAGCGCGCCGCTGCTGACGATTTCACCCTCGCCGCGCTTGAGCGCTTGCTCGTAGAGGATGGAAGGCTCCGCGTTGCGGAGCAGGTTCGGGACCTTGATGCCGTACTTGGACAGATCGAACGTGGACATGGTGGGAGTGGGCGACACGGCGTTCGGCCGCGTTTCGGGGCGAGCAGGGTAGTGATCGCGGTCCGAAGGGTCCAGTGGCGCGCACGGGCTCCGTTCGCCACGAAGAAAGGCCTTGCGTGCCGGGACCCCGGTCGCTAGGTTCCGCGCCCCCAACGGGCACCCGTAGCTCAATTGGATAGAGTACCAGACTACGAATCTGGTGGTTGGAGGTTCGATTCCTCCCGGGTGTGCCACTTGCTGGCGCCGAGCGCCGCAAGCGGCAAACCCGGGCGGACTCGGGTTGCCGCGACCGCTGCGCGGGCGCGACAACGGCGATTCCTCGCTGGTAGGCGCTGGCGAGACATGGCCCCTCGATCGCTGGCGCCGAGCGCCGCAAGCGGCAAACCCGGGCGGACTCGGGTTGCCGCGACCGCTGCGCGGGCGCGACAACGGCGATTCCTCGCTGGTAGGCGCTGGCGAGCCATGGCCTCTCGATGGCCGTGGCCGTGGCCGATGTCCGTGGCGCGGTTGCGCGAGGGGCGGCCGTGAGTGCTCTGCCATACCAGGCCGCGGAGAACGCGTTCCCGCGCGAGTACCTGGAGGATCTGCGGGTCGCGATCCGGAAGTGCAAGCAGTTCACGGTCAACAACCTGAACCGCGATTTCGTCGCGACCCGGGGGTTCTCGGTGGTGTTCCGCCGCTCGCAGGTGGCGCGCGTCGCGGCCGAGTTCCCGTTCTTCGCGCCGTACCTCGCGCGCGCGCTGCGGCCCGACTGCAATGCGTTCTACCTCAACCCGCTCGAGCTCGAGGCCGGCTCGCGCGTCGATCCGCACATCGACCGCAGCCTGCGCGCGTACTGCAACGACATCGTCATGCCGGTGATGGTCAGCGTGCTCTACGTCGACGTGCCGGCGCTGATGCGCGGGGGGCAACTGGTGCTGGCGCGCGGCAAGCGCGTGTTGGCGAAGGTGACGCCTCGTCCGGGCCTCCTGGTCGGGTTCGACGGCGACCTGATGCACTCGGTCGAGCGCGTCGACACGCCGGGCAAGCGGCTCAGTCTCGTCTGCGAACAGTACGCTCTGCAGGACGAAGAGCTGGCGACGGTGCCCGAATACGCGATCGAAGCCGACGTGCCCGTCTACGACACGCCCGAGCAGGCGGTGCAGGCGCTGACCATGCTCGTCAACTACCGGCGCAACCAGGAGCAGCTGCTCGAGGCGCCGTCCGACCCCCCTCTGCCGGCCAGCGCGGGCGCCACG
>JAEUHV010000491.1 GCA_016794485.1 Planctomycetota bacterium
TCGCAGTCGACCAGTTCCTGCAGCGGCTTCACCGCCGCGCGCAACAGGTCGCGTGCCTCCTGTTCGTGACGCGCTTCGGCGAGCACACGCAGCAACCGCGCGAACGGCGGGTAGCCGGTGACCCGGCGGAAGGCGAGCTCCTGCTGCACGAACGACGCGTAGTCGTTGTTGGCCGCCGCCTGCACCGCGTAGTTGTCGGGGCAGAACGTCTGGATCACCACCGTGCCGGCCTTCTCGCCGCGGCCGGCGCGGCCGGCGACCTGGTGCAACAGCTGGAACGTGCGCTCGGCGGCGCGGTAGTCGGGCACGAACAGCCCGGTGTCGGCGGAGACCACGCCGACCAGCGTGACGTCGGGGAAGTCGAGGCCCTTGGCGATCATCTGCGTGCCGATCAGCACGTCGATGTGCTTCTTGCGGAAGGCGCCGAGCACACGTTCGTGCGCGCCGCGTTCGGCCATCGTGTCGGCGTCCATGCGCGCGACGATCGCGTCCGGGAAGCGCTGCTTCACCGCCATCTCCAGGCGCTCGGTGCCCACACCGAGTTCGTGCATGCCGGCGTGCTGGCAGGTGAGGCAGATCTCGGGTCGCCGCTTCTCGTGGCAGCACCAGTGGCAGACCAGTCGTCCGCTGCGCGCGTGCCACGTCATCGACACCGAACAGTGCTCGCACTTCACCGCTTCGCCGCAGCCGGGACAGAGCAGCACCGGCGCATAGCCGCGTCGGTTGAGGAACAGCAGCACCTGGTCCTTGGCCTTGAGCCGCTCCTCCATCATCACCAGCAGGGTGCGCGACAGCACGACGCCGGCCTTGCGGGCCTCCTTCGGCTCGCCGCGCAGGTCCTGCACCACGATCTTCGGCAGGCGGCCGGCACCGGCGCGCTGCGGCAGCGTCAGCAGCTCGTAGATGCCGCGCTTGGCCTTGCCGATCGACTCGAGGGTCGGCGTCGCCGAGCCGAGCACGACGACCGCACCTTCGATCTCGCCGCGCACGATCGCCATCTCACGGGCGTGGTAGCGCGGCGTGCTGTCCTGCTTGAACGACGTCTCGTGTTCCTCGTCGACGACGATCAGGCCGAGGTCCTGCACCGGCGCGAACAGGGCCGAACGCGCCCCGACGGCGATCTTGGCCACGCCCTGCAGCAGGCGCTGCCACTGCCGCCCGCGTTCGGCGTCGGTGAGGCCGCTGTGCAGCACGGCGACGTCGGGAAAACGCGACGCGAACCGGCCGACCGTCTGTGGCGTCAGCGAGATCTCCGGGACCAGCACGATGGCGGCGCGGCCGAGCGCGCGCACTTCCTCGAGGATCCGCAGGTAGACCTCGGTCTTGCCGCTGCCGGTCACGCCGTGCAGCAGGAACGTCCGGTGCGCGCGGGCCTTGACCCGTGTCGCCACCGCGTCGACGGCCCCCTGCTGGTGCTCGTTGAGCACGTGCCGCACCGCCGCCTCTTCCTTGGCGGGCACCAGTTCCTCCAGTTCCTCCTCGAGCATGACCTTGCGCAGCAGGCCGTTCTTCACCAGCGTCTGCCACGGGCTGTCGCTGGTGTTGGTGCGGTGGCGCAGGTCGAAGATGCGCATCGGGCCGCCGTACTCGAGCACCGTGCGCAGGACGCGCGACTGCGCCTGGTGCTTGTCCTCGAGCTCGCCGACCGCGGCCATGGCCAGGTCGTGCGGGGCCTTCAGTTCGACGTGCGGGATGCGGCGCACGCCGCGCTGCTTGGCGACCATGGGCAACATCGCGTCGAGCGCTTCGCCGAGCGAACAGCCGTAGGTCGTCGCCATGCGCCGCGCCAGTTCCAGCAGCGACGGCGGCAGCGTCGTGTCGGCATCGAGCACCTTCTCGATCGGCTTGACCCGATGCGGTTCGAGGTCCGTGGTCGGACTCACCGCGACGACGACGCCGGCCAGGGCGCGGCCGTGGAAGTTGACGCGCACGCGGTTGCCGGGGCGCGCGCCGCTGCCGGGCGGCAGCGCGTAGGTGAACTCACGCCGCAGCGGCAGGCTCAACGCGACCTGCACGAAGGTGCGCGGTCGTTCGTCGGGCTCGGGGGCGGAGGGAGTCTCGGTCACGCGGCGAGCCAGTGAAGCGTGGGGCGCGCCGAACGCAATCCCGGCGGCCCGCCGGGCCGCGTCTCACTTGCCGTTGAGCCAGTGGGGTCCGTTGACCCAGGCCTTCCACGCCTCCTCGAGCTTCTTCCAGTCGTCGTCGGAGAAGCCGCGGAACGACGTGTCGGAGGCGAGCTTGCTCTTGCCGTGCACGAGCATGACCTTGCGGTACATGTCGAGCGCGTCGGCCCAGCGCGGGTCGAAGTTCTTGTCCTTCTCGGGCCCACGCCGCAGGAAGTCGATCATCGAGAACGCCTGGGCGTAGTAGTAGGGCGCACGCGCCCCGTAGAAGCGGCGCATGTCCCAGTGCACGATGTCGCGGAACGGCACGTAGTCGCCCTTGCGCACCATCTCCTTGACGTCCTGGTGGCGCATGTCGCTGCCGATGTACTTCCAGCCGCTCACGCCGTAGCGGAAGCCGCCGAAGAAGTCGCCGTGGCCTTCGTCGAACCAGCGGTGCAGGGTGCCGCGCGACGCGGTCTGCGGGTGGTCGAAGTAGAAGTCGGCGTACTGGTGCCAGCCTTCGTGGTAGGTCACGGTCTCGGTGGCGCCCTTGCCCATCATCACGTCGCCGCCGAGGAACACGACCAGCTCCTTGCTCGCCGGCGAGAACCAGCCGACGACACCGGGCGGCGACTGGCCGTACTGCATGAACTGCTCGTACTTCGCGCACAGCCGGAACACGGAGTAGCGCAGCTTGCCGAGTTCGTCCTTCTTCGCCTCGCGGTGCTCTTCGACCGCTTCCTCGGCCTTGCCCTCCTCCTCCGACTTCGACCCGGTGGTCGGCCCCTTCACCTCGGGGATCGACTTCGGATCGGGGAACACGGCGCGCGTGCCGGTCGCGTCGAGCGGGTAGTGCTTGAGGTAGAGCTCGCGCATCTTCTCCAGCCGGGTCGCGTAGTAGGTCGCTTCCTTGCGCGCCTTGGCCCGTTCGTCCGGCTTCTCGAAGTCCCACGAGTAGAGCACGATGTAGTTCGGCTGCGTGAAGTAGTCCCAGCCCTTCAGGTCGGCGATGTTCTTCTTCGCCGTGGCGAGCGCTTCCTTCTTCTCGGGCGTGTCGGCGTACTGGTCGCGCTTCTTGTCGAGGTCGTCGGCACTGGCGTCGACCGCCGCCGGCGCCCCACTGGTGACGATGCGATCGATGAGGCCCTTCCACTTCGCCTTCGGCACCGGCGGCTTGTCCGACTCGAGCGGCATCTCGATCACCAGCGCCACCTCGCGCTCGGGGAACGAGTACACCGCCGCTTCGCAGTAGGTGATCTTGGCCGGGCCGTAGCCATTGCGCTCGAGCCAGACCCAGTGCACATAGTCGAGGTTCTTGCCGCGGCCCTTCTTCGGCTTGCCGCCGACCACGATCTCCATCTCCTTCTGGTCCTTGTCGTCGAGCCACTCCTTGAACTTGGTCTTGGGCTTGGCCATCGACAGCATCTGCTTGAACTTCTCCTTCAGCTCCTCCGGGATCCCGTCGGGCAGCCCGTCGTCGCCCTCGGTCGGCTTCTTCGACGAGAACTCGTAGACGTCGCAGTACCAGGTGTACTGGGCCCGCACGTAGTCGGCGTCGTCCTTCGGCCGCAGCCGCGCGCGGTGGTAGATGCCTTCCTCGCCGAGCTGCATCGGCAGACGTTCGAGGCGGCTCGGCGCGTCGAACTCGACGCCGACCGAGGTGATGCTCTCCTTGCGCCAATCCTGGGCATTGGCGAAGCCACCGAACATGGTGGCAAGGACGACAAGGGACAGACGGGCGATCGTGGACATGCGGGGCGACTCCTCCGAGGGGCGGAAAACTATCCGTGCGTCGGGACGGCGGGAAGGGCGCACTACGACGACCTGGATCCGGATTCGTTCCCGGAACGCGTCGCAGTCTCGCAACCACCACCGACGGGAGGTTGCAGGCGATCGCTTCGCCCTCGACATTCCGCCGCGCATGCACCCTTCGACCCTCGGCCTTCTCGCCTTGCTGCCGGCACTCGCCGCGCAATCCCCGACGCCACAGCCCCGGGTCGTGCCGTACCCGATCGACCTGCCGGCCGCGTTTTCCGCCGCGGTCGAAGCCGGCACCCGCACCCTGCACGGCCGCCCCGGTGACAAACACTGGACGAACTACGCCCGCTACAAGCTGGCCGCCGAGCTCGATCCCGCGGCGTCGCGCCTGACCGGCAAGGCGACGATGACCTACGTCAACCGTTCGCCGCACGAGATCGGCCAGCTCGTGGTGCACGCCTACCAGGATCTGATGAAGCCCGAGGCGATGCGCACGCGCACGGTGGCGCCGACGAACGGGCTGGAGATCCAGGAAGCACGCCGCAACGGCAAGAAGATCCGCGTGCGCGCCCGCGACACCCGCATCGTCGTGCCGCTCGACCCGCCGCTGGCGGCGGGCCAGGAGACCACGCTCGAGATCGACTACGCGTTCGACGTGCCGAAGGCGGGCACGGCGCCGCGCATGGGCCACGAGGGCGACAAGGTGTTCTACCTCGGCTACTGGTACCCGCAGTTCGCGGTCTACGACGACGTCGACGGCTGGGTCGCCGACCCGCACCGCGGCAACGGCGAGTTCTACATGGGCTACGCCGACTACGACCTCGAGCTCACCGTTCCGGTCGGCTACCTCGTGCGCGCCACCGGCGAACTCGTGAACCCCGCCGAGGTGCTCACCGAGAAGGCGCGCGCTGCCCTGGCCCAGGCCGGCAAGCAGCGCGAAGTCGTGCACGTGATCACCAAGGACGACATCGAGCAGAAGCAGGTCACGGCCGAGTCGGCGACCGGCAAGCTGGTGTGGAAGTTCCACGCCGAGAACGTGCGCGACGCCGCGGTCAGCATCGCCCGCACCTACCTGTGGGACGCGACGCACGCCGTGGTGAAGGACAAGCTCGGCGCCGGCAAGGACGGCACCTGCGAGATCCACGCCGTCTACGAACCGAACTCGGGCGACTGGGTGCGCGCCGCCGAGTACGCGCGGCACACCATCGAGTTCATGTCGGCGCGTGTGCATCCGTACCCGTGGCCGCACATGACCGCGTGCGAAGGCATCATCGGCGGCGGCATGGAGTACCCGATGATGACGATCTGCGGCGGCCGCCAACCGGCCGACGTGATCGCACACGAACTGATCCACATGTGGTTCCCGATGCTGGTCGGCAACAACGAGAAGCGCTACGCGTGGCAGGACGAGGGCTTCACGTCGTTCTGGACGACGTTGTGCCGCGACGACTTCACCGGCAAGAAGAACGGGCCGCGCCGCGACGTGATGATGGCGGCGGCCCAGGTGCGCGACGGCGGCGACACCGTGTGCATGCGCCACGCCGACACCTACGGCGACGACGACTTCGGCTACGCCAGCTACACCAAGCCCGCGGCGGTGCTGCACCAGTTGCGCGCACTGCTCGGCGACGACGTGTTCTTCGCCGCTTTCCGCCGCTACACCGCCGACTGGGCCTGGAAGCACCCGACCCCGTACGACTTCTTCCGGTCGTTCGCCGACGTGGCCGGCCAGGACCTCGAGCCCTACTTCCGTACGTGGATGTTCGAGGCCTGGACGCTCGACCACGCCATCGCAGAGGTCGCAGCCAAGGACGGCAAGACGGTGGTGACCGTGGCCGATCGCGGACGCGCCGTGCACCCGTGCGTGGTCGAAGCGACGTTCGCCGATGGCCAGAAGCTGCGGCAGACCATCCCGGCCACCACCTTCCAGCAGGGCACGCAAGCGGTGGTCACGTTCGAAGGTGCAGCCACGATGGTCGTGCTCGACCCGGACGTCGCGACGATCGACGCGCGGCGCGACAACGGCACCTGGAAGAAGCCCTGACCCGGGCGCCGCTTAGCGATCTTGGCTAGACGGGTGCGAACCGCGTTGCGTGGATACGATCCAGCGTCACGCGTACCGAAGCCCTTCGTCCCCCGGAGCCAACGCCCGCGGTGCATCTCGTCCGCGACACTCTGCTGCTGTTGATGTCGGGTGCGGCCGCTGCGGCCCAGGAAACCCGCATCGCGCTGGAAGCGGTTCCACTGGCCCTGGAACCGTCGTCGGCGTGCACGGCCATGGTCGAGACCGCCGACGATCGGCTGTGGTTCGCGTTCCTCGATCGCCTCGTCTGGCACGACGGCACCGACCTCGGTTCCGTCGACTTCCTGCGCCGCGACGATGCGGTGGAAGCCCGCGGCATCCGCAAGCTGGTGGCTCGAGCCGACGGCTCCCTGCTGATCGCATGTACTTCCGGCCTGTGGCGGCTCGCGGCCGGCAGCACGCAGGCCGTGCCGCTCCCCCTCGGCGAACGGCGCGAAGTCGCTGCGTTCGCCGCCACCGACGACGGACGCGCGTGGCTGCTTGGCGCCGGCCAACTGCACGTCGTGCACGGAGACGACCGGGTGGTTCCGGCGGCCGGGCCCGGAGGCACGCTCCTGGCCGACCTCGCGGCGGATGGAACCTCGGTGTGGGCCTGGTCGGACACCGCGCTGTTCCGCGGCACCTGGCGCGAGGCCGGGCCCGAATGGCACCTCGTGGGCAGCCACGAGGGCATCGTGGTGGCCACCGCCCATGCCGGCGAACTGACCGCAGTCGACCAACACGGGCTCGTGCGCATCGCGAGCGACGGCGCCACCACCCGATTGCACAGCGACGACGGCTGGTCCCGGGCCCGCGGCATCCTCCGCGGGCGGGATGGGTTCTGGCTGCATTCGCACGAGGCGCTGTGGCACGTGCCGTTCGCGGCAGGCGAGGCGCAGATGGTCGAACTGATGCACCATGAACGGTTCCTGCCGCCGCCGTTGCAGGTGGTCTACGAGGACCGGCAGGGGTTGCTGTGGACGGGCAACCGCACGGCGATTCGCCGGAGTGTGCGGCGGCCGGGGATCGACAACGCCACGTTCGCGTCGCCGCTGCGCGACGACGGCGTCAGCGCCATGGCCGAAGTCGGCGACACGGTGTGGTTCGGCACCGACAAGGGCACGCTGCTGCGCCGCGCGGCCCATGGCTGGCAACGGGTGCCTGCACCGTGGTCGGACCAGGTGCCGTCCGGCACGAGCTGCGTGGTGGCGATGACGGTCGCCAACGATGGGATCCTGTACGTGGCGGCGCGGCGCGCCGGCGTGTTCCGCCGCAACGGTGAGCACTGGGAACCCTGGCTCGAGCCCACCGAGAACGTGCGCACGTTGGTCGCTGCACCCGATGGCGGACCGTGGTGCGCCCATTCCGACGTGCTGGAACGCAGCTCCGACGAAGGCGGCACGACCCAGTTGCGCATCGCGCGCAGCGATCGGCCGGCGGTGATCTCCGACGCGATGGCGTTGGACGACGGCTCCCTGCTGGCCACGTGTTTCCGCAGCCGCCAGGGCCTGCAGCGGCTCTGCCCACCCGGAGTGCAAGCCAAGCCGTTCGCGATGGACTGGGACGGCGAATCGGTGCAGCGGGTCCTGCCCGGCGAAGCCGGAACGGCCTGGGTCGCGACGTTGACCGGTTTGTGGCGCGTCGACCTGGCGGCACAGACCCGAGCGCGCGTGTTGACCACCAACACGAGCCAGTGGTTGCGCAACCTCGTCCCGGACGGACCCGAGCGGTTCTGGACCACCAGCATGCACGAACTGCAGCACGTGGCCGGCTCCGCGGCGGGCTCGCGCTGGCTCGGAGCCGAAGGTGGCTCGCACCCGCGGCCGTTCATGCAGCGCTCCGCCCTGATGCGCCGCAACGGCGAGGTCTGGTTCGGCACGCTCGGCGGCTACTGCCGGGTGACGCAAACCGCGGACGCGGTGTTCGGCTTCGAGATGCCCCGCATCCACGTCGCGATCGAGATCGGCGGACACCGTTCCCCCCCGGTGGCGCAAGGCGCCCTGCACGCGACTGCGTTCGTCGACAGTGGGCCGATCCAGCTGCTGCCGAACCTGATCGACCGTTCGCCGGCGCAACCGCCGGGCTGGCGGGTCGGCTTGCGCGGCAAGGCCGGCCTCGTCGCGGTGCCCGAGGACGCGACCTTCGCGGACTTGCCGCCCGACACCTACACGGCACTCCTGCTGCTGCGTCGGCCCTGGGGCGAAGAGCACGAAGTGGTCCTCGGCACCGTCGAAGTGCGCCAGCATCCGGCGACGTGGCCGTGGTGGGTCGCCGCGGCGCTGCTCGTGGGCGGACTGCTGGTGAGCGGTTGGCGCACACTGCAGCGCAACAGCCTGCGCGCCCGGCGGTGCCTGCACCTCGAACGGGCCCTCGCCGCCGGCTGGCCGCGTCCGAAGGAGATCCTGGACATCGCCCACGTCGCGATCGCCGCCACCGAAACCCTGGTGCGTGACGGCCGCGCCGGACACGCCACGGTGTGGCTGGTGCGGACCGGCGACGGTGAGCGGCTGCCGGTCGCGGACTTCGGGTATCCGCTGACGAACGCGGCCGAACTCGCGCGCCGTTGCCTGGCCTCGGGGCATTGCCTGCACGACCACGTGTTCTGGCTCGCCGACGGCGAACGGCGCACGGCCTGCGTGCAGATCCGCGGTGCGACCCTGGCGAACGTCGAGATCCTGCTGCACGGCGTCGCCTGCGTCGACGACGCGGCGATGCAAGCCCTGGAAACCGCCTGCGCGCCCGTCGTCGCCGCGATCGACCAGCAGGTCTGGCTCGATCGCCTGGAACACGAGTTCGTCGACCGCACCTCGACACTCGAGGCCGATGCGCACGATCTGCGCGGCGCGCTCACCACGCTTCGCATGACGGCGTTCACGCTCGGCCAGGCCTCGCCCGACGTGCCGGCGGCCACGTTGCACGCCGATGCCCAGCGGATCGGCCGCAGCTGCGAACACATCCTCGCCGCCCTCGACTCCATGCTGCGCCAGGTGACCGCCGCCCAACCGGCGACCCTGGTGCCGACCGACCCGGCGCGCGTGCTGCGTTCCCGGGTCGAACAGCACCAGGCCGCAGCCAAGGCCAAGGACCTGCGACTCGAGATCGTCGACGCCCAGACCGGCGCGACCGCGCGGCTCGACGAGTTCCTGTTCACCCGCGTCGTCGACAACGTGCTCGGCAACGCGATCAAGTACTCGCCACCGGGTGGCGCGGTGCGCATCCGCTGCGAACTACAGGCCACCGAGTACCTGATCCACTTCGACGACGAAGGTCCGGGCATCCCGAGCGGCCAGAGCGAAGCCGTGTTCCTCCCCGGCAACATCGGCCGCAACCGCCCCACCGGCGGCGAGAGCCAGACCGGACTCGGCTTGTGGATCGCACGCCAGTCGATGCGCGCGATGCAGGGCGGGATCTGGATCGAGAACCGCGATGGCAAGGGCACGCGGGTCAGCCTGTGGCTGCCGCGCGAACGCGCGGAGTAGCCCGAGCCGCCGGCTCAGCCGCAGATGCAGACCCGCTGCACCTTGTCGGGTTCCCCCGCCGCGGCCCGATCGGATTGCTCCAGGATCGCCGCACGACGAGCCAGCTCGACGGCCGATTCGACCCCGAACTTGCGCAACACGTTGGTGCGGTGGATGTGCGCGGTGCGCAGGCTGAGGTCCAGTTCGTGCGCGATCTGCTTGGCGGTCATGCCGCGCGCGACGAGAGCCAGCACTTCGGTCTCGCGGCCGGTCAGCTTCCGCCGGAGCTCCTGCAGCCGACGCAGATGGATCCGGTCGGCAGCACACGTCGCGGCCTGCTCGGCCATCAACGCCGCGTGCTCCAGCATCACTTCGGGCCGAGGCGGCTTCGCCAGGAAGCCGATCGCCCCACACTGCATCGACCGCACGACGCGCTCGACCGCCGCATCGCCGCTGAGCACCAGGGTCGGCAGGAAGTCGCACCGCTGGCGCAACGTCGCGAGCAGCTGGAATCCGTCCATGCCCGGCAGCGACAGGTCGAGCACGAGGCACTCGGCACGCGCCGGCTCGTAGGCGGCGAGGAACGCTTCGGCGCTCGCGTGGCCGAGCACTTCATGGCGGCGCGTGCGCAGCACGCCGGCGATCGATTCGCGGGTGTCCGCGTGGTCCTCGACGACGTGGAAACGAACCGGAGTAGGTGCCTGGTCCATGGTTCGCCCGCATCATGCCCGCGGCAACCGTTCTGGCGCCACTGGAAGATCCGCGGTTGCGCGCCGATCAGCGGACCCGCATCAGTTCGCAGTACGCGTTCCAAGTGCGAAGGTTGTAGCCGAACTCGTTGACGAACCAGGCCCACAGCGCCCCCAGCTTCCGGTTCTTCGCCGCGGCCGCCTCGCTGCCGAGTCCATCGACTTCGGCACATTGCAGGTCGCGGCAGTCCGTGGCCTCTACCAACCAATTGTGCAGGCGACGGCCGCGCTTCGCCGCTTCCGCCTGGTTCCAGTCCGTTGCGACGAGCCGATGGGCGGCCTCCGCCAGCGGCAAGGGCCCCAACGCTTCCAGGCGACCGAGCTCCACGGCGGTGAAGGCCTTCCGGTTGCCCACCTTTGCCAACAGCTGGTCGATCTCCTGCCTGGTCGCGCGATCGAGCTCGCGCGCATCGAACCGCGGCAGCGCCGCCGGATCGGCGAACTCGTCGATCTGCTGCAGCACTCCCTGGCGCAGCCGTTCGATGTGCAGCATCAGCAGCTCCTTGCCGGCCTCCCGGTCCTGCTGGGCGACAGCGGCCCAGCGCGGCTCGTTGGTGCTGACCAGGTTGTTCCAGCGCGACGGCACGGTGTAGACCTGGTACACGCCGGCGTGCGGGGACGGTCCGCCTGCGTCCACGCTGGTGGTGGTGCTCGCTCCATACGAGAACGCCACCGGCCCCCTCACCGGCGCCAACAGCCCGAACAGGACCATCGGGACGAACATGAGCAGCACCATCACGGCGACGAATCCACCCCAGTGCGATCGTCGGCGCGGTGGGACCACATCCCCATCGGCATCGACCGGCAGCGGCGGCATCGCCGGGTCGTCCGCGGGCCGCCGCCGCGCGCCGAACCAGCCATTGCGGCGCTTTTCGCGATGCGCCGCGATGCTCTGCCGCACCTTCGCCGCGGCTTCCCGCGCGATGCGACTGGCCTCCTTGGCAGCCTTCTGTGCGATCACACCCGCATGGCGCACGGCCTCCTTCGACGCCCGGCTCAGGCCTTGGTAGGGATCTTCGGCTGGTGGGCCGACCGGCGGCGGCACCGGCGAAGGCGACGGCGCGGTCGGCAGAGGCGGGGCTTGGGGGTTCGCCTGGCTCCGGTTGGTTTCGCTCCACGCCGCGGCCCCGGCCGAAGTCGGCGCCCCGAACGCGGCGATCAGGTCGTGCACGCTCGCGAAGCGCGCCGCCGGGTCCTTCTGCAGGCAGCGCTGCACGATCGCCGTCTCGCGCGCCGTCAGGTGGGCCGGGATCGCCGGCGCCTCGCTCTCGTGCTTCTTCAGCACCTCCCATTCGCTGTCGCCCTGGAACGGCACCTG
>JAEUHV010000492.1 GCA_016794485.1 Planctomycetota bacterium
GGCATCGAAACCCTGGTCGCGGCGGACGGCACCGGCGTGGCGCAGCTGCTGACGCCGCAGGCCCGCGCGCGGCTGTGGGTCGCGGTGGCCGATGCGCGCGGCGTGCACGCGGCCCAGAACGGCGACAACGACGGCGCGGCCCGCTGGCTCGGCGAGGCCCTGCGGCGCGCCGAGGCGATCCCGGCCGAAGCCGCGTCCGACCGCGGACTCGCCGCCACCCGCCTCGAGGCCCTGCAGCGGCTCGCCATCGTGCACGAACAGCGCGGCGACCACGCCGCTGCGGCCGCGATGCTCGACCGGGCCGTGGCGGCGTACGAACGACAGGTCGAAGCCGAACCCGAATTGCCGAAGTGGCGCGTGGCGCTGGCCCGGCTGCTCGGTTCGCGCGCCGGCAACCGGCTGGCGCGCGGCACCGCCGACGATCCGCTGCCCGACTTCGACCGGGCCGTGGGGATGCTGCGCAGCGCCGTGGCCGCGAGCCCGCAGGATCGCGAGTACGCCCGCACGCTCGCCGTGGCCCTGGCCGAACGCGGCTCGTTCCGGCTGCGCAGCGACGACACCGCCGGCGGCACCGCCGACCTCGACGAAGGCCAGAAGCTGCTGCTCGACCTGGTGACGAGCCGACCGGACGACAGGACGAGTTCGCAGAACCTCGACACGCTGCAGTTCCAGGTGGCCATGGCCAAAGCGATGGCGGGCGACTTCGGCGCGGCCCGCACCGAGCTGGGCCAGTTGCTCGCACGCCCGCGCCCCGACGACGACGCGAGCACCCAGACGGTGATCAAGGCGTCCCTGACCGCAGCCGACCTGGCGATGCGCGACGGCGATCCGGCCGTGGCCCGGCAGACGGCCGACGACGCGGTGCAACGGGCCACGCGCTGGGTCGAGGCGAGGCCCGATGCAGCGGAACGGCTGGTCCTGCTGGCCAATGCGCGCATGAGCCGCGGCGCGCTGCTCGCGGCGACCGTCGGCGTCGACGAAGCGATCGCCGAATGGACCGCGGCCCTCGGTCCCGCCGAGACGGCGGCGGCGAGCGGATCCGAAGCCGGGCGTCGGGCGCACGGCACGCTGCTGTTGCGGCTGTGCGGGGTCCAGCACGGCCGCTCGGACCGCGCCGGCGCGCGCGCGTGGTTCCAGAAGGCGATGGCCACCGGAATCACCCGCACCCAGGTTGCGGCACTGCCCGGAGTCGCTTCACTGTTCGACAGCCCCGACTTCCGCGACCTGCTGCCAGCACCGAACCATGCGAAGTAGCGCCCTCGTCGTGCCCCTCCTCGCCATCGGCTGGCTGCAGGCACAGTCGGGTCCCGACACCGACTGGGCGTTCCGGCCGATGCGAACGGTGGCGGTGCCCACCGTGGCGAACGCCGAATGGAACGGCGGCGCGATCGACCGCGTGGTGTACGCGCGCCTGCAGCAGGCGGGCATCACCCCGAATCCCCGCGCCGACCGCCGCACGCTGTTGCGCCGCGCGTCGTTCGTGTTGACGGGCCTGCCGCCGACCCCGGCCGAGCTGGACGCGTTCGTCGCCGACCCGTCGCCGGACGCGTTCGCCGAGGTGGTCGACCGACTGCTCGCCAGCGTGCACCACGCCGAGCACCAGGCGCGCCACTGGCTCGACCTCGCCCGCTACAGCGACAGCAACGGCCTCGACGAGAACCTCGCGTTCGCCAACGGCGGGCGCTACCGCGACTGGGTCGTGCAGGCGCACGCGACCGACCTGCCGTTCGACCGCTTCGTGCGGATGCAGATCGCCGGCGACCTGCTGGCCGACGATCCCGCGGTCGGCCTCGACGGCCACGTCGCCACCGGCTTCCTGGCACTCGGCCCGCGCATGCTGGCCGAGCAGGACAAGGAGAAGCTGGTGCTCGACACCGTCGACGAGCAGATCGACCTCGTCGGCCGGACGTTCCTCGGCCTGACGCTCGGCTGCGCGCGCTGCCACGACCACAAGTTCGACCCGATCAGCCAGCGCGACTACTACGCGCTGGCTGGCATCTTCCGCAGCACGAAGTCGTTCCGCGAACTCGGCCACGTGTCGCAGTGGTTCGACCGCGAACTCGCCACCGACGCGGCGATCGCGGCACGCAAGGCCGCGGAGACGGCACGCGACGCGACGCAGGCAGACCTGCAGCAGGCGACGACGCGGGCGCTGGACGCACTGCGGCACGAGCTCGTCGCCCACACCGGCAACTACCTGCTGGCCGGCGGCGAACTGCTGGCGCAGGGCACGTTCCTGCAGGCCGAGGCGGCGACGGCGACGAACCTGCACGCCGATGATCGCCATTGGGGCAGCGCCGAATGTGTCGTGCTGCACACGCACCAGGGCGGACCGCAGTTCGCCGAATGGCGCGTCCAGGTCGCGACCGGCGGCCGCCAGCACCTGATGGTGCGCTGCGCCAGCGCGGAGTCGCGGCCGATGCGCGTGTCGATCGACGGCGCCGTCGCGATCGCCGAAACCCTCGGCGTCGAGACCGGCGGCTGGATGCCGGTGAACCAGCAGTGGCACGACGCCGGCACGTTCGAACTGGCCGCGGGTGAACACGTGCTGCGCCTCGACGGCCTCGCCGCGTCGATCCCCCATCTCGACGCGCTGCTGCTGACGCCGGTGCAACCGGTCGCCGACGTCGGGCTCGTGCCCCCGGTCGTCCGGCAGTTCGCGGCGGTGCTCGGGGCCATGGACCGGCACCCCCTGGTCGCGTTCTGGCACGAAGCGACGCGCGGGGCCGCCGACGGCTTCGCCGCGCGAACGGCGGCACTGCAGGGCAAGGGCGGCCTCGCCGCGCTGTTGCTCGGCGGCCTGCCGCCGGCGAGCCCGCGCGAACTGGCGGCGCGGTACCAGACGTTGTTCGCCAGCGCCGCAGCCGCAGCCGGCGCCGCAACCGCGGCGCGCAAGGACAAGAGCAAGGACGACAAGAAGCCGGTCCGGCTCGACGAGCCGTCGCTCGAACAGGCGCGAGCGCTGCTGTTCGACCACGGCGGCCTGCTCGCGTTCGCCGACGCGCAGCTGCGGCCGTTCCTGCCCGCCGCGACACTGGCCGAGCTCGACACGCTGCAGCGCGACCTCGACGGCAAACGCGCCGCCGTGCCCGAACGGGCGCCGACCGCGATGTGCGTCGTCGACGACGCCGTGCGCGACCTGCCGGTGCACCTGCGCGGCAACCACCTGACCCTCGCCGCCGACGCCGTGCCGCGCGGCGTGCCGGCGGTGTTCGCCAGCCTCGGCGGCACTCCGGCCTTGCCGAAGAACCGCAGCGGCCGCGCCGAGTTCGCCGCGTGGCTGTGTGCGCCCGAGCAGCCGCTCGCCGCGCGCGTCCAGGCGAACCGCATCTGGCAACGCGCCTTCGGCCACGGCCTCGTGCGCTCGCCGTCGAACTTCGGCCGGCGCGGCGACCTGCCCGTGCACGGCGACCTGCTCGACCTGCTGGCCGCCGACTTCCGCGCCGACGGCTGGTCGCAGAAGCGGCTGTGGCGCCGCATCCTGCTGAGCCGCACCTGGCAGCAGACCAGCGACTGCAGCGAGGCCCAGCTGCAGAAGGACCCCGAGAACCGGCTGCTCGGCCGCCAGCACCGGAACCGCATCCCGGCCGAAGCGATCCGCGACGCGATGCTGGCGATCGCGGGCGACCTCGACCGCACCGTCGGCGGCTCGCTGCTGAAGACCGGCGACCGCGGCTACGTCACCAACGACCAGAGCAACGACGGGGCGCGCTACGACGCGAAGCGGCGCTCGCTCTACCTGCCGATCATCCGCAACGCGATGTTCGACCTGTTCGAAGCATTCGACTACGCCGACCCGAGCGTGCACCTCGAACAGCGGGCGCAGACCTCGGTGGCCCCGCAGGCGCTGTGGCTGCTGAACGCGCCGTTCGTCGCCGAACAGGGCAAGGGGCTCGCGGCGCGCGCCCTGGCACTCGCCGGGGACGCCGAGCGCATCGACTTCCTGTGGCGCGAGTGCTTCGTGCGCGTGCCGTCGCCCGCCGAGCGCGCCGCGGCCAGCGCCTGGCTCGCGACCGCCCGCGCGAACGGCGACGACGCCGGCGCGTTCGCCGGGCTCGCCGCGGCGCTGTTCGCCACCAACGAGTTCGTCCACGTCGATTGAGCCAAGCCATGCACGACGACCCGACCTTCCTGTCCCGGCGCTCGCTGCTGCAGGGCTCCGCCTGCGGCTTCGCGGCGCTCGCCGCCCGCAACCTGCTGCCGGGCCTGGTGCGCGGCCACGACCTGACGGTGAAGACGCCGCACTTCGCGCCGCGGGCGAAGCGGGTCGTGTTCCTGTTCATGCACGGCGGGCCGTCGCACGTCGACACCTTCGACCACAAGCCGCTGCTGCAGCGCGACCACGGCAAGCCGCTGCCGTTCGCCAAGCCGCGCGTCACCTTCGCCGAGACCGGCAACCTGCTCGGCTCGCCGTTCGCGTGGCGGCAGTACGGCCAGTCCGGCGCGTGGGTCAGCGAGCTGTTCCCGCACATCGCGCGCAACGTCGACCGGCTGTGCTTCGTGAAGGGCCTGCACGGCAGCAACGACGCGCACGGCGGCGCCTTGCTGAAGATCCACACCGGCAGCGACACCTTCGTGCGGCCGTCGATCGGCAGCTGGGTGGTCTACGGCCTCGGCAGCGAGAACCAGGACCTGCCCGGGTTCGTGACCATCTGCCCGACGCTCGGCCACGGCGGCGTCAACAACTGGAGCGCCTCGTTCCTGCCGGCGGTCTACCAGGGCACGCCGCTCGGCAATGCGAGCGTGCCGGCGGAACGGGCCGCCGTGCGGCACCTGACCAGCGGCTTGCCGCAGGATCTGCAGCGGGCGCAACTCGACCTCGTGCAGCAGCTCAACCAGGAACACGCCGCGGCCCGCGCCGGCGACGAACTGCTGCTGTCGCGCATGCAGACGTTCGAGCTGGCCTTCCGCATGCAGAAGGAGGCGCCGCCCGTGCTCGACACGACCGGCGAGAGCGAAGCGACCCGACGGCTGTACGGGCTCGACGAGGCGCGGACCGCCAACTTCGGCCGCCAATGCCTGATGGCGCGGCGCTTGCTCGAATCGGGCGTGCGCTTCGTGCAGTGCACGCACAGCTACAAGTGGGACCAGCACAGCAACCTCGAGGCCGACCACCGCAAGAACGCCGGCGAGGTCGACCTGCCGATCGCCGGGCTGCTCACCGACCTCGAACAGCGCGGCCTGCTCGAGGACACGCTCGTGTGGTGGGGCGGCGAGTTCGGCCGCACGCCGACCAGCGAAGGCGGCAATGGCCGCGACCACAACCCGCACGCGTTCACGCACTTCCTCGCCGGCGGCGGCGTGCGCGCGGGCACGTCGTACGGCATCACGGACGACTACGGCTACTACGTCCAGGACCAGAAGGTGCACGTGCACGACCTGCACGCGACGATCCTCCACCTGCTGGGCTTCGACCACGAACGGCTGGTCTTCCGCCACGCCGGCCGCGACTACCGCCTCACCGACGTCGAGGGCAAGGTCGTGCGCGGCCTGATCGCCTGAACTAGCGGCGGCGGTCGGGCGGTGGCTCGCCGGGGCGCGGAAACTGCTGCCGCAGTGCCTGCCAGCGTTGGTGCAGGCCACTTTCCTGGAGCCGCTGGACGAGGTCTTCCAAGCCCATGACGGGGCGCTGGTCGAACAGCGCGGCCAGCCGACGCCGGTTCGGCGCAGACGGGTCGACCGGAGCTGCCGCGGCCTGGCTTTCGAGCAAATCCAACACGAACGACGCCTGCTGCAAGGCGTCCGGCCGACGTCCGCTGGCCAGATACAGGGCCGCGAGTTCGCGCCGGGTGCCGATGGCCTGCAACAGATGCCGCGGATCGCTGCCACCAGCGGGGTCGACGAGCTTCGTTTCGAGCACGACGGCCGCCAGCAGCGCCGACTCGGCCTGGCGCAGTCGGGCGGCGCGTTCGTCCCCCGCTGCGAGGCTCGCGGCATCGCGCAGCGTGGCGCCGAGTTCCGAGCCGACCCGCGCCGCCAACGCCACCACATCGGCGACGTCCGGCTGCGCCTGGAGCAGGACCTCGGCGTGCTCCATGGCTTCGCGCAGGACCACGAGCCTGGCCTCGATGTCCGCCTGGCTGCGCTCGCGATCGCGGCCCGGACCACCAGGGCCGTTCGCCCCCCCGGGACCACCTGCGCCGCGCCGCAGCACGGATTCGAGCAAAGCTTCGACGAAATCGAACACGTAGTCGGCCCGTCCCGGGGCCTTGGCGACCACTTGACGCAACAGGTCCACGGCCGCCCGGTGATGACGCACCCGATCGGCGTCGGCGCTGGA
>JAEUHV010000505.1 GCA_016794485.1 Planctomycetota bacterium
GAGGTCCACGCGAGTCCGCCGGACGCCGTCGACCACAGGCGCAGCCGTTCGTCCGAGCCACCAGTGACGAGGTGGTTGCCGGTTGCGTCGAACGCGAGCGCCCCGGCCCAACCCGATTGGCGGATCGTCAGCACCCCGCGCGCTCCGCCGAGGTCCCAGACCATCGGCCGCGCGACACCGGCGAGCGCCAGCACGGACTGGCCGTCGGGCGCGAGTTCGGCCCGCAAGATCGATTGGCCGGCTTCGAAATGGTGCACCCGCGTGCCGGTGGCGCCGCGGCCGGTGTCGACGTCGAACACCGACAGGGCCCCGCGGTTGTCGCCGGTCGCGGTCAGCGCGAACTGGCCGTCGCGCGTGAAACCGACGTGGCGCACCGCGGTGGCGTGGCCGGTCAGGGTCGTCGACTCGGTGATCTGCAGGGTGCGGCCCGAGTCGGTGCTGGCGAGGTCCCACACCCGCGCGGTCAGGTCGCCCGAACCGGTGACCAGCCGCGAACCACTCGTGTCGAACGCCATCGCATAGATGTCCTTGCTGTGGCTCGCGCGGCCGACGACCTGCCCCGACGCTACGTGGACGAAGCGGACCTCGTGTTCGCAGGCGATCGCCAGCACGTTGCCGTCGAGCCCGAACTCGAGCGCGTGCACGCGCCCCTTCACGGCGATGTCCGGGAACGCCGCGGCACCGGTGTCGGTGCGCCAGACCTTGACCTCGGGACCGCCGCACGTCGCGGCGAGGGTTCCGGTCCGGTCGAGCACCGCGGCGACGAACAACTGCGCGTGCGCCACCGCCGGTGCTAGTGCGGCCCCGGTCGCGGTGTCGAACACCTGCGCCAGGTACACGTTCGTCTCGGTCGAGTACGTGGTGACCAGCAGCCGCTTGCCGGCCGCGTCGGCGTGCATGATCGACGGCACGCCGTCGAGCTTCACCGTGCGTTCGAGCGATGCGGACGAACGGCGCCAGACCCGCAGGGTGCGGTCGATCGCGACGGTCGCGACGCGGTCGGTGTCGAGCCAGGTCGCGTCGACCAGGGTGGCCTGGTCGGGATGGCCGACCAGCAGTGCGAGCCGCCGCGCACTCGCCGGATCCCAGAGCGACGCGTGGCCGCCGTAGCCGAACAGCAGCACCGCGGTGCCGTCCGGCGACCACCTGCCGCCGACGAGGCGCGGCAACTTGCCGTCGACTTCGCCGAGCAGGGGGCGCGCGACACTGCCGCTGCCAAGGGCAGCCAGCACCGCCGACCGCGTTTCGAGCGACGTGAACTTGTCGACCGCACCGAGGGCGGCCCGGATCGCCCCTTCGCGGTCGTGCTCCTTCAGGTTGGCGCTCTCGAGCGCTTCCTTGTTGGCTTCGGCGCGGCGCGTCTGCTGCGCCTGCGCATAGTACTTGTGCCGCGCCCGCGTGGCTTCGTCGTTGCGCATCGCCAACGCCTGCGAGGCAAGTTCCTCGGCGCGCTTGAAGTCGCCCTGCTCCTCGGCGGTGGCCGCTGCGGCGAGCAGTTCGCCGGCTTGCGCGTCGCGATGCCAGAACAGCCCGAGCATCACGAGCCCGAACACCAACAGCCCGGCGGCCAGCAGCGATTCGGTGCGATGCCGCCGCATCCACTTGAGCACGCGCGTCGTCGCCGACGCGGGCTTGGCGTGCACCGGTTCCCAGCGCAGGAAGCGCTGCAGGTCGGCTTCGAACTCGGCCGCGGTCGGGTAACGCTTGTTCGGGTCCTTCTCGAGTGCCTTCTGGCAGATGGTGACGAGGTCGCGCGGCACCTTGTGGTTGCGCTGCTGCAGCGCCACCGGTTCCTGGAAGCAGATCTCGTAGACGACCTGCTGCAGGTTCTTGCCGTCGAACGGCCGCCGCAGCGTCAGCAGTTCGTAGAGGATCACGCCGAGCGCCCAGATGTCGGCGCGGTGGTCGATCTCGACCCGCTTCGCCAGCGTCTGCTCCGGGCTCATGTAGTGCGCGGTGCCGGTGATCTCGCCGGACATCGAGATGCTGCCTTCGCCGAGCGACTTGGCGAGGCCGAAGTCGAGCAGGCGCACCTGACGGCGGTCGTCGAGCATCAGGTTGCGCGGCTTCAGGTCGCGGTGCACGACGGTGGCCGCGTGCGCCACCGCGAGCGCCGACGCGAGTTCGGCCACGAACATCGCGCACTCGGCGACGTATCCCTTCTCCGGGGCGAGCCCGAGCGTGCCTTCGATCGACGTGGGCGAGTCGCCGTTGGCGAGCCGCAGGTCGTCGAGGATGTCGGCGAGGTTGCGGCCGGCGACGTAGTCCATCGCCAGCGCGAACGTGCCGTCGACCTCGCTGAGGCTGTGCACCGCGACGATCGCCGGATGGTGCAGTTGGGCCGCGGCTGCGGCCTCGCGGCGGAAGCGTTCGACGTGGCGCTTGCTGAGCGTGAGCCCGCTCGCCATCACCTTCAGCGCGACGCGCCGGTTCAGCGACTTCTGCTGCGCCAGGTAGACGACGCCCATGCCGCCGCGGCCGAGTTCCTCCTGGATCACGAAGTCGCCGAACGAGCGCCCCTGCGCTTCCTTCGCCGGCGTCGGCTGCCATTCCTGGTGGCCGAGCAGGCCGTCGAACGCGAGGAACTCGCGGCACTGCAGCAGCACGTCCTTGCGCAGGTCCTCCGGGAACTTCCCCGCGAACGTCGCGGGATCGGGCCCCTGGCCGGTCGCGTGCAGTTCGATGAACTGCTCGACGGCCTGTTGCACGTTGGTGCTGCGCGAACCGTCCCCGGGCGGGGTCTTCTGCGCCGCGGCATCCCGCTCCGGCTGCACGTCACGACTCCTGGTTGCGCGACAGCAGTCCGGACAGGCGCGCCTGGGCGCGCGACAACAACGCCCGCACGGCGCCTTCGGTGGGCAGGCCCATCTCGGCGCAGATCTCGGGGGTGTCGAGTTCGAGGTAACGCCGCAGCACGATGATCTCGCGCTCGCGGTCGGGCAGCTGCTGCAGGGCGATGCGGATGCGTTCGGCCAGTTCCGACTCGTCGTGCATCTGCGACGGCGTCGCGTCCGGGGTCGCAACCGACTGTTCGACCACGTCGTCGAGCGAGATCACGCCGCCGATCGCGGTGCGCTTCTTGGTCTCGAGTGCCCGGATGCGGCGCACGATCTCGTATTCGGCGCCCTTCAACAGCCAGGCCAGGAACGAGCCCTCGCCGCGGTACTCGAACTGGTGCAGCCGCCGCAGGGCCGACAGGATCGCGTCGTGGGTGGCGTCCTCGCTGTCCGCCATCAGCACCCGGTACTTGGGACCGATCAGCTTGCGCAGCGCCGACCGCAGCCGGTCGCGGTAGCGCTGGAACAGCAGGTCGATGGCGTCCCGATCCTGCTCGAGGGCACGGCTGACCAGGTTGCGGGTGTTGTCGTCCAAGAACGGTGCGTTGGCCAGGAGCCCGAGGAGGCTGGCATTGTGCCCCGTTCCGGCGCGCCGACAAGGCACGATGGCGATCCGGCGGGCCGGGCGACGGGCGAACAGTCGGGTCAGCGGGGCCAACGTGGTCATGGCAACACGGGAAGGACCCACGCGGGCGGTGCGCACGCGGATTTTCGAACGCGATCCGACTTCGCCTGCCGGCGTCGCCCGGGATTGCGCCGTTGCCGAAATGGAACGTCGGCGGGACAGGCAGGCGCTACCGTTGCGCCGTGCGCGCCCGCCCTCGATTCGGTCCTCTTGCCTTCGTGGCGTTAGGCGCCCTGGCCGCGTGTGCGGTCGCGCCGCGGCCCGACGTCGATACCGGGGCGCGCAGCGCCTTCGGTGCGGCCGACGACTATCCCGGCGCCGGAGCGATCCTCGCCGGCTTCGACGCCGGTGCCGTGGACGCTGCGTGGCGGGCCGGCGACGAGGTGTTGTTCGGCCTCCGGTTGGAGCGCGACGGCAGCCACCGCAACTGGCTCCTGCACGTGCGGTTGATCGAGCCGCAGGCGTTCGTGCCGGGTCGAGCGGCCGAGCCCGTGCCCGCCGCCGCGTGGAACCTGCGCGTGAACGGAGTCGAGCAGACGTTCCGGTCCGGATGCTGTCGTGTGCTGGCGACCGTCTACGACGCCGACGGCAACGTGCTCGGTCGCACCGAGCCGGTGCTGCCGCGCGACTTCCTCGCCACGGGGTTCGCGCGCGCGTGCGAACGCATCGACGCCGCGCGCGGACGCCGTGGACACGGCCGCAGCGTCGACCTGCTGGCCGACGACGACGACCCGTTCGCGGCGGCTACCGTGTCGGCGATGGCCTTGCTCGCGGTGGTCCAGGAGGATCCGGTGTTGGCCCCGCTGCTTTGGGAAGTGGTCGACAAACCGAACCTGTGGTCGGTGGTGCGGCGTCTGGGCGCGCACGTCCTCGTGCAACCGATGTTCAAGGATGCGCGCCGGGCGCCCTCCCCGGTGCCCGCCGCCGGACCCAGGGTGCATCGGGTGCCGGTGAGCCTGTCGGTCAACGAAGTCGCGGCCCTGGAGACCGAACTGCTGGTGCGGCCGGCGGTGCCGCCGTTCGGCCTTTGCGGCGGCATCGTCGCGGCCATGGCGTGGCACCCTCGGCATCGCGACCGCATGTTCACGATGGTGTTGCTGGCGGCGCGGCGCGGCCGCTGACCACTCGTCCCGTAGCAGGACACGGCACCAAGTCATGGGCCCGATCTGCCGATAGGGCCGGCATGAACTGGCCACTCGCCACCGTTGCGGCGTCGTTCTGCCTGCCGTTGCTGGCCCAGGATCCGTCCGCCGGACCGCAGCCCGATGCGCGCGTCGAAGCGCGCGCGCAATCGATGCGCGAGCAGCTCGGCCACGGCAGGCCGGTGCAGAGCCACGTTCGGGTGCTGGTGCGGCTGAAGAACGGCAACCGCCTGACCGGTGTCGTCAAGGACGGCAGGTTGGTCGAGCGGGTCGACGGGCTGCGGTTCGTCGACGCGCAGGCGCAAGAGAAGGGCGCCGGCATCCGGCTGTGGTACTCCTCGGGTGCGCGCAACTACGTGTTCGTGCCGTTCGGCGACTTCGCCGAGTACGAAGTGTTGCAGCAGCTCTCGCAGAAGCAGCTCGAGCAGATCGAGGGTGAACTGCAGATGGACGAGAAACGCGCGGCGGAACGGCAGGCCGAAGCCGCGCGGCGCGCCACCGGCACCGCCGAGGCGGCGCCGGCGCCGACGCCGGAGACGCCCGCGGAACCCGCACCGCCCGCCGAGCCGGCCGCGACCACGACCACGTCGCCGAGTCCGAACGGCGGGACGACCACGACGGTGCGCACCAAGAAGCCGGCCAAGGTCGCTGCCGATGCCGCGCCGGACGCGACGCAGATGGAACTGGCCCTGCACCGCACCTGGTTCGCGTTGGTCCAGGAGTTCCCGCCGGCCGCCGGTTGGAACGCCAAGAAGTGCGACGAGATCAAGCGCCGCCTCGTCGTCGTCGGCAGCAAGCCGAGCGCCGTCGAACAGAAGTTCGTCGACAACTACGACCAGTGGGTCAAGGCGTGCGCGCACTTCGAGGCCGAGAAGGCGCCGGGCAGTGCGCCCGCGGCCGAGACCGGCGACAGCACGAAGGCGAAGAAGAAGGGCCGCAAGTGAAGCCGGGCGGCCCGGCCGCCGGCTGATTTCGGCCCTGGCCGCTTGATCGGCAGAGGCCTCCCCGGGAATGCTGTCGGGATGCAGCGCGCATTCCTGTTCACGGGCCAAGGTTCGCAGTTCGCCGGCATGGGCAAGGACCTGGCCGAGCGGTTCCCGGTCGCCCGCGCGACGTTCGCCGAAGCCGACGCGGCCCTCGGCGAGTCGATCTCCGAACTGTGCTTCGCCGGCCCCGAGGACCGCCTCGGCCTCACCGAGAACACGCAGCCCGCGACCCTGACGGTCGCCGTCGCGGCGTTCCGCGCGCTCGGCCACGTGCCCGCACTCGCGGCCGGCCACAGCCTCGGCGAATACGCCGCCCACGTCGCCGCCGGCACGCTGCGCTTCGCCGACGCCGTCAAGCTGGTGCGCGAACGCGGCAAGCGCATGCAGAGCGCCGTTCCGGTCGGCACCGGCGGCATGGTGGTGATGCGCAAGATGGGCCTCGACGAGGTGAAGGCGCTCGTCGCCAAGGTCGACGCCGGCCGCTGCGAGATCGCCAACGTCAACGAACCCGAACAGATCGTCGTGTCCGGCGCGATCGCGGCGATGGACCAGATCGTCGCGTTGGCGCCGCCGCGCAAGGCGATGAAGCTGAACGTCAGCGTGCCGTTCCATTGTTCGCTGCTGCAAGACGCCGCGGCGGCTTTCGCGAAGGTGCTCGACCAGACCGCGCTGCGGGATCCGGCCTTCCCGGTGTGGTGCAACGTCGACGCGGCCCCGGTGACGACCGCGGCTGCGGCGCGCAGTGCCCTGCAGCGGCAGTTCGCCGGCTCGGTGCTCTGGCAGCAGACGATCGAAGGCATGTTCGCCGCGGGCGTGCGCCACTTCGTCGAGTGCGGGCCGAAGCCGACGCTGGTGAACATGGTGAAACGCATCGCGCTGGCCAAGGGCGTCGAAGGCGTGGAGACGGTCGCGGCGACCACGGCGGACGAGATCGCGGCCCTCGGGCCGAAGTGATGGCGGCCCGCCACGGCCTGCATCCTCTGCGGCAGCTGCTGTGGCCGTTGGGGCTCGCGTATGGCGCCATCGCCGCGCTGCGCAATTGGACGTTCGCGCGCGGCCTGCGCCACGTGCACCGGCTGCCGGTGCCCGTAGTGGCGATCGGCAACCTGACCGTCGGCGGCACCGGCAAGACGCCGACCGTGCTGTGGCTGTGCCAGCTGGCGAAGGCGCACGGCCGCAACCCCGGCGTGCTCGCGCGCGGCTACGGGCGTGCTCCCGGAGCAACGCTCAACGACGAAGGCACGATGCTGGCCGCCCGCTTGCCGTGGTTGCCGCAGGAACAGGATCCTGACCGCGTCGCCGGCGCGCGCCGGTTGGTGCAGCGCGGTGTCGACCTCGTCGTGCTCGACGACGGGTTCCAGCATCGCCGGCTGCACCGCGACCGCGACGTCGTCTGCGTCGATGCGCAGGCGCCGTTCGGCAACGGCTTCTGCCTGCCTGCCGGCGACCTGCGCGAGTTCCGTTCCGGCCTCGCGCGCGCCGATGTGGTGCTGGTGACCCGGGCCGCTGGCCTCACGTCCGAGGACCTGGCGGTGCGACTCGCGCAACTCCGCGAACTGGCCCCGCAGGCCCGCGGCGTGTTCGCCTGCGACCATGCGCCGACCACGTTCGTGCGTTCGGCCGACGGCGCCACGCTGCCGCTCGACGCGGTGCGCGGCCAGTCCTGCGTCTTGCTGTCGGCGATCGCGCGCCCGGCCAGCTTTCGCGCCACGCTGGAACGGCTCGGTGCACGGGTCACCGCCGAGTTCCGCCATCGCGACCACCATCGCTTCACCGCCGCCGATGTCGATGCGGCCGCGGCGCGCGCCCGGGCCGAACAGGCCTGGCTCGTGGTGACCGAGAAGGACGAGGCCAAGCTCGCCGCGTTCGGCGGCGAGCGGCACGTGCTGCGCATCGACCTGCGTTTCTTCGGCCCGACGCCTGCCCTGGGGGACGTGCTGCCATGAAGGTCCGGCTGCGCGACCGGCTGGTCTACCTCGCGGCACGGTGCGCGATCGGGGCTGCGGCCCTCGTGCCGCAATGGCTCGGCTACGGCTGCGCCGACCTGCTCGGGCGCCTGTTCTTCTTCTGCGACCGGCGGCGGCGCGGCTACGCGCAACACTTCCTGCGCAACGCCTACCCGGACCTCTCCGAACGCGAGCGCATGCGGCTCGGCTCACGCGCGACCGGCAACCTGTTCAAGGTGCCGATCGACATGGCGCGCTTGACGCGGTTGCTCGCGCGCGGCGGCGACGTGCGCACCGTGCTCCAGTACGGCGACGCCGGGCGCAAGCTGGCGTCGATGACGCCGCCGTTCCTCGGGCTCACCGCGCACCTCGGCAACTGGGAGGTCGCGGCGATCGGCGTGGCCCGGCACGCCGGGGGTGCGCACGGCATCGCGCGGGTGTCGAAGAACCCGCTGCTGCAGGAGTGGCTGCTCGCCAACCGCGAACGCGGCGGGCTCACGATCCACCCGCGGCGCGGTGGGGTGCGCGAACTGGCCAAGGCGCTTCTGCGCGGGCGCGTGGGGTTGCAGGTCGTCGACCAGAACCAGCGGCTGCGCGGTGTGGGCGCACCGTTCTTCGGGCAACTCGCCAGCTGCGAACGCGCGGCGGCGAGCCTGGCGTTGCGGCGTGGGTTGCCGATCATCGTCGGTGCCGCGATCCGCCGCGGGCGCGGTTTCGCGTTCGACCTGATCTCGAGCGAACCGTTCCGGATCGCCGACACGGGCGATCGGCTGCGCGACCTGCGGGCCGGTGTCGAGCGCATCAATCGGGAAATCGAAGCGCTCGTGCGGCAGGCTCCCGACCAGTACCTGTGGATCCACGACCGCTACCGGACCCGGCCCACGCAAGCGTCGGACGAAGAGCCGTACACAGGGTCTGACCCCATCGATCTCACCGACGAGGTCGGCGGCCCGGACACGATCGACGACTGACCCGCGGTGCGTCGCCTTCGCACGCAAGGGTCGGTATCCTGCCGGACACGCGCCCGTAGCTCAGTTGGATAGAGCATCGCTTTTCTAAAGCGGCGGTCCCAGGTTCGAATCCTGGCGGGCGCGCCAGCTTCGCGCAGCGAAGCTGGGCGCGCCCGACAGGACTCGGGATGCCGCGACCGGGCTGTGCGCGGGCGCGACAACGGCGATTCCCCGCAGCTGCGCGAGGCGAGATCCTTCGACTGCGACGAGCGAAGCTGGGTGCGCCCGACAGGACTCGGGTTGCCGCGACCGGGCTGTGCGCGGGCGCGACAACGGCGATTCCCCGCAGCTGCGCGATGGGAGGGCCCTGCCGGATGGCGAGTTCGGCACGTGTGCACCAAACGAACACGGCCGGTCGCACGCAGTGCGACCGGCCGTGGGGCCGCGGCCTCGGGCCGCGGCGCAGGTTCTGCAGGACCCGATTAGAAGATGCCGACGCGCAGACGGAGGGCGTTCGAGGTCAGCATGCCGCCGGCGTTCTGCGTCGCATCGAGCCAGACCGACTGGCAGTAGAAGCTGTTGCCGATGATGCTCGGCGGGCCGGACGGGATCGCGAACGGCACCGTCATCGACACGCCCGGCAGGCCGGCGTTCGAGATCAGGTTGCCGACGCCCTGGTTGATGTCGACGTTCGCCACGCAGCCCGGCGCGCCGATGATGCCGAGGTCGAGGCCGACCGGCGAGAACGGCGGCAGGTCGGACAGCGTCACGAAGCACAAGCCGAGGCTGATGCCGGTCTCGTTCGAGGTCGTCAGGTTGACGGTCGAGCCGAGCACCGGGTTGACGTTGGCGGCGAGGGCCAACGGCGGCTGGTCGATGCCCGACGTGCTGATCGGCAGATCGACCGACAGGTCGATCGTGCCCGGATCGGCCGACACGCCGCCCGGCGAGAAGCCGACCAGCGTGGGCCAGCCGCCGCCACCGAGCAGGCTCATCGTGCCGTAGCGGATCTGCACGTCACCGCTCGCGAAGAACGCGATCTGGAACGTGCTCGGCGACGTAGCGATGCCGGACAGGTCGCAGTTGTTCCACGTGAACAGGTGCTGCTGGTTCACGGCGTCGTAGTCGTAGTGCATCGCACCGGGGGCGACGGTCGGGTTGAGGTCGACCCAGTTGCCGATGCGCGGCGTGCCTGTGAGGAACGCGGCGGTGGTCGGGTTGCCCGTGCCAGGCGCGTTGGTGCCCAGCAGGTTGATGTAGCCGTTCGAGCACATCTCGACGGTGGCTGCGGCGACGCCGACGCCGCCGATGTTGGGGAACAGGATCGGCTGCGGGCCGGTGGCCGGCTCGAGGTTGATGACCAGGTTGTTGTCGTCGGCCGCACCGGCGAGCGGCAGCGACACCGGCGTCACGGGTGCCACGGGCACCGCGTCGAACGCGACGTTGCTGTAGCGGTTGTTCACCGAGTCAAACGTGAACGTGATCGACCGGTTGCTCAGGTCCTGGTTCGTGGCCGTGCTGCCCATGAACTCGTAGAACGAGCGGAAGTACTTGTAGCAGCCTTCGCCGTAGGGCTCACGTTGGGCAAACGCCATCGGCGTGCCGCCCAGCGTGTAGTTGATCGCGCCGCAGAAGACGCGCGGCGAGAACGTCGGCAAGGTCAAGAACGCGTTCGAAGCAGCGCCCGCCGTGGCCGAGAGGTCGGCGTTCGAGAACGTCTGCAGCGTGCCGAAGTTCTGGTAGCGCCAGCTGTGGTTCGTGGCCCGCAAGGCTACGCCGTAGTTGCCTGGGGGCAGCGTGATCGTTCCCGTGTTCGGGCCAGCCGGGTTCAGCACGCCGTTCACGATCGTGGTCGGGCCGGACCCGTTGACGCCCGTGCCGCCAACGATCGAGACCGGCGTGGTCGAGGCGACCTGGACCCACGGCCCGGGGTTGGCCGAGACGTTGCCGACGTAGGTGCCGGGGCCGACGAACATGTCGAACGAGGACATGTACGGGCCGGCGGCGCCGTCGTTCTTGGCGTGGTAGTCGATGCTGTTGATCGTCAACGTCTGGTTGACGGTCAGGTTGAAGTAGATGCCGCCGCCGACGTTGCCGTTGTTGCCCGGCACCGAAGCGAGGGCCAGCGACTGGGCGGTGGCCAGTGCTGACAACGAGAGACCTGCAATCGCGAGTGCAAGTGTGCGCATGGGAAGGGTTGCGAACAGGGACAGGCTCGGTGGCCTCGAAGCGAGGCGCCGAGGGGTTGGGAAGTCTAGCAGTCCCTCGACGTGGGCGAGGGGGGGCCAGGTTCCGCGCAGCCAGCAATTCTCAGCAAGTCGGGGCACCGTTGCCGGGCTCGATGCGCCTGCGCGCATCTGTTGGGCCGGGGTGGGATTGCCACAGACTGGCGCCGGTCGCGTTGCCGCGCTCCCATCTGCATCACGCCTCATGATCCGACCTCCGGAGAATCGCCACAATCGTTCCGCTTCGTTCCTGTTCCTGGCCATGTTTGCTGCTGCGTGCGGCGGCGGCGGAGGTGGTGGAGGGGCCGCCACATCGACCGTGGCCGGCGAAGTGCGGGTTCCAGAGGTGGCACCGGCGGTGCTGGCCGCGGAGTTCGACCCGACCCTGCCGATGGTGCCGGAGGAGGTCGTCGTGTGGCTGGACCAAGGGAAGGACCCGCTCGACCTCGCCTGCGACGGCTTCGACCTGCTGCGTTCGGGCGGACCGATCGCGGTCTATCGCGCGCAGGCGGCGGGCGGACGTTCCTCGCTGCGCGATGGCGCCGTGCTGGCGGCGAGTGTCGAGCGGGCGACCTGTGACGCCGCAGCGCGCATGCGCACGCGGCCCGGGGTTCGCCACGTGAGCCCCAACTGGCTGCTGCAGCGCACTGCCGAGCCGAACGACACCTACTACGACAAGCAGTGGCACTACCCGCAGATCAACCTGCCGCAGGCGTGGGACCTGACCCAGGGCTCGACCAGCGTGATCGTCGCGGTGCTCGACACCGGCATCGTGTCGGCGCACCCCGACTTCGCCGGCCGTTTCGTGAACGGCTACGACATGATCAGCAGTGCGACGGCGGCGCGCGACGGCAACGGGCGCGATGCCGATCCGGAGGACGAAGGTGATCTGGCGACGCCGCAGGGCAGCAGCTTCCACGGCACGCACGTGGCGGGCACGATCGGCGCGAACGGCAACAACGGCGTCGGCGTCGCCGGCGTCGACTGGAACTGCAAGCTGATGATCGTGCGCGTGCTGGGCCAGGGCGGCGGCACCATCGACGACATCGCCAACGGCATCCTGTTCGCGGCGCGCCTGCCGAACGCGAGCGGCCAGCTGCCGACGCAACGCGCCGACATCGTCAACATGAGCCTCGGCGGCCCCGGCCTCAGTGCGGTGCTCGAACAGGCGTGTGACGACGCGGCGGCGGCCGGCGTGCTGTTGGTCGCAGCGGCGGGCAACGACGCCAGTTCGCAGGCCAATTCGCCGGCTGCGTTCTCGTCGGTGCTCTCGGTCGGAGCCTGCGACCTGGTGCGCGCGCCGGCGCCCTACACGAACACCAGCCCCACGATCGACCTGTGGGCCCCCGGTGGCGACATGGGCGTCGACCGCAACGGCGACACCTACCCCGACGGCGTGTTGTCGTGCATGGCCGACGACCAGGGTGGCCTGTTCTACGCGTTCGAGAACGGCACCTCGATGGCGAGTCCGCACGTGGCCGGTGTCGCCGCGCTGGTCAAGGCGGCGAACCCGGCGCTGACGGCCGCCCAGATCCGCAACGTGCTGCTGGCGACCGCGGGGAACGGCAACGGCCTGCCGAACTCGGGGGGACTGGTCGATGCGCTGGCGGCGGTGCAATCGGCCCAGGGCGGTGGCGCCTCGCTGCCGCTGCTGGTGGCGACGCCCGCAGCGATCGACTTCGGCGCGTCGGGTACTGCTGGTACGGTGACGTTGGAGAACCGCGGCAACGGCACACTCACGCAAACCGGTTTCACCTTCTCGACTGCGGCGCCGTGGTTCAGCGGAATCCTGAGCGACGCTACTGCTGCGAACGGCATCGACCTCGATTCACTGGCGATCACGATCGACCGCACTGGGTTGGCCAACGGGGTCTACGCCACCCGGCTCACCATCGAGTACCAGGACGCGTCCATGGCGAACTACGCCGTCGACGTCGAAGTGCGCATGCAGGTCGGTGCCTCCACCACGTCGACCGACACGATCTACGTGCTGCTCGTGAACCCCGACACGCTCGAGTCGCTGTTCGAAACCTCGACCACCGCAGGATCGTCCTTCGCGTTCGCGTTCGGCGGCATCACGACGGGCGAGTATCTGCTGGTGGCGGGTACCGACCGCGACAACGACGGCATCATCGGCGACGACGGCGAGCTGTTCGGCGCGTGGCCGAGCCTCGATGCGCCGCAGGCGATCACCGTCACCGGCGGCGTGAACAGCACCGGGCTCGAGTTCGGCATGGAAGACTTCGCCGGCGTCGCGGCGGCGGGCAACCGCCCGCGGCCGACGTTCCGGAGGAAGTCGTGAAGGTCGGGCATGGGCTGTGCGTCGGCGTGCTGGCGGCGTGTGCGGTGACGGGCGATCGCATGGATCCGATCTGGGCTGGGCCGGCCGTGTCCGGCCGCAACACCGCCGACGGCGGCCTCGAACTCGAACTGCTGGCGCCGACCGCGGGGCACGCGTTCGAACTGGTCGGGGTGCGGAGCGACGGCGGCCGGGCGGTGGTGGATTGCGTGCATCGGACGCCGCCGCCGGGCACCCTGGTCGCGCAGGTGTTGACGCCGCTGTGCTTCCAGATCGGGCCCGAACGGCTCGGTGCTTCGCGCGAAGTCGTGGTCCGCGTGTTGCCGCCCGGGGCCGATGCGGTGCCGCACCGCGCACTCGTGCTGGCACGGCCCTGACCGCGCGTCAGAGTCCGGCGGCAGCGAGGTTGCGCAGGAACTGCTCGCGCCAGTGGTAGCCGTCGAGCAGCGTGGGGTCGCGATCGCCGAGCAGGGCGCGGGCGAGGTACAGCGCTTCGATCGACGCCAGCCCCGCGGCGGGATCCTCGAACACCTTGCTGGTGCGCGGATACGCGGTCGCGACCGCGGCCGGAAACGAGCGCGCGATCGGCGAACCGGTCACGCACGCGCGCAGTTGCGGCAGCCAGCGCCACGTCGAGTCGAGCAGCAGCAGCGGCCGGCCGGCGTCGGCCGGTGACAACGTCGGCGCGCCGACTTCGAGCAACAGGAACCCGGTGCCGTCGAACGTGAAGCCCGGCTTGCTGCGCAGGAACGTCATCTCCGGCCGGCCGTGCAGGAACCGCAGCGAACATTTCGCGATGCGTTCCTTGGCGTGCCGGATCACGGTGGTGGCGACGGGGCTCATGGGTTCGCGGCGGCGACCTGGCGCAGGACGGCGGCCTCGACGGTGTCGACCGGAATGCCCAACACGCACTGCGGGGTCACGCAGTTGCGGCGTTTGCACGGGCGGCACGGCACCGGATGGAACAGCACTTCGTGCGGCTTGCCGTGCGCGCGGGGGCCGTAGCGCAGGTGGTCCTTCGGGCCGAACAGCGCGACGCAGCGGGCCCCGACCGCGGCCCCGAGGTGCAGCGGGCCGGTGTCGGCGGCGACCACGACCGCACACTGCTGCATCGCGCCGGCGAGGCCGAGCAGGCCCAGGGCGCCGCCATCGACCGCGCGCGCCGTCGGTGCCGCCGCCAGCATGGGCTCGACCAGTTCGCGCTCGCCGGGACCGAAACCGACCATCACCGACAGCCCGCGCGCGCAGAGCCGCCGCGCCAGTTCGGCAAAGTGTGCGCTCGGCCAGCGTTTGAACGCTGCGAACGCCGAGGTGCCCGGATGCAGGAACACCCGCGGGGCGCGCGTACCGTGGATCAGCTCGGCCGGCGGAGGCTTCGTCGCCAGCACCGGCGGCGTCGGTCGCCCCGACAGGCCGAGGGCGGCGAGCAGGAGGTGGCCGATGTCGGCACGGTGCGGCAGCGGGCTCGGCATCGGCACCGCCAACGAGTAGCAGCGCGCCGCACCTTCGCGCGAGCCCGGCGCGGCCGGTCCGAGCTTGTGCCGCGCTTTCGCCGCCAGCACGTGCAGGCCGCTCTTCAGGATGCCGTGCACGTCGAGCACCACGTCGTAGCGCGTCGACCTCAAGGCCCACACGCTGCCGGGAATGCGTCGCCGTTGGCGGCGTGGATACACGTGCACCCGGTCGAGTTGCGGGTGGCCTTCGAGCAGCGCGCGGAAGCGATCCTCGACCAGGAAGTCGATGCGCACATCGGGCCGTTCGGCGTGCAGCGCCGCGACGGTCTCCAGTGCGAACAGCACGTCGCCGAGCGCCGACAGGCGCACCACCAGGGCGCGCCCGCCGCGTGGCAGCATCGGCTCCCCGGGCAACGGGTCGGCGGGCGAGGGGGCCGGCGTGGGCATCGGTGCAAGCATTCGCGATCGGTGGTCCTGGTTCCAGTGGGCGCCGCCGCGCCGTTCCCTATCATGCGCCCCGTGGATTCCTCGGACTCGTTCGTCGAACGACGCGAACGGCGCGGCGTCGCCTGGGTGCATCCTGACCTCGCGGCCGTGCCCCTGGACGAATTCTGGCGAGCGCTCCGTCCGTTGGCGTTCGCCAAGGGACGCGGTGGAGTCGGCACGCTGGAGCTCTCCGGCCACACGCTCGTGGTGCGGCCGTTCCGGCGTGGGGGCGCGCTCGGGGCGATCCTGCGCGATCGGTATGCGGGACCGGGGCGGGCGCGCGCCGAACTGCACCTGCTCGCGGCGTTGCGGGCCGAGGGCGTGCCGGTGGTGACGCCGATGGCCGCGGTAGCGCGCCGCAGCGGTGCGTTCTGGCGGTTGCGGTTGTGCACCGAACTGCTCGACGGAGCCTTGCCGTTGCCGGCGTTCCTCGCCGCGCACCCCGCCTGGCGTCGGGTCACGGCCGAAGCCGTCGGAACGGTGCTGCGGCTCGCGTTCGCGGCCGGCTTGCGGCATCCGGATCTGCACGTCGACAACGTGCTGTGTGCGCTGCGCGGCGATCGGGTGCGCGTCGTACTGGTCGATCTCGATCGGGCGACGCGGCGACCGGGGCAGGGCATCGACGCGGCATGGGCGATGCTCGCGCGCATGCAGCGCTACGTGCGGCGCCACGCCGCGACGTTGCCGGCGGTGCCGACCCGGTGCGAGACGATGCGGTGCCTGCGCGCGATCGAGCCCGACCGCGACCGCCGTCATGCCGCGTGGCGCGCGATCGCCGCGACCGTGCACCGGGCCTTGCGGCGGCGGCGTTTGCTGGGCCGGTGAGCCCGCCGTTCAGCGCGGGCGATTGCCCAGGGCGCTGCGCGGGTCGGCATCGGCGAAGCTGAACCGCCAGAACTCGGCGTGGTCGCCCCGCAGCGACAACGAGCCGAGTTCGATCAGGCCGTCGCCGTCGCGGTCGCCGAGCTCGCACAACGCGTAGCAGAACATGCGATGGGCCTGGTGGCCGGCGAACGTCTGCAGCGGCGTCGCCTTGGCGAGGTCGAACACCCGGATGTAGCCGTTGCCGATCGGGCCTCCTTGCCGCGTCGCCACCGCGATGGCGGGACGGCCGTCCTTGCGCCAGCGGTGCAGACGGCAGAACACGGCGCCAAACCCCTCGCGCGGCCGTTCGCCGGTGAGTTCGTACAACGACCGTCCCGTGCGGCAGCTCAACACCAGGACCCGGCCGGGCAGGCGCTGGGCGCCAATCGCGGGCGCGGCCACCAGGACCTCGGCGATTCCGTCGCCGTCGATGTCGCCGGCGCTGGCGATGCTGGCGCCGAACATCTGCTCGGGATCGTCTTCGGCGAACGACGTGACCAGCTTGCCCGTGGTCGCATCGAACACCGCCGCCAGGCCCGGCGCGTTGCCGAAGTTGCCCCCGACCAGCACGTCGCCGATGCCGTCGCCGGTCACGTCACCTGCCGCGGCCACCGCACCGCCGAACCACGTGCCGCCGCGGTCGGGCAGCAGTTCGCGGAGGCGGGTGCCCGAGCGACCCGACAGCACGACTGCGCGCCCGCGGTCGTCGTGGCCGAGCCGCATGGCCGAACTGCCGACCGCGATGTCGCCGATGCCGTCGCCGTCGACGTCGCCGAGGCCGCACACGGCGACTCCGAAGCTAGGGCAAGCGTCGGCGATCGACCACAGCACCGCGCCGGTGCGCCCCGAGCGCAGTTCGACGACGGCCTTCGCCGACGGAGCGTCGACGCGCAGCGGGCAGCCGATCACGATGTCGTCGCACAAGTCGCCGTCGACGTCGCCGACGGCGGCGATGCCGCGCGCGAACATCAGGTTGTCGTCGGAGCCCGGCCAGGTGCGCACCAGTTCGCCATCGGTGCTGCGGATCTCCACGGCGCCGCTGGCCGGCCCCGCGACCAACGGCGGCAACGAGAAGCAGATGTCTTCGAGCGTGTCGCCGTCGAGGTCGGCCGACCGCACGATCTGGTTGCCGTAGACGGCGATGCCTTCCGGCATCTCGACTTGGAACAAACGGCGGTCCGCGATCGTGTGCAATCGCGTGCCGAGGATCGTCTGGTACGGCAGCAGTTCCGCCGCCAGACGGTCGGTCGCTGGACCCAGCAACGGTGGCAGCGCGACCAGGAGGCCGGCTTGCAGCGAATACGGCAGTCGCGACGTGATCTGCGGCGCGCGCAGCAGCATGGTCCACGTCGTGCGCAGCGCGACGCCGAGCGGGCGTTGGTCCAGGGTTGCGACCTTGGAGGCGGTCTCGTCGACCAATACCAGCAGGCGGGTCGCCTGCTCGATGCCGGCGACCTGGCTCGACTTCAGCCACGCACCGAGCGGGATGCCGTCGTCCTGACGCGCGGTGGCCACGAAGGTGGTGCCCGCGGTCCCGTCGGTCGTCAGCGAGTGCAGGCCACCCAGACGCAGGATCCCGCACAGATCGGCGTGGGTCGACGATGTCCCGGTCCGCAGCTGGCCGAGTGCGTGGCGGCAGTGGGCCAGGTATTCGGGCAGCTTGCGCGACTGCAGGGCCATGCGCGCCAGTTGCAGGCGTGCTGCCGCTACGCCCGGCCAACGCTGCAGCACGTGGTGCAACAGCCGTTCGCCGAGCGAACGCTCGCCCGTGCGCATCGACAGGTTCGCCAGGCGCAAGAGGGGCGTCGGGTCGGTGGCATCCGCGTCGGCGAGCCGGCGGTACAGCTGCCGCGCTTCGTCGAAGCGTCCTTCGGCGGTGACGAGATCGGCGGCGAGCAGTTCGCGGCGCGCGTCGGGCTCGCGAACGTCGCCTGGGGGCAGCCCGGTGATCCACTGCCGTGCCAGGTCCGCGTCGCCGGTGGCGAGCGCCGCGTCGGCGAGAGCAAACCCGATCGCGCGCGATTGCGGAAACGAACGCGCAGCGTGGAACAGCCGCGGGTAGGCGCGTTCGGGCGCACCTTCCGCCGTCACCTGCAGCGCTGCACAAGCATCCAGCAGCGGATCGGCGCGCTGCGGTTCGGGCATCGTCGACCAGCACGCGGTGCTGGTCGCGTGGTCACCCAGCAGGAACGCGAACAGGCCGGCGGCACTGCGATCCGCCGGGCTGGCCGCAGCCAATTGGGGCAGCACGCCATCGCTCAGCCGGCGCAGGTTGCGCGTGTTGGCGAGCATCTGGCCGAGAACCGGAGCGTCGACTTGGAGCGGTTCCTCGCCGCCGTCGGTACCGATGGACCCGGCCGCACGCACGGCGTCTCGTTCCAGGCGGAGTCCGCGATCGTCCGGCTGCAGCGCGACCGCGGCGTCGTACCCGGCCAGGGCCTCGGCGAACGCGACCTGGCGCAGGGTCTGGGCGCGGTCGTGCTGCAGCGTGCGGCCCAGCGGGCTGCGGCCGGTCCACGGGGCGGGCAGGACCTCTGGCGCCAGCAGCCGGGACCGGGCGGCGTGCAGGTGCTGGGCGGCCCGGGCTTCGGCATCATTGCGGGCGTTCGCGTGCGCCGCGAGCGGCCAGATGACCGCAGCGGCGAGTACCGCGCTCGCCAGGGCCGCGCCGACGACGCGTTGGTGCCGACGCACGAATTGGAACGCACGCCGCAGCGGCCCGGCCGGTCGCGCATGGATCGGTTGCAGGCTCAGCAGGCGCTCGAGGTCGTCGGCGAACTCGTCGGCGGTGGCGTAGCGATGGCGTGGGTCCGGCTCCATCGCTTTGCCGACGACGGTGGCGAGGTCGCGCGACACGTGCGGGGCGCGCTGGCGCAGGCCGGGCACGGCCCCCGCTTCGATGCGGCGCAGCACTTCGTGCGTGCTGCTGCCGGTGAACGGCGGGTTGCACGTGAGAGCTTCGTACAACGTCACGCCCAGCGAATAGACGTCGGTGCGCGCGTCGATCTGGCCGTCGCCGCCGCGCAGCCGTTCGGGCGCGGCATAGACCGGCGTGCCGGCGAACTTGGTGCGCGTGGCTTCGAGGTCGCCTTGCAGCGCCAGGCCGAAGTCGGCGAGCACCGGCGTGCCGTCGCCGCGCAGCAGGATGTTCGACGGCTTCACGTCGCGGTGCACGAGGCCGTGCCGGTGCACTTCGCCGAGCGCGCGCGCGATGCGGATGCCCAGGCGCACGAACCACTCGACGCTGCTGCGCACGCCGGGACTCGGTTCGTGGCCCAGCGTCTCGGCGAGGCTCGCCATCGCGAACGGCTTCGCCTTCTGCCGCAACTGCACGATCGCCGACTGCAGGCTCGGGCCGTCGACGAACTCCATCTCGAAGGCCAGCATCTCGGCGTGGTCGATGATGCGATGGATGTGGACCACGTTCTCGTGGCGGATGCGCGCCAGCGCGCGCGCCTCCTCGAGAAATCGCTGCTTGGCCCGCGGAGACATCGCCAGCGAATGTGGCAGCACCTTGATCGCGACGTCGCGTTGCAGCGATTGGTGGCGCGCCAGGTACACCGTGCCCATGCCGCCGTGGCCCAGTTCGCGCACGATCTCGTAGCCGCCGAGCACGGGCCGGCTGGGTTCGCGCCGGCCGGCGACCGAGCACGCGAGCTGCCAGGTCTTGGCGATGCGGTCGCGCAGGTCGGGACGGTCGCGCTGCACCGCTTCGAGGTCCGGCGTCCGGCCGTCGAGGATCTCCTGCAGCATCGAGTCGAACAGGTCCGCCAGCAGTTCCTCGTCGCGGGTGCCGGCGTCGCCGGTGGCGTCGCTGGTCACGGCGCCACCTCGTGGCTGTCGTCGCTGCCGAGGATCTGCCGCAACCGGAAGCGGTAGCGCGTCACGCCGCGCAGCAGTCGCTCCTTCGCCGTCGACAGCGGCAGGCCGAGCTGTTCGGCGACTTCGCGCATCGGCACCTCCTCGAACAGGCGGCGATGCACGATCTCGCGCAGGTCGGGGTCGAGGCCTTCGAGGGCGAGTTCCATCGCCCGCGCCCGTTCGCGGAAGCCGGCCACGCGGCTCGGCGTCGTCGACCCGGGCGGCAGCAGCGACGAGACCGATTCGCGTTCGGCGAGCAGCGAGAACGGGGCCGTCACGTGGTCGCCGCCGCGCTTTTCGCGGCCGGCCGTGCGCGCGGCGTCGCGCACGCGGTTCTTGGCGATCGACAGGAGCCAGGTCCGCCACGACGACAAGTTGCGCCACTCGTGCTGGTCGCGGTCGCGCCACGAACACCACAGCGTCTCCTGCCAGATGTCCTCGACGGAGACCTCGCTGCGCAGACGCGCCCCGAGCCAGCTGGCGAGCACCACGAAGATGCTGGCCACGTCGAGACTCTCCACCAGCCGACCCCATTCGGTGGGATCACGATGCGGCTCTGCGGCCGGGCGTGGTTCGAGAGTGGCCATGGCAAGGGACGGCGCCGCGGAGGGACGGCTGGGATGGGCGCCGGCCTGGATGATACCCCACGCGTCGGGCTTCGGCGGGTGGCGCGACTAGCGCCCTTGGCGGCGTCCGTTGGCGCGCAGCACGTGGCCGGCCCGCACGCCGGTCACCTGGCCGCGGTCGACGGCGAGCTGGCCGTTCACGAACACCGCGCGGATGCCGACGGGGTGGGCCGTCGGGTCGTCCCAGGTCGCGCGGTCGGCGATCGTCTTCGGATCGAACACGACCAGATCGGCAAAGGCGCCAGGGCGCAGTTCGCCGCGGTCGTGCAGCCGGAACGCCCGCGCCGGAACCACGGTCATCTTGGCGATCGCGGTCGGCAGGTCGAGCAGCGAGCGTTCGCGCACGTAATGGCCGAGCACGCGCGGGTTGTTGCCCGAACCGCGTGGATGCGGTCGGTCGGCGCCGCCCTCGGGCCGCAGCCCGGCGTCGCTGGCGACGGCGATCCAGTCGGCGCGCAGGAATCGTTCGACGTCGGCCTCGCCGATCGCGTGGTAGATCATGCTCACGCGGGCGGGGGCGGCCGCGATGAACAGTTCGATCGCCAGGTCCGCCTGGGCGTCGCGGTCGTCGCGCCCGAACTTCTGCTTCGCGGCGGCCGGCAGCAGCAGCCCGTTGAGGGACTCGTGCCCCTTGGCGTTGGCGATGCGGCAGTAGCGGAAGTCGCCGAAGCCAACGTGGTCCATGCGTGCCAGCAGGGCTGCTTGCATGCGCTGGCGGAACGCGGGGTCGCGCAGCCGGGCGGCGAACTGCTCGCGGCCGACGGCGAGTTCCTCCGTCGGGAACAGCACGTCGAGGCCGGTCGAACTCGCGTCGTAGGCGTACTGGTCGGCATACACCTCCTGGCCCGCGGCGCGAGCTGCCTGCAATGCGGCGAGCACTTCCTCGGCGCGGCCGTGGTTGTTCTTGCCAGTGCACTTCACGTGGCTGATTTCGACGGGGACGCCGGCGTCACGACCGATCGCGAGGGCTTCGGCGATCGCGTCGAGGACGTGGTCGTTTTCGTTTCTGATGTGGCTCGCGTAGATCCCGCCGTGCTTGCCGACGACCTTGGCCAGCGCGGTCAGTTCGCTGCGGTCGGCGTACGTGCCCGGCACGTAGATCAGCCCGGTCGACAGGCCGAACGCGCCGTGCTGCATCGCCAGGTCGACCAGGTCGCCCATGCGCTGCAGTTCGTCTGCGGACGGTGCACGGTTGGCGGTGCCGAGGACCGCGGTGCGGACCGTGCCGTGGCCGCACAGGCTGCCGTAGTTGGGGCCGATCCCGCCGCGTTCGAGCCGGGAGAAGTGCGCGTCCAGTTGCGCCACCGAGCCACCGCAGTTGCCGGTGATGATGGTGGTGACGCCCATGCGCAGGAAGTTCGCGCAGTCCGGCTCGCGCACGACGTCGGCGTCGACGTGCGTGTGCAGGTCGATGAAGCCCGGCGCCACCGAGAGCCCGTCGATGTGCAGTACGGGCGTGCCGGGGGGAGCGTCGATGTTCCCGAGTGCGGCGATGCGGCCATCGCGCAAGGCCAGATCACCGGCGGCGGTCGTGCGCGCGACCGGATCGACGAGCACTCCGCCGCGCAGCACCAGGTCGAACCGCGGTTCCTGGGCACCTGCGCCGGCGGCGAACGAAGCGAGCATCGCGAAGGCGGCGACCCATGGATGCATGGCAGCGAGGAACATGGCCGCGATCCTAGGTGCCGCGGGCCCTCGCGAAAAATCCCGAGCGGAGTGAAACCGGTCCGATCGCGGCAGGTAGTTGCTGTCGTTCCCGCCGGAGCGATCTCCGGCGGGGGCACCACGAGACTCTCCACCGAGGAGGAACGGGCACGTCGCTCGCGCCTCCGGGGGCGAGGTGGAGAGTCTTCCTTCCCCGCCGGCCGTCTACGACCGGCGGGGAAGGGACTCCTTGCCGGCGTCCGTCAGCGGATCCGCGCGCACCAGGTGTCGACTGCGGTGGTCTCACCGAGGGCCGACACGACGACCTCGCGCAGTTCGGTCCGGTTGGCGCCGAAGTGCAGCGCCCCGCGCGCGTGCCCGGCGAATTGCCGTACCTGGTCCTGCGCGGCCAGCAGGCCGACCGCGAGCAATTCGCGTTCGCGCGCCGACAGGCGGGGCCGGGTCAGGATGCGGCCGTAGGCGACCTCGAACACGAAGGCGTGGAAGTCGGCGTGGAAGCCGCGCAGCATCGCGTCGACAGCGGCGGTGTTCTGGCCGTAGATGCCGGCGAACAGGGCCTGGCCGGCCGCGGCCTGTTCTGCCTGGGGCAACGCACCGCCCGCGGGTGCCGTCGCCACGGGCCACGCGGCCGACAGGGTCTCGAACGCGGTCACGACCCGTGGGAAGCCGCAGAACAGCACCGCCTGCAGCAGCGTCTCCTCGAAGTCGGCGCGCGCGTCGCCGCGGCCACGGGCCGATTCGGCGCAGGCCTGCAACCGCGGCCAGTCGCCGCGCCAGATCGCGACGGCGGCGAGGACCAGCAGGCGAAAGGAGGCGGGCAGGCCCGGACGGGCGAGCAGGGCATCCAGCGACATCGGGCGAGAGCCTACGCGGCCCTCCGTCAGCGCGCGCGCAGGAACCCGGGGTCCTCGTAGCGTTCGCGGCGCAGCCGTTCGGCCGCGGCGTGTTCGGTTGCGGTCAACGTGCCGGCGTGCATCGGCAGTCCGAGGGCCTGCGCGAAGTTCGCGATCAGGGCCTCACGCACCCTCGCGGCCGTGCTCGGGTCGGTCGCCGTGTCGGCAACGGCGGCGACGAACGGCGTCAACGTCGGCCGCTGCAGCACCAGGGAGCCGTGGTGCAGCACCCGCGCGCGCGGTTTCGCGATCCGGCGCTGCGCCGAGCCGAGCAGTTTGCCGGCCGGCGTCACCACGTCGTCGCGACCCGGCGTGCGGAAACACCATTTCTCGGTCGGCCGCGCGGTCGGCAGGTCGCCGCCGGTGAGCCGTTCGCTGGCGATGCCGTGTTCGCGCAACGCGGCGATCGCGGCGTCGTGCAGGAGGTGGTAGCTGGCGTCCACTTCACGCGGCAACAGCTCCGCATCGACGCACAGCGCGAAGGTGATCTCGTCGCCGTGGTGGATGGCACCGCCGCCGGTCAATCGGCGCACGATCGGGGTTCCGGGCGGGAGGTCCGCGAAGTCGGCGGCGCGCTGGAACCAACCGAGCGACACGGCATGGGGTGTCCACCCGTACAGCCGCAGGGTGGGGACCTCCGCATGCGACAATAGGGCCTCGTCGACCGCCATGTTCCAGGCGGCGGGGCCAGGGTCGTCGCGGATCACCCGCAATCCGCCCGCGGTGCGGGCGGAGCGGTTCACCCTTCGGCCTTGCAGTGGGCGTCGTAGGCTGCGGCGGTCATCAGGTCGGGCGACTTGGCCGTCACCTTGACCTTGATCATCCACGCCTTCTTGAACGGCTCCTGCGCCAGCCACTCGAGGTTGTCGGGCAGGTCCTTGTTCACGTCGACGACTTCACCGCTGACCGGCGAATAGAGGCTGCTGACGGCCTTGACCGACTCGATCTCGCCGAAGCCTTCGCCGACCGTGACCGACGCGCCCTTGCGCGGCAGGTCGAGGAAGACGAGGTCGCTGAGGTGCGAAACGGCGAAGTCCGTGATGCCGATCGTGGCCGTGCCGTTCTCGATCTTGCACCACTCGTGGCTCTTCAGATAACTGCAATCGGTGGGACGCATGGGAGGAGTCTGGTTGGTTGTCGGGGTCCGGCTCAGCGGGCGCGCTTGTAGAACGGCAGCGGGCAGACCACAGCAGGTTCGGCCTTGTCGCGCACCAGGAACTCGAGAGCGGTTCCAGGGGCGGCGAACTCGTTGCGAACGTAGGCCGTGGCGATGTTCGTGTCCAACGTCGGCGAGATGTTGCCCGAGCAGACGTGGCCGATCTGCGTGCCGTTGGCGACCAGCGGGTAGCCCTGGCGCGGGCAGCGCTTGCTGGTGCTGGTCAGGCCGACCAGCTTGCGGCCAGTGCCGCCGGCGGCGAGCAC
>JAEUHV010000523.1 GCA_016794485.1 Planctomycetota bacterium
CAAGCTTCGGTGCATGGGTGCTGGCGTTGTACCTGGATTGTCGTCACGCACTCGGATGCGACGCCCTCCGGCTGTCGTTTCGCAGCCGGAACGCAGCGTCACCGCATGCGCACATTCAGGCGGACCACCGTCGGCAGCAGCGCGCCCGCAGCCACTCGACGACCAGTTCGTTGCCGAACGGTTTGGCCAGGAACCCGTCGGCCCCGTGCACACCAGCCACGGCCAGCGTGGCCCAGTTCGCCGACACGACCAGCACCGGCATCGGCGCCGCGTTCGCCTTGGCGGCGCGCAGCACGGCGATGCCATCGGCACCGGGCAGGCGAACGTCGGTGACGACGGCAGCGAAGCGTTCCCGCTGCAACAGGCGGATCGCCTCAGCACCGTTCCCCACGCGAACGACGTCGAAACCGCTGCACTCCAAGTCGTCGCCGAGCGTCACGGCGATGGTCGGCTCGTCTTCGACGAGCAGGATGCGCGAGGCTGAAGTCGAGATCGAAGCGTGCGTGTCCATGATCGATACCGGGGCGGTTCCCCCGTCGAATTCACATTCCGTGCCACGCCGAGCCTGTCGCTAGACTGCGCGCGATGCCGACCGTCGCGCGTTCCGGACGAACCATCACCTGGGTGCAGGAAGGGACCGGTCCCGGCGTCGTGCTGGTGCCGGGACTCGGCGCGGGCGCCCGCCTGTTCGGCACCTTGCCGCGGCGCTTCGCTCGCCATGGTTTCACCTGCGCCGCGGTCGATCCGGTCGGCCTGCCACCGGGACCACCGCTGCCGGGCGGCGTCTACGACTTCGCCGAGGCGGCCGCCGACGTGCTCGCGGTCGCAGCCACGTTGCCGCCGCCGGTGGCCCTGGTCGGAACTTCGCTCGGCGGCAAGGTGGCGCTGCAGGCCGCGGCGACCGGCAGCCCGCACGCGCACCGGCTGGTGCTGCTGTGCAGTTCGGCGCTGCGCACCGCGCGCAGCAAACGCATCTACCGCTGGTTCGAACTGCTCGCTTCGCAGGGCGACGGGCGCTGGCTCGGCGACCTGACCGCGCCGTTCCTGTTCGGCGACACGTTCCTGCGCGAGAAGCCGTCGGTGGTCGACGACATCGTGCGCGCGACGAAGCCGAGCCCGGAGTCGCTGGTGTTCATGCAGGCGCAGGCGCGTGCCCTGCAGGACTTCGACGGTGCCGCCCTGTGCGGCCTCGTGCAGTGCCCGACGCTGTGCCTGTCGGGCGGCGAGGACACGCTGACGCTGCCGGCCGACGTCGCCGCGACGGCTGCGCGCATCCACGGAGCCGAGCACGAGTGCTTGCCGACCGCGGGGCACAGCCTGCTGCTGGAGAGCGCCGCCGCGTTCGACCGGGTGGTCGCGTTCCTGCGCGCGACGTGAACCCGCGCAGGCAGCCACGGCAACGCGACTGCGGGCCGCAGGCGTTCCAGTTCGGGAAACGACGCCACGCCTGGGCTCAGGAGCGCCGTTCGCCGTCCGATCGGGTGCTGGTCAGAACCGACAGAGGCCCATGATCCCGACGATCCTGCGGACCGCCGCCGTGGCGGCCGCCCTTCTCGCTCTCGGCACCGCGCAGGAATCGCAGCGCCAGGGCACCACGACCGCAGCCCCGACGACGACCAAGCCGACGAACGCCAAACCGGCCACGACGCCGAACGTGCCGACGCCGCGCGACCAGGCCAAGGCCTACCTCGACGCCCACCCCGAGCTGAAGCTCGAGATGTTCGAGCAGGCCGACGCCAACGACGACGGTGCGCTGGACGCCGCCGAACGCGAAACCCTGCGCAAGCTCGTCGAAGCCAAGCTGCAGGAACTGGCGCAGACGCTCGACGGCGACGACGTGGTCGTCACACCCGGCCCCGCCGACGCGCGGCAGCAGGTGCGGCGAGTCGACCGGCGCGACGACCGCCGCGACGAAGCCCGAACGGAGGGCGCGGTGGCCCCCGCCGGAACGCGCGAGAAGGCCCACACACCCGCCCCGCGCGAACAACCACCGCCCAGCCGCGGCGCCGCCGGCAAGCCGGGCCCGTCGCGCGGCCCGGGCGACCGCTGATCAGGGCAGCGGCAGCACGACGCTGGCCGCGAGCGATCCGTCGCCGCGGTCGCGCAGCGTGCTGCACAGGACGCGCAGCGACGGTTGCGGCGTGACCTTGCGCGCAGCCCCGTCGACGACGACCTCGAGTTCCTTGCCGAGGTCGCACAGCCGCGCGTCGAGCAGCACCTCGAGCCCGGTGGCGCCCTGCGTGGTGACCATCAGCTTCTGGCCGGTCAGGTTCGCGTCGACGCGGGCGCCGCGCTTGGGCGTCGTGGTGCGCAGCCAGTAGTGGTCGCGCACCGTGCCGTCGGTCTGCTCCCAGAACAGCGCCGACGGCGTCGCCGTGCGCACCTTCGGCACCAACTGCGCGAGGAGGTCGCGGTCGGGCAGCCCGGTGTGCCCGTTCTTCTCCACCAGCGTGAACGCCGCCGGGTAGAGCCCGGGGTGCGCCTGCTTCAAGCCGGTGAGCAGCACGTCGAACTTCTCGCAGCGTTCGCGCCGGCCATACGCGGTGTCGCGGCCGCCGACCATCCACGTGAACGGCAGCGAATGCAGGCCGACCGGCGACGTCTCGCCATCGGTCGGCGCGGCGGCACTGGCGTGCACCGCGGCGAAACGATGCGGCAGCTTCGGCCCGATCGCGAACGCGCCGTAGCCGCCGTGGCTGTAGCCGAGCGCCACGACGCGGTCGGGATCGACGTCGGCGCAGGCGACGAACTGGCGGATCAGCCGTTCGAGCACCGGGTAGAAGTAGTCGGTGTAGAAGCCGTTCCACTCGTCGGTCGGCGCCCGCAGCGCGCAGGACAGGTAGCCGCCCGCCTCCGGGTGGTCCTTGTAGTAGATCTGCATGTGCTGCCACTGCGAGTCGTTGAGCTCCTTCGGCGCGTTGCCGCCGCCGTGCATCGCGATCACCAGCGGCCAGCGGCCGCTCGCGGGCCGTTCGCCGACCTGCTTCACCGTGAACGGGCTCGTCTTGTCGCCCGCCTTGGCGATCCCGGCGGCGAAGTCGGCCTGCAGCGCCTTCTTCTCGGCGGCGCACCACGCTGCAAACGCGATCGCGCGCGCCTTGCCGTCGAACTCCTTCGTCGCCAGCGCCGCGTCGAGGTTGCGGTCGAACTCGAACGTCGCCTGCCGCGCCGCGTCGGCGAAGAAGAAGCGTTCGCACTGCGCCCGCAGCGCGGCGGTGCCGTCGTCGACGCCGACCGCCGGATCCTGCGGCGCCGTCTTCGCCGCGTAGCGCGCCGACTCGTCGGTGCCGTGCAGTTCGATGCCGCGCCCCCACCCGGCGGCGAAACGCTGGCCGGTGGGCGCGAACGACACCGCCCACACGCGGTGCTTCGGATCGGTCGCAGCGGCGCACTGCTGCGCGTCGCCGACGAACCAGCCGCGGTCGAGGCCCTGCGGGTCGGGTTCGGCGGCGCCGACGAACCGCCACGCCGCACCGTCCCAGACTTCGACCCACGTGTGGTTGCCCGCCTTGTGCGGCCACTGCACCGAGACGAGCCGCGCCGGCACGCAGCACGCGCGGCATGCGTCGGCGAGCACGATCGACAAGCCGGTGCAGCTCGCCTTGCCCTGCGCAATCGACTCGCTCGGCGCCTGGTCGGCGCGCGCACGGCCGGTCGAGTAGTGCACGTTCAAGGCGTTGAAGATCGTCTCGTTGAGCTTCTTCGCCGCCTCGCCCGGCGTCTTGCAGTCGAGCACCGTCGGCAGGAAGCGCGCCCTGAAGTCGGTGCGCCAGTCTTCGCGCTTCTCGTTGGCCTGCGCGTACGGCAGCACGTAGCCGAAGAACAGATCCTGCGGCAGGTCCTTGCCCCACGCCACCGCGTCGCGCGCAGCCAGTGCCTCGCGCACGTTCTGCAACAGGAACGCGGTCGACAACCCGGCCCGGTCGGCCGGCGGCATGTGGCGCACCAGGTACTCGACCGCGAGCCGTTCGGCGGGAGTCGCGAGCTGCCACAGCGCTTCGAGCTCGGCCGGGGTCTCCGGCTGCTTGGCCTGGGGGAACGCGGAAGCGGCGAACAGGGCCATGGCGGCGAGAAGGCGCGACATCGTCGGATGTTCTACCCAAAGCACGGGCCGCGATCCCGCACCGGGCGCGGCCCGGGCGGCGTTGACAGGCCCGTGACCGGGCGCATGCTGGACCCGCCCCGAACAGTCCCATGCGCACCCCGCTCGCCTTCGTCGCGTCCGCCGCCGCCCTCGTCGCCCAACAGCAGTACCCCGAAGGCGCCGACATCCCCCGCGCTCTCACGGCGGTCGAGGCCGCGTGGCTCGTGAACCATCCGCTCGACGCGGGCGACGCGGTGACCCCGCCGCCGACCGGCCCCGTGCACTGCGCCGCCGAGTACGAGCCGATGGAAGGACTCTGCCTCGCCTGGGAAGGCACCGCGGGCCAGCTCGGCGTGGTGCAGCAGATCGCGCTGCACGCGACCACCACCGGTGCCGCCAAGGTGTTCGTCTACTGCGACAGTGCCGCCGAGGCGACCACGGCGACCAACACGCTCGCCGCCGCCGGCTGCAACATGGCGCGCGTGCAGACCCTGGTCGCCACCACCGACTCGATCTGGATCCGCGACTACGGCCCGCGCTACGTGTTCGAAGGCGACTGCCGCGCGATCGTCGACCACACCTACAACCGGCCGCGACCGAACGACGACGTGATGCCGCTGCACTTCGGCGCGCTGAAGGGCCACCGCGTCTACGGCATCCCGCTCGTGCACGGCGGCGGCAACTTCCACCTCGACGCGCTGGACCACGGCGAAGCGACGCTGCTGATCGCGAACGAGAATCCGACGCTGACCCAGACGCAGATCCGCCAGCACTGGCTCGACTACCAGAACCTCGACGTGACGCTGCGCACGCCGTTCCCGACCACCGTCGACAGCACGCAGCACATCGACATGTGGATGCAGGTCTACGGCGATCGCCAGGCGATGGTCAGCGACTGGCCGAACAACGCCGGTTCGACGCAGGACGTGGTCTGCGACAGCACCGCTGCGGCGCTGCAGGCCGCCGGCTGGACGGTGAACCGCGTGCCGGCCCGTTCGGTGAGCAGCGTGCACTACACGTACTGCAACATGGTGCTGTGCAACGGCGTCGCCTTGGTGCCGAGCTACACCAACACGACCGTCAGCCCGCACAACGCACCGGCGCTCGCGGCCTGGCAGGCCGCACTGCCCGGCAAGACGGTGGTCCCGGTCAACTGCCAGGCGCTGGTGACTTCGGCCGGCGTGATGCACTGCATCGTGATGCACGTGCCCGCCCCGCGCGGCGGCGCGATCCCCACCGCCTACCTGAAGACGCCGAACGGCGGTGGCCTGCCGTTGCAGCCCGGCGCCACGGCGACCGTCGAGTGGCTCGCCGACGACGACATCGGCGTCACCGGGGTGGACCTGTGGCTGTCGGTGAACGGCGGCGCGTCGTTCGTCTACCCGATCGCACAGAACCTGCCGCACACCGGCAGCTACACCTGGACCGTGCCGAACCTCTACGCACCGCAGGCGAAGCTGCGCGTGGTCGCGCGCGACGCCCAGGGCAACACCGGCAGCGACGGCAGCGACGCATCGTTCGCCATCGCCGGCACCGCCTTCCAGGCACAGTCGATTCCGTACGGCGTCGGCAAGCCCGGCCAGGCCGGCGTGCCCGTGCTGGCAGCGGCGCCCCCCGTGCTCGGTTCGACCTTCGCGCTGACGCTGGGCAACGCGCTGCCGAACGCACCGGCCCTGCTGCTGATCGGCGATGCGCCGTCGGCGACGCCGTTCGACGGCGGCACGATGCTGGTCGCGGCCTTCACCGGCGGCCCGATCCCGACCGACCCGACCGGGTACTTCTCGGCCGTGATCCCACTGCCCGACGAGCCGGCGCTGCGCGGGTTCTCGTTCTACGTGCAGGCGTGGGTCCCCAACGACCCTGGAGCCAGCGGGGCCGGCTGGGCCGCATCGCAAGGCCTGCAGCTGCTGTTCGGCCACTGACCGACGGCGCCGGGGCCGCGCCCGCTCAGGCCTTCAGGGTGCCGTGCGCGAACATCCAGACGCCGGTCCCGGTCGCGACCAGCACGCTGCACAACCACAGCCAGACCGCGACGCGGTGCCACCGTCGTCCACGCTCGCTGCGCCACAGCCACAGCCCGGTGACGACGACCGGCAACGCCAACAGCCCACCGGCCTTGGCGCACGGCATGTGGATCGCCTTCACGTCCGCGGGAAAGTCGTAGGCGCGCACCAGCTGCTCGGTGGCCAGCACCGTGACCACCAGCATCGCGATCGTCAGAGGGCCTAGCCACAGGTGCAGGCGGCGGCGGCGCCGGAGGCCGGTCACCAATGACCCGACCAACAGCAGGACGGTCACGGACAACGAGAGCCAGAACAGGGCGGGGTGCATCCGGGCGCCATCGTGGGCGACGACCACCGCGCAAGGAAGTGCCAACCCGGCGATGCCACCGGCCACACCGGGTTGGCGGCGTCCAGGCACAGTCCACGTGCCGCGGCAGCCGATCAGGACAGCGATGGAACGGGACCTGAGCCGCGAGGAATTCCAGCGCTACCACGATCTGATCTACAAGATCGCGGGCATCCACTATCCGGCCGAGAAGCTGGAGTTGCTCAGCAACCGGATCAAGAAGCGCCTGCGCGCCACCGGCACCCCGACCTACGACTCCTACCTCGCCCGCTTGCAGCAGCCGACGGAGGCAGCCGAGACGCAGGCGTTCCTCGACTCGATCACCACCAACGAAACCTACTTCTTCCGCTGCCAGCGGCACTGGGACTTCTTCCGCCAGGCGGTCGAACAACGCCAGGCCGACCCGGCCCGACGCAAGGAACCGCTGCGGCTGTGGTCCGCCGCCGCGTCGACCGGCGCGGAAGCGTTCACCATGCTGATCGTGCTGCAGCAGGCGCTCGGCGCCGCGTTCGCGAGCACGCCGATCGAGGTGCTCGGCACCGATCTGTCGACGCAAGTGCTCGAAGAAGCGAAGCGCGGCGCCTACCGCGCCTACGCGTTGGCCCAGACGGCGCCGGAGCTGGTGAAGAAGTACTTCACGAAGAACGACAAGGACGAGTTCGTGTTCGACCGCACGCTGGCGCGGCTGGTCACGTTCCAGCGCCACAACCTGATGGAGCCGCTGCCGGGCAACCGCCGGTTCGACTTCGTGTTCCTGCGCAACGTGATGATCTACTTCGACGGCCCGAGCCGCGAACGCGTGTTGAAGAACGCCTTCGACGTGCTGCTGCCCGGCGGCCACCTCGTGGTCGGCGAGTCGGAGAGCCTGCTGTCGGTGAAACACGGCTTCCAGTACGTGAAGCCGTCGGTGTTCGTGAAGCCGACCGGGGCCCCCGCCGCGCCGAAGCCGTCGCGCACCTGAACCGCGTGCGCGCCCGGCACCCGTTGCCTACGCTGCGCGCATGCCCACCATCCTCGCCGGCGAGCCGCGCGCCGTCGGCCGCCGCATCGGCATCGCCGTTGCCCGGTTCAACGAAGTCGTCACCGAACGCCTGCTGCAAGGTGCACTGCAGGCCTTGCGCGACGGCGGGGTCGCCGACACGGCGATCACCGTCACCTGGGTCCCGGGTGCGTTCGAACTGCCGACTGCGTGTCTGTGGCTGGCGCGCTCCGGGAAGATCGACGCGATGGTGATGCTCGGGGCAGTCGTGAAAGGCGGCACCGACCACTACGAACACGTCTGCCGCGGCGTCACCGACGGCGCGATGCGCGTCGGCCTCGACACCGGCCTGCCGCTCGGCTTCGGCGTGTTGACCTGCTCCGAGATGGACCAGGCCCTCGCCCGCGCCGGCGGCGAGCACGGCAACAAGGGACACGACGCTGCCATGGCTGCGTTGGCGATGCTCGACCTGCAGCAGAAGCTCGGTGGTCCCGGGGCGGGACGCACGGGTTGATCGGCTTCGTCTGCTACACTGCCGCGCCATGACGACGCTCGGTCGCATCACGATCGACCCGAAGATCCTGCTCGGCAAACCCGTGATCCGGGGCACCCGCCTTGCCGTCGACTTCGTGCTCGACCTCCTGGCTCGCGGCTGGACCGAAGACCAGATCCGTGGCGAGTATCCCGGACTCGAACGCGAGGACATCCAAGCCTGCTGCGGCTACGCCGCTGCGTTGTTGCGCGGCGAGAAGGTCTACCCGCTCCCCGCCTGACGGATGCGTCTTCTTGCCGACGAGAACTTTCCGCGCACGGTGATCCTGGCCTTGCGCGCGAACGGCCACCACGTGCTGGCGATCCGCGAGAGTGCCCCCGGCAGCGCGGACGAAGCCGTGCTCGACCTCGCCCAGGAACAGCAGTGCATCCTCGTGACCTTCGACAAGGACTTCGGCGAGTTGGCGTTCCGCCGCGGCCTGCCCGCCGATTGTGGCGTCGTGCTGTTCCGCATCGGCGCCGCGAGTGTGGCCCAATTGGCCCATCGGGTCGTCAACGTGCTGCACAGCCAACCGGACTGGCAAGGGTTGTTCGCTTCCGTCGACGACGACCGCGTCGCATTCGACCGTTGCCGCACGCACGAACGTGACGCTGCCATGGCCGCGTTGGCGATGCTCGACCTGCAGCAGAAGCTCGGTGGTCCCGGGGCGGGACGCACGGGTTGATCGGCGCGCGGCGACCGCTACGTTGCGGGCCTTCGTTTCCCGTTCTCCCGGAAACCGCTCCTTCCCATGACCGCTCCCATCCGTCGCCGCACGCGCGCTCGCGAGATCGCCATGCAGGTCCTGTTCCAGTTCGACGTCCGTGGCGAAGGCTACGCGGGAGAGGTCGACAAGACGACGGCACAGCTGTGCGCCGACGAGGCGAACGAAGGCAAGGAGCAGAAGGACGGTCGCGAGCACGCCGACGTGGTCGAGTTCGCGCAGCGCATCGTCGAGGGCACGCTGCAGAACCGTGCCGCGATCGACCAACGGCTGGCGGCGGTGGCCCGCAACTGGGACCTCGCGCGCATGGCGACCGTGGACCGCAACGTGCTGCGTCTGGCCACCTACGAACTCATGTTCTGCGCCGACGTGCCGCCGAAGGTCGCGATCAACGAAGCGATCGAACTGGGCAAGAAGTACTCGACGGCGAACTCGGGCGGATTCGTGAACGGGATCCTCGACCGCATCCGGATCGACCTGGAACGCGAGCGCACTGCGACAAAGGCGACGCCGCTCCCGCCGCCACCGGCCACCGGCGAAGCCGGGGCCTGAACCGGAGCCGCCAACGTCCGGTTGCCCGCGGCCCGTCCATGGACGACACTGCGCCGACATGGTGTTCGGCAAGCTGCTGGCCGCGCTCAAGAAGACGCGCGACGTCCTGACCGCGGGTCTCTCGCGCCTGTTCCACGGGCGCAAGCTCGACGAGGCGTTCCTCGAGGAACTCGAGGAGATCCTCTACAACAGCGATCTGGGCCCGGTCGGCACCCGCGTCGTCGCGGACCTCAAGGTCGCCTACAAGAAGAAGGAAGTGAAGGAGACTGCCGAGGTGCCGGCGTTCCTGAAGCAGCGCCTCGCGGCGATGCTGGCCGGCAGCGAGGGCAAGCTGGCGAAGGCGGCCGGCAACCCGACGATCGTGCTGATCGTCGGAGTGAACGGTGCGGGCAAGACCACTTCGATCGCCAAGCTGGCCCGGCACCTGCAGGCACAGGGCAACTCGGTGCTGCTGGGCGCCGGCGACACGTTCCGTGCCGCGGCCGTCGAGCAGTTGACGTTGTGGGCCGGACGGCTCGGCATTCCCATCGTCAAGCAGGCGACCGGCGCCGATCCGGCCGCGGTCGCATTCGACGCGGTGAGCGCCGCGGTCGCGCGCAAGGTCGACTACCTGCTGCTCGACACCGCCGGGCGCCTGCACACGCAGAAGAACCTGATGACCGAACTCGAGAAGATCGTTCGGGTCGTCAAGAAGCAGGTGCCGGACGCGCCTCACGAAACGCTGCTGGTGCTCGACGCGACCACGGGCCAGAACGCGATCCGCCAGGCCAGCGAGTTCACCAAGTCGGCGCCGATCACCGGTTTGATCCTCGCCAAGATGGACGGCACCGCGAAGGGTGGTGCCTTGTTCGGCATACGCGACGTGTTGCCGGTGCCGGTCAAGTTCCTCGGCGTCGGCGAGGGCATCGACGACCTCGAGCCGTTCGCGGTGCAGGGCTTCGTCGACGCGATCCTGCAGTTCGACAAGCAAGCACCGGCATGAGCGGCCCGGAAGCCAGCTCCGGCGCGCCCGTCCCACGCGGCCTCGTGTGGACGCTGCTCGTGCTCCTGGTCGTGCCGTTCGACCCGTTCTGGATCGACTTCGAACAGGTGCGCCGCGGCCTCCTGCTCGTGCTCGCCGGTGCATGCCTGCTGCTGCAGCCGCGACTTCCGGCCGTACGCGGCGAGGTCTACGTCTGGTCGTTCGTGCTCGGGCTCTGCGGCTGTGGCGGCATCGCGTGGCTCGGCGAAGCCTGGTTCGGCGCCGCCAACCAGGTCCGCAGCTTCCAGCCCGTCGAAGCCCTGTTCCGGATCGCGCATTGGCTGGCGCTGCTGGTCGTGCTGCGTCTGGGCGCGGTGGCCGGCACGCGGCCGGCCGCGCCACTGGCGACCGTGCTGCTGCTGACCTCGCTGTTCGGCCTGCTGCAGCGCGCGGGCCTCGCCGAAGTCTGCGGCTACGGCGTCGAACGCGAACCGGTGTCGGTGTTCGGCAACCTCAACGTCGCGTCCGAGTGGACCGCGGTCGGCGCCTGCGCGGTCGCCGTACTGTGGCCCGCGTTCGTCGGACGCCAACGCTGGCTCGCGTTCGCGGCGCTCGGCCTCGGCGGCGCCTACCTGGTCGTCAACCAGTCGCGTTCGGGGCTGGTCGCCCTGCCGGTCGGTCTCGCGTTGCTGTTCCTGCTGCGGCGCAAGGAGCGACCATGGCAGCCCGGGGCTGCCGCACTGGCCGGCGCCGTGCTGGGACTCGTGCTCGCGACCGCGGTGGCGAAGCCCGAACCGGTCGACTTCCAGGCGCGCCAGGCCGAACACGACCGGGCCACGTCGACGCTTGCGGTACGCTTCGAGATCGCCAAGGGTGCGACGAAGCTGTGGGCCGACTCGCCGGTCTTCGGCCGCGGCCCGGCCCAGTTCGCGGTGCACTACCCGCGGGTGCGCAGCCAGGCCGAGATCGAGGCGTCGAGCCACGGCCGCCAGTTCGCGACCGAAGTGCGGACCGCGCACGACGACTGGCTCGAACTGCTGGTCGACGGCGGCCTCGTCGCCCTCCTGCTGTTCGCCGGCATGCTGTTCGGACTGCAGCGCGAACGCAGGGACAAGGCGGCGTTGGTGCCGCTGTTCGCGCTGTTGCTGCTCATGTTGGTGCGCGCGCCGTTGTGGAACGCACCCGCGGCGGCGGTCGCCCTGCTGCTCGTCGGCACCCCGGCCGTCCCGGCAGTGACGCGCCGCTGGATGCTGCCAACGGCCCTGCTCACCGGCCTCGTGCTCGTCGGGCTCGGCGTGTCGCAACTCGTCGGCCACCACCACGCCGCCCGCTGGCAGGCGCAGGTGCGGACCGGTGCCGACGCCGACATCGCGCACCTGCAGGCGGCCGCGTGGTGGATGCCGTTCGAACCGCGCTGGCTGCAGCTGCAGACGCAGCTGCGGCTGAAGGAAGGCAACCTGCAGCAGGCCGCCCACCTCGGCGCGCGCGCGCTGACGTTGCGGCCGTTCGATCCGACGCTGCTGCTGCAACTGGGCGAAGTGCTGGCGCGCGGCAACAAGTTCGAGCAGGCCCGCGACGTGGCCAAGGAAGGTCTGCGCCACGACCCGCGCAACCCGGAACTGCGCGTGTTGCTGAGCACCACCCTGGCGCAGCAAGACGCCGTCGACGACGCGATCGCCACCGTGGTCGACGACCCGCACGAACTGCTGCGCGTACGCCTCGCGCGCCATTTCCGCTCGCTCGCCGAACTGGCCCAGAAACGCGAACGCGGACGTTCGGCGGCGCGGTTCCTGCTCGAGCACCACGTGCAGGCCGCCCTCGACGCGCTCGACGACGCGTCGCCCGCGAACCTCGACGCCGCCAACGAACACGTCAAGGAAGCCGAACAGGCGGCGCGCATGGCGGAACGGCGCGACGCGCGACCGCGGCTCATCCTCGCGTTGCTGCTGCTCGACAAGAACCGGCAGGGTGCCTTGCAGCTCGGCGAACAGGTCGCGAAGTCCACCTACCCGCCGCTCACCGGCTGGCAGCGCGCGCAGTTCGGCGACCGGCTGGCGCGCCTCGATTCGTTCGAAGGCTGGGCCCGCTGGCTCGCCATGCGCTGACCGAGTTCGCCGGCTTCCCGGCCCTCGCTCGAGGCAGCGCGACCGGTATGCTGGGCGCCGTGCCACGCCCCCCCGTCGAGCCGGAAACACCGCTTCGCCCGCGGACAAGCTGCAGATCTCGCTCGGCATGTTCGAGTACGGCTGCCAGGTGATGCGCGAGAACCTGCGTCGGCGATTCCCACACCTCGACGAGGTTGCGATCGAGCAGCAGTTGCACCAATGGTTGCGGACGCGACCGGGGGCCGAGCATGGCGACGGCGAAGGACGCATCGGCACCTGGCCCCGTTCCCGCCCATGACGATGGAGAAGCTGCTCCAGTCGGCCCTGTCCGACCTGCACCGGTCGCTTCCGTCGGCCACTTGATCGCCCTCAAGCTGCTTGCCACCGACGACGTCAGGCGGCCTCAGGATTCCATCGACCTGGCCGCCCTGTTCGCGATTGCCTCGGCGGACGACCTGCGCACTGCCGAAGCGGCCGTGGCGACGATCACGCAACGCGGAGCCAACCGCGGACGCGACCTCTTGGCCATGCTGCGCGACCACTCCGGCCGCAAGCACCCGTGAGGCTCCGACCCGTCAGGCGCGCAACGCGTTGGCGAAGCCGATCGACTCGGCCGCGATCAACAGCACGACGATCGCCTGCACCACGTGGCCGAGCCCGCGCGGCAGTTCGCGCAGCAGCAACGCGGTGACCCCGAACATCGCCAACGTCACGACTGCGCCTACGACGAAGAACCACGCATCGTCGAGGTTGCACAAGACCGGCACCACGATGCCCGGCACGAGCGGCAGGCACAGCAGGTAGGTCGTCTGGCAGTGGCTGCACTCGTGCAGCATGCCGGTGACCACGGGTACCAGGACCGGGATCCACAACGTCGCCGCAGCGCGCACCATCGCACTACGCCATGCGAGGCCGAGTTCGGCAGCAGGCGCCGTGTCCATCACTTCGCCCCGCCCTTGTCCTTGCCCGCGGGTGCCGCAGCCGCCTTCGTCGCCGCTTCCTGCAAGGCTTCGACGTCTGGACCTGCCCCGCACGCGTCGACGAACTGGTCCAGCGTCCACTTCTGGCCGCGCAACGGATGGCCGTCGGGGAACTGCGCCGCCAGCGTGTCCTGCAGCGAGTAGCCGAGGAACGCCATGCCGAGCCGGTTCGCGTGCAGCCGATCGCCCTGCAGCAACGACCCGGGCGACGCGCGCAGCTTGCCGGCCGCGAGCGGCAGGTCGACGCCCTCGTCCTTCATCGTGCGGACCAGCGCCGCCAGCGGCACGACCTTCAGGTTCGGGTTCTGCTGCGCGAACGCGGCGAGCCGTTCGTTCAGCTTCGCGAGCACTTCCTTCTTCGGCACCCACGAGGCGCGCAGCATGCGCGGCGCGGCCCCGCGCATGTCGGCGAGATCGCCGACCACCACCGGCACACCGAGGCTCGCAACCAATGCGAGTCCCTTCTCGAACTTGGCCGAACGCGCGGCGGCCTCGTCGCCGGCCACCGGGCCGTAGGCGAACCAGAACAGGAAGTCGACCGCGACCACGACGTCCGCCTTCTGCTTCTTCGCACCCTCGACCTGGCGCGTGCCGTTGCCTTCGGCGTCGAGGAACAGCTGGGCCATGTCGAGCGGGTTGTGCGTGCTGGCTCGGGCGTGCTCGCCGCACCAGGCCTTGAGCACGTGCTGCATCGTGACCGATTCGCCCTGCTCGCCACCGGTCAGCGGTCCGTCTTCGAACCCGCCGCTCACCGACGCGCCGATGACGTGCAGTCGCGTCTTCTTCGTCGCCTTCTCGGGAGCCGCCTGGTCCTGGCCGATGACGACGCCGGCCGCGAGCACGGCCAGCAGGAACGAACCGATGCGGATGCCGATCTTCATGCGTGCGACTCTACCGCAGCGCCGCCAGCACCGCGTCGTGCACGGCGCGCCGGACCGCAGTGATCTTGTTGTTGACCCGCGTCGGATGCACGCGGTTGGTCAGCAACACCACGCACAGGTCGTGGCGCGGGCAGCACCACAACGACGTGCCGGTGAAGCCGGTGTGGCCGAACGTGCCCGCGGGCACGTTCGTGCCGGCCCAGCCGCTCGCCAGCATCTGGAAGCCGAGGCCACGGGACCGGTCGGCCGAGATCCCGGCCGGGCGCGTGGCGAGTTCGACCAGTTCGCGCGGCAGCACGCCGCGGCCGCCTCCGAGCAGGGTCACGCCGTACTCGAGCACGTCGGCGCCGGTCGCGAACAATCCGGCGTGCCCCGAGATGCCGCCCATCGCGAACGCGTTCTCGTCGTGTACCAGGCCGCGCACGATGCCACCGCGGGCGTCGTCGCGCTCGGTCGGCGCGGCCCCCGCCACCGGCGTGCCGGTGGTCGGCGCGAACAACGCGCCGCGCATGCCGAACGGGGTGCACACCTCCCGCTGCACGAAACGATCGAACGGTTCGCCGGAGCACGCCTCCACCACCGCCATGAGCAGCACGAAGCCGAGGTCGCTGTAGGTCGGTCCCGTGCCGGGCTCGTACATCAGGCCCTCCTTGGCCGCGGCGTCGACGATCGCCGCCTTGCCGGACAGCGTGCGGTAGTAGCGTTCGTACGCCGGCAGGCCGCCGTCGTGCGCGAGCAGATGGCGCACGGTGACCTTGTCCTTGCCCGTGCCGGCGAACGCGGGCACCCACTTCTGCACCGGATCGTCGAGCGACAACTTGCCGGTGGCGACGAGCCGCAACACCGCCGGTGTCGTCGCGCACACCTTGGTCAGCGACGCGAGGTCGTAGCGCGTGTCCGGCCCGACCGCCGGGGCGTCGGCTTCGTAGCCGAGCCGACCGACCGCGAGGTCGACGAACGTCGCACCGCGCCGCGCCACGAGGCACCGCGCCCCCGGGAACGCCCCGTCGGCGATCGCCTGGTCGAGCAGCCCCTGCAATCGCGCCGGCAGTTCGGCCGCGAGTTCGGCGCGTTCCGGATCCGCGGTCGCCGCGGCGTAGATCGACGCCCCGCTGCCTGCCGCCGCGACCCCGGGGATCGAGACCGGCAGGCGCCCCGTCACTGGACTCTGGCCGCGCAAGGCAGCGGCGGCGGCACGTTCGGTCCGCTCCGTCGCGACGAACGCACACAAGTACGTGTCGACCAACGGCAGCTGCTGCACCAGGTACGGGTTGCCGAACGACACCGCGACGACCCGCTGCTCTTCGCGCAACGCCGCGAACACCGGCGCCAGCACCGCCGGCATCGCCACGCCGCCGCTGCTCTCGCGCACCTTGGCGTGCAACGCCAACACGACGCACTTCGCCGCCGCGACCTCGGCGGCGAGGGCCGCGACCTGTTCCGCCGTGCTGCTGCCCGACGCGCGCACCGCCTTGCCACCGAGCGGCGCCAGCACCTGCGCGAACGCCTGGCCATCGCCCTCGTCCTTGTCGAGCAACGTCACCAGCAGCGGTGCGGCCGCGGCATCCGCGTGCAGCGGCAGCAGGCCGCCGCGGTCGCGCACCAGCACGAGGCCGCGTTCGGCGATGCGGTCGGCGACCTGCTGCGATTCGCGGGTACCGAGATGCTGGCGCCAGTCCACGGCGAGCTTGCCGCCCCCAGCGAGCAGGCCGACCTTGGCCTTCGCGCGCAGGATGCGCAGCACGGCGTCGTCGAGGCGCGCCATCGGCACGCGCCCGCTGTGCACCGCGTCGACCACCGCCGCGCGCGCCGCCAGCGCGTCTGGCGGCATCAGCAGCACGTCGGCGCCCGCCAACAGCGCGCGCACCGCGACCTCGGCCGGCGGGAACGCGTTCTGCACGCCCTTCATCTCGAGCGCGTCGGTGACGACGAGGCCGGTGAAGCCGAGTTCGTCGCGCAACACGCCGCCGAGGATCTTCTTCGACAGCGTCGCGGGAACGTCGCGTTCTTCGCCGAGGCCCGGCACGGCGAGATGGCCGGTCATCACCGACTCGAGACCTTCCCTGCTCGCCTGCGCGAACGGCACCAACTCGACCGAACGCAACCGCGCGCCGTCGCCGGGCACGGTCGCGAGCGCCAGGTGCGAATCGCTGTCGACGTCGCCGTGGCCGGGGAAGTGCTTGCCGCACGCGAGCAGGCCGGCACTGCGCACGCCGCGCGCGAATGCGCTGCCGAGACGAGCGACGAGCTGCGGGTCCTCGCCGAAGCTGCGCACGTTGATGATCGGGTTCTGGGGGTTGCTGTTCACGTCGAGCACCGGGGCGAACACCCAGTGGAAGCCGAGCGCCTTGGCTTCCTCCCCGGTCACGCGGCCCATCGCCTCGGCCAGCGCGGCCGAACCGGTGGCGCCGACCAGCATCTGGTTGCCGAGTTCGGTGGCGCCCTGCAGTCGGAACCACACGCCCCCTTCGAAGTCGCCGGCGAGCAGCAGCGGGACCTTCGCGGCGGCCTGGAGCTTCGGCACGAGTGCCGCCGCGTCGTCGACGGTGCCGAGGCTGAGGATCACGCCGCCAAGGCCGGCGTCGCGCACCTGGGTCAGCAGCTTGTCGTGGTTGGAAGCACCGTCCTTGCCGTCGGTGCGCGACAGCGACCACGCCATGAACAACTGGCCGGCCTTCTCCTGGACGGAGAGTCCGGCGAGCAATTCGGCGGCGGGGTCCTGCGCGTGCAGCGGCAGGGCCGACAGGACGAGGGCGGGAACGGCGGCGAGGATGCTGCGCACGCGGCGAAGCCTACGACGGAGCGGTGCTCTCGTCGCTGTTCAGGTACCTCGACAACGCCCGAGCCGATGCGCCGGTGCGCCTACTGCGGACTCCCGTGGGTCCAGGTGAAGAGGCTCCCCGGGATCGCCCATTCGAACGCGGCCTCTTCGACGGTCACTCGCAGCAGCCCCCACGTCCGCGTCTCGACCGTCCGAGGATGGAGGCCAAACCAATCACTGCGCCGCATGGAGTCGCCATGGAGTTCGGAAGTCTCGAACGACGAGAACTGGACCGCTTCTCCTGGAGTTGCCACGGCCAGCGTGGTCCTCGGCATCGTTCGGCGCAGCGATCCATGGTCTTCTCGGTACAGCGTCACCCGACCTTCGCCACCAGGTTGGTTCGAGAACGCGACGGAGACGTGGGTCTTGCCGGCCGTCCACTTCCAAACGTCCTCGAGTTCCTTTGGCTCGTCGGTCGCGACCTTTCCGGACGCATCGAGCCACCCGAGGTCCAGCTCCACTTCGGACCACACGACTACTTCGTCTTCCGGTGCCCGTCTGTCCGGAAAGGCCGGTGGACCAGAACCACCGGCGACCTCCGTGAATCGCGCTGCCGGATCGCAGCCGAACCCGTAGGGAACCAGAAACCAAACCGTGCGATCGCTCATGCGAACGCGAATCCAATGGTCGCCCAGGTGGTCCGGCAGAAAGTCGAACGTGCTGATCAGGCTGCAGTAGGCACCGCCCATGTGTAGACCCCAGCCTTGGAACCTGGCTTCGCGGTCGTGTGATGCCTGCACTACGTTCCGGCGCGAGCGGATCTCGGCGTGAACCGGTCCAGGTCCCGGTGGGAGATCGTCGAGATCTTCCGAGGCCGACTTGGCCGAGAAATTGAGTCTGAAGCGCAGGTGGCCATTCTCGATCCGTAGGTCCGGACTGGCAGCACCCCACGCTGTGGCAATGCTCGGATACACCACCCGCTCCCATCCTCTCGGCGCCGCGAACACGTCCACCGGCACGGGTGCCTCGACTTCCTTGGGCCACTGTGCTTTCGGCCACCATGCGTCGCCGCTGCTGGCCGACGGCACAGGTCGCACCACAGGTGCGGAACGCGCCGAAGGACCACACGAAGGCCCAACGAAGGCCAACCACACCCATGGGACGCACGCGAGCCGAAGCACCGGCCACGTTGCTCCTCGGCGCCCCTTCACGCGCCAACGAGCCCCGACTGCAGCAGGCTCGCCGCTTCGCGATCGAGCAGCACGAGCACGTTGCCGTGCGTGCGCACCACACTCGCCGGACAGGTTGGCGCCACCGGCCCCTGCAGCATCGCCGCGACCGCGGGCGCCTTCGCCTTGCCGAACGCACACAGCACCAACCGCTTCGCCGCCAGGATCGTCGCGATGCCGGACGTCACCGCGCGCGTCGGCGGCTCCGCCGGCCGGAACCGCGCCCGCGCGTCTTCGCGCGTCGTCTCCGCCAGCGTCGTCCCGTGGAAGCCGCTGTCGAACGGCGTGCCCGGCTCGTTGAACGCGAGGTGCCCGTTGCGTCCGATGCCGAGGAACTGCAGCTGCACCCCGCCCGCGCGCTGCAACCGCTGCTCGTGCGCCCGCAGCGACGCCGGCGCGTCGTCGTGTGGCACCGGGAAGAACGTGCCCTTCGCCAGCATCGCCAGCAGATGCGGGCAGGCGCTGCCGAGTTCGTGCACCATGCCGCCCTTCTGGTCGGGTGCATAGCCGAGGTATTCGTCGAGGTGCGTCGCCAGCAGGTTGCCCGCCGCGGGTATCCGGCCGGCGCCGAGTTCGTGGCCGAGCGCCTGCAGGAACGCCGTGAACGTTCCGCCGGTGGCGAAGCCGAGCAGCGGGCTCTTCGACGAGGTGAGCAGCGTGCGGACTTCGTCGAGCAGCAGCGGCACCGCGGCAGCGGCGTTGGCGAGGATCCGGACCTCGGGCGGGGACGACTTCATTGCAGGCCCGGACTTTGGCGCGGCCACCGCCGCCCGGCAAGACCATGCGCGAGACTGGCTGCGCCCGAGTCCCGGGCATTGGGCTAGTTCTTGCGGACCGCTCGATGCTTGCCGAGCATGGTGCGAAGGTCGCCACGGAAGGGCAGGGTGCGACCGTGGATCGCATCGTCGAATCCAGCGAGGATTGCCTGGCGAAGGGACTCGGCGTCCATGCGTTCCTTCTTTTCGCGGATGAGCGCGAGGACGAACTCCCCCGGAGTGGCGAACAAGGTCCCCTTGCCGGAGTTCTCGTCCAGGAACGCGTGCAGTTCGTCTGTCAGCGAAACACGCATCGGTCGGGTCACGACATCTCCGATGGTCGCCCAAGTCAACTTCGCTGACGCATGGGGCCAAGATCGCCTCCCACCTGCCCATCGCACGCCCCCCCGAAGACACCTGGGGTGTGCACGGCCCCAGGTCCCCGCATCGGTGATCGAAAAGACCCGATGCAGTCCATGGCACCGATCCGCATGCTGTGCCCGATGCACCTCCCCACCGGTTGGCTCGACCGCCTGCGCAGCCTGCGCCAGCGCTTCCTCGAAGACGACCACATCGGCATCGCGTTGCCCGACTACTGGCGCGACGACCTCGACCTCGTCGCCTACGACGCCATCCCGGCGGCGCGCATCGGCTGGAAGTGGGACGCCGCCCTGGCCGAAGCGGCCGACCGCGGCCTCGTGATCCCGGCCCACGCAACCGTGCTCGACTTCGGCTGCGGCACCGGCATCGCCGCGCGCCGCTTCCTGCACCGTTTCGCCGCGAGCGAGGTGCTGTGCCACGACCGTTCCGCCCGCGCCCGCAACTTCGCGGTGAAGCGCCTGCGCGGCGAACATCCGAAGGCGAAGGTGCGCGCCGTGACCAACCCCGGCGCCGACGGCGCCGAGTTCGACGTGCTGCTGGTGAGCCATGTGCTCGGCGAACTGGACGAGTCCGGCCGCACGGCCCTTCTGGCGCTCGCCCGCCGCGCGCGCGTCGTGCTGTGGGTAGAACCCGGCAGCCGCACCGCCGCCCGTGCTTTGGCGACCGTGCGCGACACGCTGCTCGGTCCGCTGCACCCGATCGCGCCGTGCCCGCACGCCGGGAAGTGCCCGACGTTGGCGAACGACCACGACTGGTGCCACTTCTTCGCCGAGCCGCCGCCCGAGGTGTTCACCACCGGCGACTGGGTGAAGGCCGCGCGCGAACTCGGCATCGACCTGCGCGCGTTGCCGTATTCGTTCCTGGCCCTGGCGACCGAACCCACGGCGGTCGCCATGCCACTGCACCGACTGCTCGGCCGCGCCGAGGTGTCGAAGTTCGACGCTCGCCGCCTCGCGTGCAGCGCCGACGGCCTGCGGCCCTGCACGGTCACGAAGCGTGCCCAACCGGAGCTGTGGCGCCGCATCAAGAAGGACCCCGGCGGCCTGCGGGTGCTGCCCGACTGACCCGGTTTGGCACCGGCGGAATCCCGTCCTACAGACGTCGCCCATGAAACGCGTGCAGCAGCTTCGGCACGGCCAGGCCATGCACTGGGTCGGCGACGGGTTCCCGGTGCGCACGTTCTTCTCGTACGCGGAACCGCTGCCGTTCAGCCCGTTCCTGCTGCTCGACTACGCGGCGCCGAACACGTTCGCCAAGGGCACGAAGCCGCGCGGCGTCGGCCCGCATCCACACCGTGGATTTGCGACCGTGACGTTGGCGCTGCAAGGCGAGATCGCCCACCGCGACTCGGCCGGCCACGGCGGAACGATCGGCCCGGGCGACGTGCAATGGATGACCGCGGCGCGCGGCGTCGTGCACGAGGAACTGCACAGCGACCGCTTCACGAGCGACGGCGGCGTGCTCGAGATGGTGCAGCTGTGGGTCAACCTGCCGGCCCGAGCGAAGATGACGCCGCCGAGCTACCAGGACCTGCGCGCCGACGCGATCCCCACCGTGGCACTGCCCGGCGAAGCTGGCAGTGCGCGCGTGGTCGCCGGCACGTTGCTCGGCGCCACCGGCCCGGCGCGCACCGTGACGCCGGTGGAGCTCTGGGACGTGACCTTGCGCGCCGGTCGGCCGACGGTGCTGCCGTTCCGCCAGGGCCACACCACGCTGCTGCTGGTCACGCGCGGCGAAGTCGTGGTCGCGGGCGAGGACGTCGTGCCGGCGAACGCGCTCGCCGTGCTCGACCGGTTCGGCACGAAGCTGGTGCTGCAGGCGAAGGGCGGCGACGCGCGCGTGCTCGTGCTCGGTGGCGAACCGATCGACGAGCCGGTGGTCGGCCACGGCCCGTTCGTGATGAACACGTGGCCCGAGATCCGCCAGGCGGTCGACGACTTCCAGTCGGGCCGCATGGGCAGGCTCGAGTAGCTCGGCGCCGACGGCAGCGGGCGGTCAGACCTTCCACACGAGCCCGCGCCGGAACAGGACCGCGAGCACCGCGTACCAGCCGAGGATCCAGACGAGGCCGAAAGCAAGCGACGCCAGCTTCGGGTCGCCGATCGGTTCGAGCAGGCAGTTGGCGAAGAACCACTCCTTCACCGGGACCTGCTTGCCGTCCTGCACCACCGTGACCAGCGAGCCGACGATGCGGCCGAGCAGCGCACTGCCGACGAAGACCAGCAGCGCGTTCACGCCGTAGACCTGCAGCGGATGCGCCCACTTCGTCCACGCCTTCTGCTCGAACGCCCACACGCACAGGCCGAGCCCGCAGGTCGCGACGCCGGCGGTCCACACCGCGTAGCTCGCGGTCCACAGCGGCTTGTTGAGCGGCAGGAACCAGCTCCACACCGCCCCCGCCAGCAGCCACAGCACGCCCCATCGCAACAGCCCCGCGACGCGGGCCGCCGGGTCCACGTTCGCGCGCAGGAAACGGCCGACCTGCACGCCGAACAACGCGGTCGCCAGTGCGGTCATCGTGCCGAGCAGGCCTTCCGGGTCGTACTTGCCCTTCACCCAGATGTGCTCGCCGAACAACGTGCGGTCGAGCCAGCCCTGCAGCGTGCCCAACGGCTCGTCGAGGTTCGGCATGCCATGCCCCGGCACCGGCACGCACGTGCTCACGAGCCAATGGCCGAACAGGCAGCCGAGCAGCACGTTGCGCTGCGTGCGCGCCGAGGTGAACAGGAACAGCAGCGCCGCAAGCCCGTAGCAGATGCCTATGCGCTGCAGGACGCCGGGGAAGCGCACGCCGAGCATCGGCGCGAACCAGTCCTTGCCGTCGGCGAACGTCACCAGCGGAAACACCGACGGCAGCATGCCGAGCAGCACGAGCCACAGGACCCGGCGGCCGATCGCCGCGACCAGCGGACCACGCGGCGCTCCGGCTTCGACCTTGCGCGCCAGAGCCGGCACGATCGCGACCCCGGCACAGAACAGGAACGTCGGGAACACCAGGTCGGTCGGCGTACAGCCGTGCCAGTCGGCGTGGCGCAGCGGTTCGTACTGGTACTTCGAACCCCAGCGGCCAGGGTTGTTCACCAGGATCATCGCCGCGATCGTGAGGCCGCGCAGCGTGTCCAGCCCGAGCCACCGCGACGGGGCCGGCACCGCGGCGTGGTCGCTCACGGCGCCGCCAGCGCGGCGCGCACGCTGCCGTCGTGGGTGAACAGCAGGGTGCGGGCGACGTGCGCGGCGACCTTCCTCTTGTGCGCGACGATCGCCGCCTTCACTTCGCCGTCGCAACCCGCCAGCAGTTCCTTCGCGACCGCGGCGGCGCAGCCGGCGGCCTGTTCGACGATGCGCACGGCGCGAGCCTTCAGCTTGTCGTTGGTCGCCTGCAGGTCGACCATCAGGTTGCCGTAGACCTTGTGCAACCGCACGAACGCGCCGGTGCTGAGCATGTTCAACACCATCTTCGTGGCGGTGCCGGCTTTGAGCCGCGTGCTGCCGGTCAGCACTTCGGGCCCGGTGACGACTTCGATCGGCAGCTCGGCGGCGTTGGCGACGGCACTGCCGCGGTTGCACACGACCGCGATGGTGCACGCTCCGGTCGCGCGCGCGGCCTGCAGGGCACCGACCACGTACGGCGTACGGCCGCTGGCGGCGATGCCGACGACGCAGTCTTTCGCCGAAAGCCCGATCGCGCGCAGATCGGCGGCCCCGAGTGCCTCGTTGTCCTCGGCACCTTCGACTGCTTTGACGAACGCGCCCGGCCCGCCGGCGATCAGGCCCACGACCTGTTCGGGCGAGGCCGAGAACGTCGGCGGGCACTCGACCGCGTCGAGCACACCGAGCCGACCGGAAGTGCCGGCCCCGCAGTAGACGAGGCGTCCACCCTTGTGCATGCGCTGAGCGATCGCGTCGATCGCCGCGGCGATGCGCGGCAGTTCGTGCCGAACCGCTTCGCCGACCAGCCGGTCCTCGTCGTTCATCACCGCCACCAGTTCGGCGGTGGACAGCGCGTCGAGGTCGACGGTGCGTGGGTTCCGGGCCTCGGTCGTGAGCGACGACAGGTCGATGCGGTTCATGCGTGGGCCTCGCGAGCATGTTGGCAAAGCGGCGCGCCGAACGCGAGTCCAACACTGGCATCCGCTTCAGCGGCGCAGCACGGCGTCGAGCGAGGGCGCGTCGAGTACTGTGTCGAACCAGGCGTCGAGCTCGGCGAGGCTGGCCGCCGCCACTCGCTGGCTCGCCGCCGCCGGCAGCGGGCCGAATCGCCGCTGCAGCAGGTGCAACAAGGCTTCGGCCTTGCCCTCGGCCTTGCCCTCGGCCTTGCCTTCCATTCTGCCCTGCAATCGGCCTTCGAGACGGAGCTTGTTGGCGGTGGTCATGCGCGTTGGTTCGTAGTGGTCCAGGTGTTTCGCGAACGCCATGTGCAACTGCTCCTCGGTCACTTCGGTGACTTCGAGAACATAACACGCGATCGCATCGAGAGCGTCGTCGGGGTGCGGCGGGCCTTCGTCGCTGGCCATCGCCCGGAGCGGGGTCGCCCACCGATCCAGTGCCGCCAACGCCGCCGCCGGATCGTCCGTGGGCAGATGCCCGAGGCACAGCAGGGTCAGCTGTGCGAGTGGCAGGAGGCGCGGATCCAACAGGTCTGACTCGGTCGTGGCGCCGAGTTCGTAGACGACGGCCCGCAGCTGCGGCTGCAGGTCGGCGAGCGCCTGATCCAGTTCACCGGTGGCGGTAGAGGGTGGCGCCGCCCGCGGCCGCTGCAGCAGGACCACCGGCACCACCCACGTTGCCTCGCCTGGGCCGTGCTTCCACAGCACGCGGCGCAACAGAACCACGTAGCGCAACTGTTGCGGCTCCCAGATGTCGGACGACCCGCTGTGGTGCTCGAGCACGAACCGCACGGAACGGGAATCGACGCGCAACCGCGCCTGCAGCGCGACGTCGAGGTCGTTGCGGCGCAGACGCGGCCCCACGAGCCGGTCTTGGGCCAACGTGAGCCCTGGCCAGTCGACCGCGGCCGCCAATACCGCTGGAAGACAGACCCGTAGCCACCCGGCGGCCAGCCGAGGGTGCCGAAACGTGAACTGGAACAGTCGATCGTGTGGTGCCTGCACTCGTCACCTCCACGGAAAGGGGACTGGCGGCACTCGATTCGGGCAGGAAATGACGAGAAATTGCGCCAGACGCCGCACTACCGATCCAACCGGCGCCGACGACCGCGCCACGTTCGCGGTGGCCGCGGGTGGAACGCGCGGCTACAAGGCCGGCGCATGTCGATCGCCCCGCTCGACCTCGTCCTCCTCTGTATCTACATGGCCGGCACGGTCGCGTTCGGCCTGTGGATGGGGCGCGGGCAGAAGACCGCGAACGACTACCTGCTCGGCGGCCGCGACCTGCCGTGGTGGGCGCTGCTGCTGTCGATCGTCGCGACCGAAACCAGCACCGTGACCTTCCTCAGCGTGCCGGCGGTCGCCTACTCGGCCCAGTTCGGCACCGGCGACCTGCGCTTCCTGCAGCTGCCGTTCGGCTACCTGGTCGGCCGCGCCATCGCCGCACTGTTCCTGGTACCGCTGTACTTCAAGGGGGAACTGTTCACCGCCTACGACGTGCTGCGCGTGCGCAGCGGTCCGGCGGTGCGAACGCTGGCGAGCGGCATGTTCCTCACCACGCGCACGCTGGCCGACGGGTTGCGGCTGTACCTGACCGCAGTCGTGCTGCAGATGATGTTCGGCTGGTCGTTGTGGCTGTCGGTCGCAGTCACGGGCCTGGGCACCGTCGCCTACACGGTGATCGGCGGCATCAAGGCCGTGGTGTGGACCGACGTGCTGCAGTTCGTCGTCTACATGGTCGGTGCGATCGTCGCCCTGGCGGTCATCGGCGGCAGCGTCGACGGTGGTCTCGGCGGGATCGTCGACAGCGCAGCCGCCGCCGGTCGCCTCCGGGTGTTCGACTTCGGCCTCGACTTCGGTGCCACCTACACGTTCTGGGCCGGCCTGCTCGGCGGCGCCGTGCTGTCGATCGGCAGCCACGGCGTCGACCAGATGATCGTGCAGCGCTTCCTGTCGGCCCGCTCGCAACACGACGCGCAGAAGGCACTGCTGTGGAGCGGTCCGCTGGTGCTGGTGCAATTCGCGCTGTTCCTGCTGATCGGCCTCGGCCTGTCGGCCTTCTACACGCAGCACCCCCCACAGGCTGCGTTCCGGAAGGGCGACCACGTCTTCGCCGACTTCATCGTGCACCACCTGCCGCACGGGCTCGTCGGGCTCGTGCTCGGCGCCTTGTTCTCGGCGGCGATGTCGACGCTGTCGAGTTCGCTGTCCGCTTCCGCCGGCGCGCTGGTGAACGACTTCCTGCTGCCGGCCACCGGGCACGCCCCGGACAGTCCGTTCGCGCTGCGGGCGGCGAAGGTCGCCACGGTGCTGTTCTGCGGCCTGCAGATCGCCGTCGGCATCGTCGACTACGGCGACGACAGCCCGATCGTCGGCAAGGTGCTCGCGATCGCGACGATCACCACCGGCGTGATCCTCGGTCTGTTCGTGCTGGCGCTGCTGCCGCGGCGATCGCCGACGGCGTCGCTGGTCGGGCTGTGCGGCGGGCTCGCGGCGATCGTCGGCATCGTGTTCGTGCTGCCCCTGATCGACCTCGACGCGGCGAAGCCCGATGTGCAGGCCTTCGCCCTGGCATGGCCGTGGCACGGCATCGTCAGTTCGTCGGGCACGATCGTCGTGGGATTCGCGGCGTCGTGGTTCGTCGCGCCTGACGCGAACGAACGAACGTGATGCAGTCCGCCGGCCCGCGGTAGCATCCGCGCCCCATGCGGTGCCTTCTCGTCGCGACGTTGCTGTTGCCGTGCCTCGGCACGGCCCAGTCCCCCTCGCCCGACGTGCGCACCGGCGTCGACGTGCTCGCCGCGAGCGGCTGCGCCGAGCTGCGCGGACGCAAGGTCGGCCTGATCACCAACCACACCGGTCGCACCGCCGACGGGCGGCGCACCGTCGACGTGCTCGCCGCCGCCGAGGACGTGACGCTCGTCGCGCTGTTCTCGCCCGAGCACGGTTGGGAGGGCAAGGTCGACGAGAAGGTCGGCGACACGCGCGACACCGCGACCGGACTGCCGGTGTATTCGCTCTACGGCGCGACGCGCGTCCCCACCGAAGCGATGCTCGCCGGCGTCGACACGCTGGTGTTCGACATCCAGGACATCGGCTGCCGCTTCTACACCTACCTGTCGACGATGCGGAACTGCCTCGAGGCCGCCGGCGCGCGCGGCCTGCGCTTCGTCGTGCTCGACCGACCGAACCCGATCGGCGGCGTGCGCACGGAAGGCCCCGTGCTGGCGAAGGACCGCCAGGACTTCGTCGGCGCGCACCGCATCCCCCTGCGGCACGGCCTCACCGCCGGCGAACTGGCGCGCATGGTCGCCGGCGAAGACGGTCTGCAGGTCGACCTGCACGTCGTGCGCTGCGAAGGCTGGCAACGCGCCGACCTGTGGGACGCAACCGGTCTACCGTGGGTCAACCCGTCGCCGAACATGCGTTCGCTGACCCAGGCGCTGCTCTACCCGGGCATCGGCCTGCTCGAAGGCACCAACCTGTCGGTCGGACGCGGCACCGACACTCCGTTCGAAGTGCTCGGCGCGCCGTGGTGCGACGGCCTTGCGCTGGCGAAGCGGCTGCGCGCGGCGAAGCTGCCCGGCGTCACGTTCGTCCCGGTGGCGTTCACCCCGACCGCGAGCAAGTTCCGCGGCGAGGCCTGCTCGGGGGTCAACGTCGTGGTCACCGACTGGGCCACGTTCGAGCCGGTGCGCACCGGCATGCACGTCGCGTGCGCCCTGCGCGCGCTGCACCGGGACGCGTGGGACGTGCAGAAACTCGACTGGCTGCTCAAACACGCGCCGACGCACGATGCGATCCTCGCCGGCACCGCGGCCGACGCGATCGTGGCGACGTGGGCGAAGGAACTCGACCTGTTCCGGTTGCGCAAGAAGCCGTTCCTGCTCTACGAGTGAGATCGAACGCATGCCCGCCGCCATCCACTTCGGTCTCGAGATCGCCTGCAACCAACCACCCGACGTGCTGCGTTCGGCGCGCACGTTCGGCCTCTTGTGCAACCAGGCCTCGGTCGATCGCCAGTTCCGCCACGCCGCCGACGTGCTCGACAAGCGCTATCCGGGCAAGCTGAAGGCGATCTTCGGGCCACAGCACGGGCTGTGGTCGACCGAACAGGACAACATGATCGAGACCGGCCACGCGCGCCACGCGCGGCTCGGCGTGCCGGTGCACAGCCTCTACAGCGACACCAGGAAGCCGACGCAGGCGATGCTCGACGGCCTCGACCTGCTCGTCGTCGACCTGCAGGACGTCGGCACTCGCGTCTACACGTACGTCTGGACGCTGACCTACTGCCTGGAGGCGTGCGCGCAGAAAGGGATCCCGGTGCTCGTGCTCGACCGGCCGAACCCGCTCGGTGGCCTCGTCGCCGAAGGCCAGGCTCTCGACCTGCGCTGGCAGAGCTTCGTCGGCAGGGCCCCGCTGCCGATGCGCCACGGCTTGACCATGGCCGAGCTGGCGCGCTGGTGCAACGACGTCATGGGCCTGTCGGCGGACGTGCGCACCGTGCCGATGCAGGGCTGGCGCCGCAGCATGTCGTGGCCAGATCTTGGCCGCGCGTGGGTGCCACCGTCGCCGAACCTGCCCCGCTGGGAAGGTGCCTTGGTGTATCCGGGCCAGGTGCTGCTCGAAGGCACGAACCTCAGCGAAGGCCGCGGTACGACGACGCCGTTCGAGCAGTTCGGGGCGCCGTTCGTCGATCCGTGGCAGCTGCTGGCCTTGGCTGCCGCGCACGACGTGCGCGGGGTCGCGCTGCGCGCGGTGCAGTTCGAGCCCACGTTCCAGAAGTGGCAGGGCAAGGCCTGCGGCGGGCTGTTCGTGCATCCAACGGACGCCGAGACGTTCCGGCCGTACCGCACGACGCTGACGCTGCTGCGCGCGATCCGCGAACTGTGGCCCAACCAGTTCGCGTGGCGCGAGCCGCCGTACGAGTACGAAGCCACGCTGCAACCGATCGACATCCTGGCCGGCAGCCCGGCAGTGCGCGAGTTCGTCGATGGCGAACGGCCGCTCGACCAGCTCGACGCGCTGGCGGCCCCGCCGCCGGACTGGTGGCAACGCGTGCGCCGCACGCTGCTCTACTGAGGCCGCCGCGTGTCGCCGACCGACAAGCCGTCGTGGAGCTGGACCGCCGTCGCGGCGTTGCCTGCCATCGCACTGGCCGCGGTGCAGACGCGGTTCGTCGGGGCGTTCTTCAGCGACGACGCGTTCATCTCGCTGCGCTACGCGGCGCGACTGCTCGGCGGCGATGGGCTGACCTGGACCGACGGCGAACGGGTCGAAGGGTACAGCAACCTGTTGTGGGTGCTCGCCACGGCGGCGCTCGGGGCGTGCGGGCTCGACCTGGTCACCGCGGCGCGGGCACTCGGTGGCTGCGCCACCATGGTCGCGTTCGTGGCGCTGGCGCGCGCGTTCGCACCGCACGACCTCGGCTCGGCGATGCGCGCGGCGGTGGCCCCGCTGCTGGTCGCGTCGACGCAGGTCGTGCTCGGCTGGACGTTCGGCGGGCTCGAGGGGCCCTTCGTGCTGTGTTTCCTGGCCTGCGGCTTCACGGCGGTGTTGCGCGCGTTCGCGGCGGCACCGCAACCTGCGGACTGGAGCGCTCGCATCTGGGCCGCGATCGCCGTGCCGTTCGTGCTGCTCGTCTGGACGCGCCCCGACGCCCCGCTGTGGGTCGCGGCCATCGCGACGGCCATTGCCCTCGCGGCGTGGCCGTGCGGGTTCGGCACCGCGCTGCGCACGGCACTGCGGTTCGCGACGCTGCCGCTGCTCGCGTTCGGGCTGCAGCTCGGATTCCGGCTCGTCTACCACGGCGACTTCGTGCCCAACACCGCGCACGTGAAGGCGGAGCTCGATCCGGCGACGTGGCCAGCGGGCCTCGACTACGTGCTGGGCGCTGCGAACGCGCACCTCGGGCTGGTGTTGCCCGCGATCGCGATGGCACTCGCCGGCCTGTGCGTCCGAACGCTCCGCGCGACGACCCTGCTGTTGCTGCTGCCGATCGCGGCATGGGCGCTGTACCTGGTCGGAATCGGCGGCGACCACTTCCCGGGCCGCCGCATGCTGCACGGTGCCGTGGTGCCGCTCGCGTTGCTGGCCACCTCGGCACTGGCATGGCGTCGACTCGCGTGGGCGCTCGCCGCGGCGCTGCTCGTCGGGGTCGGCGCCAACGTGTGGCTCGCACGCACCGATCCGCAGAGTCTCGAACTGCGCGGCGAGGTGTGGGAATGGCGCGGCCGTGCCGTCGGCGAAGCGCTGCGCACCACGTTCGCTGCGAGCCGGCCACTGCTCGCGGTCGACGCCGCCGGCGCCGTGCCGTTCTACAGCGGACTGCCGTGCCTCGACCAACTCGGGCTGTGCGACCGCACCATCGCGCGCACTCCGTTTCCCGAATGGCTGCAGACCGTGGCGCCCGGCACGCCCAAGCCCCCAGGGCACCTGCGCGGCAACGGCCGCTACGTGATGGACCGCGCCCCGGACCTGCTGCTGTTCAGCAACCCGCCGCACCTGCCGCTGCCGGTGTGGGTCAGCGCCGCCGAATACGAAGACGACCCGCGCTTCCTGCGCGGCTACCACTGCGTGCGCGTCGAACTGCCCGCGGCCGAACTGCTGCCCGGCGTTCGCGAAGACCTCGTCGTGCCGTTGTGGGTCGCACGCGACGGCAAGGCCGGTGTGCAGCGCAGTGACGACACGGTGCGCGTGCCGGCGTTCCTGTTCGCGTCGCGGCAGTTGCCGGAACCGATCACGCGGCGCTACCAGCCGTCGGCCGATCCGGCCCTCGCGGCGCGGCTCGGTGGCCACATCGCCGGCCTGGTCGGCTGGCTGCAGGATGCCGCGTGCACTGCAGCCCCGGCGCCAAATGGCGGGCTGGCACTGCGGCTGTCGCGGCCCGGCACGTGGTCGGTTGCGCTGCCGCTGCCGCGCGGCGTGTGGAGTCTCACACTGGAACCCAGCCGACCCGGGGTCGCGGTTCGCACGGCCGGAGCAGCCAGGGGAGATGCGGCTCCAACCCTCGACGTGGCCGCGGACAACGATGTGCACGCTCTCGAAGTGCACGTCGCCGATGGCATCGGCGGCCCGGTTTGGCTCGAGTCCGTCGTGCTGCGTCGCAGTGGAAAGTGATCCCCAAGCCCGGCCGATCGCGCATCCGCGACACCGTATCGACCACCGCGAACGCGCCGCGCAGCCAGCCGCAGGCACCATCGACAAGTCGCCGGGCTTCGTGTTGCATGCTCGCCTTCGTTTTGGAGACCTCCACCCCATGATGCCCACTCTCGCCCACGTCTCGCTGCGCTCGTTCGCGGTGACCACCCTGTTCGCCACCGCGCTGTGCGCGCAGACGCCGCTCACGATCGGCAACCTGTACGTCGTCCGCGTCGGTGACGGCCTTGCCGCGTTGAGCAACGCCTCGACGCCGACCTTCGTCGACGAATACACCCAGTCGGGCACTCTGGTGCAGTCGATCGCGCTGCCGACGGCGGCCAGCGGCCTGAACCAGCCGTTCACGAACAGCGGCACCGCAACGTCGGAAGGTTTCCTGAACGTCTCGGACAACGGCCAGTATCTCGTGCTCGGCGGCTATGCCGTGGCGCCGGGCCTGCTCGGCGTCGCCACCAGCGCCAACCCGACCGTCGGCCGCGTGATCGGCCGCATCGACCTGCTCGGCAACGTCGACACGTCGACGGTCCTCGGGGACGCCTACTCGACGCGCAACATCCGCAGCGTCGCCAGCACCGACGGCCAGAACTTCTGGATGACGGGCAGCAGCGAAGGCATCCGCTACGTCGCGGGCCTCGGCGCCACGACCTCGCTGGTGATCTCGCCGACGCCGCTGAACAACCGCGTGCTCGGCATCTACGGCGGCCAGCTCTACAGCACCGCGTCGTCGACCGGATTCTTCGGCGTGTCGAAGGTCGGCACCGGCATCCCGAACGGCTCCGGCAACGTCTGCGCCCTGCTGCCCGGCATGCCCGGCACGACCGGCCCGTCGGCCTACGACTTCTGGTTCGAGAGCCCGACCGTGCTGTTCGTCGCCGACGACCGCGTGACGGCCAGCAACGGCGGCATCCAGAAGTGGGTGCTGACCAGCGGCACCTGGTCGGTCGCCTACACGATCCAGAGCGGCGGCACGAGCGGCTTCCGCGGCCTCACCGGCAAGCGCGTCGACGGCGTCACCACGCTCTTCGCGACGCTCGGCACCTCGTCGGCCGGCAACACGCTCGTATCGATCGTCGACACCGGCGCGGCCTCGACCGCGACCGTCATCGCGACGGCTCCCGCCAGCACCGCGTTCCGCGGCGTGCGCCTGCTGACCCCGGCCAGCACGCTGACCAAGATCACGGCGACCTGCGGCACCGCCGGCATCAACGCGACCGGCACGGCCCAGATCGGCACCGAAGTGCACACCGAGATCACGACCCCCCTCGGCCTCCCGTTCGTCAGCTACGGCACCCAGCTGTTCCTGTTCCCGTTCTGCGGCTGCACCGTGGTGCACGACAACCTGATCGTGCTGCCCGGCCCGGTCAACACGCTGGCGCTGCCGAACAATGCGGCCCTGATCGGTGTGCAGATCTACAGCCAGGGTGTCGACTTCCTGGCTCCGGGCGCCTGCCCGGACCCGCTGCTGACGCTGACCGACGGCTACGTCTTCACGATCCAGTCGTGAGCTGACGCCCGCGCGGGCGCCGTTCCCGAACGGCCCGCGCCGACCCGCAGCTACCGGGCGACGGTGCGGGCAGCTACGCTCCCGCGTCGAGCCCGAGCCTGATGTCGACCGCGCGTTCCCGCCTCAGCCACCGTCACCTGCTCGCGTTGGGCACGTTCCTGGTGCCGCTTGCGATCCTGACCGTGCTCGGCTGGAGCGAACTGCAGCGCACCGGTGCGCTGGCCCAGACCGCGCTCGACCGCGAGGGCCGCACGTTCGTCGAGAGTGCGCAGAAGGCGGTCGACCAGCAGCTCGACCGCTACGTCCAGCCGGTGCTCGACCGCAGCGAAGTCGTGCTGCACAAGAACGGGCCGGTGCGCACCACCCTGGCCCTGCAGAGCAACCGCGAGTTCGCCGCCCTGCGCGGCATCGTGCTGCTCGACGACCAGATGGGTGTGGTCTGGCCCCTGCTGCCGAGCTACACGGTCGCGGGCCGGGTCGACCTGCCGTCCAACAACGCGTGGCGCCCGGCCCTGACCGCCGCCGACCTGTTGCTGCAGAACGACCACCTGCAGGAGGCGATCGCCCTGCTCGAACACGTGCTCGGCCGCATCGAGGCCGAGCAACCGCGCGGCGACCGCCCGGGCCAGCGCTGGCTCGAACACACCGAAGCCGAAGCGGTGCTGCGCTTCCGTCTCGGCGCCGCGCAGAAGAAGTTCGGCACCGTCGACAAGGCCCGCACCCAGTTCGAACTCGTGAAGCGCCTGCTGCAGCGCACGCGCCGCAACCCGACCGCGCCGCCGCTGGCCCTCGTCAACGAACTGGCGCTGGCCGAGCTCGGCGGCCCTGCCGACCGGCTGCAACTGCTGCGCGACATCGCGGCCAACCGCTTCGAAAGCCATCCCGACGGCTACCTGTCCGCCGTCGCCCAGGATCTGGCAGCCTCGTTCCCCCCCGACGTTCCGGACCGGGCCGAAGTCGACGACCTGCTGAACGAAGAACACGTGCGCGCTTCGATCCGCACGTTCGCCGACGGCTACGAGTTGTTGCTGCGGCCGTTCCTGCAGCGCCGCCGCGGCCGCGCCGGCGGCGAACCCGAGCCCTCCCTGCTGCGGCGGATCGACACGCTGCACGGTGAACTGGTGGTCGTGTGCGTGCGGCCGGCGACCGCCGCCGAACAAGCCGAACTCGGTTGCCGGTCGGTCGGGCTGCAGTTCGACGTGCGCACGATCCTCGGGCCGTTGTTCCAGCAGTTCGCCCTCGGCGGCACGTTCACGCTGGCGGTGCTCGACCCGGACGATCGGCTGCAGGTGCAGGTGCCGAACCTGCCCGAGGGCTACCAACCGCCGACCGCGGAGATCGACGGACTCAAGCTGGCGGCGCATCCCGCCGACCCGGTGGCATTCCTGGCCAACGTCGACGCGAGCCAGAAGTCGCGCACGGTGCTGCTGCTGTTCGTGTTCGCCACGGCACTCGGCGGTGCGCTGTGGTCGTGGCGTTCGGTCTCGCGCGAAGCCGAGCTCGCCAACCTCAAGGTCGACCTGGTGTCGCGCGTGTCGCACGAACTGAAGACGCCGCTCGCCCTGGTCCGCATGTACGGCGAGACGCTGGGCATGGGCCGCGCCAAGGACGCGCGCCAGGTGGCCGAGTTCGGCGGCATCATCGCGCGCGAGGCCGAGCGGCTGACGACGCTGATCCAGCGCATCCTCGACTTCTCGCGCCAGCAGGCCGGCACGCTCAGCTACGCACGTGCCCCGATCGACCTCGGCGAGCTGCTGCGCAAGGTCGCCGAGACCTACGCGCCCCACCTGGAATCGCGCGGCGTGCTGCTGATCGACTCGCTGCCGCTCGACGTGCTCGTCGACTGCGACGCCAACGCCTGCGAAAGCGCCATCGTGAACCTGCTCGAGAATGCCGCGAAGTACGGGCCCGACGGCGATGCGGAGCACGAGGTCGACCTCGTGCTGCAACGTGCCGGCGACCGCGCCGTGGTCGAAGTGCGCGACCGCGGCCGCGGCATCCCAAACGGCGAGCACGAACGCGTGTTCGACGGCTTCTACCGCGCCAGCAACTCCGGCGAGGTCCGCGGTGCAGGCCTCGGCCTCAGCCTCGTGCGCCACTTCGCGCGCGCCCACGGCGGCGACATCCGTGCCTTGCCGCGCGACGGCGGTGGCACGGTGATGCGGCTCGAACTGCCGATCGCCGGCGGCCAGGTCCCGCCCGGCTCGCATCCGACAGAACCCCCTCTGCCCGGGCCCTCCAACCCGGCCACAACCCCATGACCAACCTGACCGAGACCCACATCCTCGTCATCGAAGACGAACCGGACCTGCGGAACGGCTTGCAGCACAACCTCGAACTCGAGGGCTTCAAGGTGCTCACCGCCGCCGACGGCCGGGAAGGACTGCGGCGCGCGAAGGAAGGGCAGGCCTCGCTGGTGCTGCTCGACCTGATGCTGCCGGGCATGCCGGGCCTCGAGGTGCTGCGCCACCTGCGCGAGACCGGGCGGGAGATCCCGGTCATCATCCTGTCGGCCAAGGG
>JAEUHV010000527.1 GCA_016794485.1 Planctomycetota bacterium
ACACGGTCGACGCCGAGCCGACCCGGTGGCACGTCGATCCGGCCGACGACGTGATGCCGTTCGACTTCCACGAAGACCTGTTCGACCACCGCGTCTGGTTCGATCTCGTGGCCGCCACGGCGAAGGGCCGCACCGTGCCGACGACGGAACTGGCGCGGCCGATCCTGGCGTCGCTGGCCGGCTACGTCGCCCGCAAGACCGGCACGATCGCGCTGCACGAACTCGCCGTTGCACACGACCCCGCGTTCGCGCGCTACCGGTTCGACCTTGCCGAAGCGCTGCTGGCGCGCGGCGCCGCCCCCGAACGCGAGCGCGCGCTCGGGTTGCTGGCCGATCTGGCCGACGGGTCGACCGAGTTCCGCGCCGCGGCGAAGCGCCTGGTGCGCGAAGTCGGCGTGCGCGCAGCGAGCCGACGCCTGACGCCGGAGACGTTGCTGGCGCTGCAGCGGATCGACCTCGACACCATCGACGCCAGCGTGAAGGTGAAGGACCTGGTCGCGGTCGAGCGACGCGCCGATCGCCTCGCGGCGGCAACGGCACCGGCACCGGAAGCCGCGGCCACGCCGGCCGCGACGATCGCCGTGTTGGTTCCCGCCCCTGGCAACGAGGCCGAACTGCTCGACCTCCTGGCCGACCTCGAGGGCCAGACCAACGCCGGCACGCTCGAGGTCCTGGTCGGCGCACCGGCCGCAGCCGCTGCCGCCGTCGCGGCGCTGGGTGCCGGCCGTTCGTTCGTCGCGGTTCGCGTCGTGGCCGTGCCCCCGGAGGCGACGTGGCCGCAACGGCTCACCGCCTGCGCCCTCGCGTCCGCTGCCCCACTGCTGACCGTGGCGATGCCGGGCGACCGGCTGCGACCCGACGCCTACGAACTGCTCGCCGCGGAGCTCGATTCGCACCCGGCCGCGGCGATCGCGTTCGGCACGGAAGGATGGACCGACGGCCCCGCGATGCGCTTCCAGCCGTCGGCGTGCCTCGGATTCAGCTGTCCGCCGCCGGCGGCGCACCTGCACCTCGCCGCGACCAACGGCATCGGCATGCATCCGATGTGGCGGCGCACGCTGCACGACCACCACGGCGGCTTCGACGCACGCTTCGGCGCCGCGGCGGAGTACGAGTTCTGGCTGCGTGCCCTGGCCCACGCCGACGCGGTGCAGCTGCACGCGCTGATGGTCACGAGCCCGGTGCGCGCCGCATGGCGCGCGCAGCGCGACCCGGCCACCGACCTGCACGCGGTGGACCGCGCCCGAGCCCACCTGCCCGCCGACGCCGCCGCGCGGCCGTTCACGCCGGCGCGCCCGCTGCCGGCAGGCATGCTGGCGCCTGGATTCGAGACGGAAGCGAGGAGCCACCATCGGCTCGGCATCCTCACGCGCGAGCAGGAACTCGACGTCGCCAACCTCGAGTCCTTCCTCGGCACCGCGCTGCTGCACGGCGACACCGGCACCGCCTTGTGCCTGCTGCGCACGGCCACGGCGCAGATCCCGGAACTGCTCACCGTGCCGCTCGCGCACGCGCAGCTGCTCGACGCGCTGGCCCTGCCCGGCAGCCGTGAAGTGCTGCTGGCCGCGCGTGGTTGCGAACCCTACCGCGCCGTGCTGGCGCGCCACCTGGCTGCTGCCGGACTGCCGGACGAACTCCACGATCCCGAGGTGATCCCGTGCCCGACCTGAAGAACGCGCCACCCGCCTACGGTCCCGACAACGCCCACTACACCGACCCCGGCTTCCGCGCCGAGTTCGTCGCCGACATGGAACGCGTGAGCCCGTTCCAGCAGCGCTTCCCGGCCGGCATCACGAAGCTGCGCTACGACCCGCGCAAATTCGACTTCTGCGGCATCGTCGGCGACACGCTCGCCGCCGCCGGCGTGATCGACCGCGGCGCCCTGTCGGCGCGGGCCGATCGCCTCGAGTTCCTGCACGAACTGGTCGCGCCGGACGACCAGGTGATGGACGGCTCGCAGCAGAGCGCCGCCGCGCGCGTGCTGTACGAGATGCCGGCCGCGTTCGCGTCCCTCTACGAACGCCTGCTCGACGAGGTCGTCGTTCCGGCGATCGGACTCGGCCCGGCGCACTTCCAGAAGGTGCCGACGTTCCGCGTGTTCTTCCCGAACGCGCCCGGCTACCCGGGCGCCACCAGCTACCACACCGACATCCAGATCGGGCACAACCCGCGCGAGGTGAACGTGTTCTTCCCGCTGGTGCCGTGCGCGGAGACCCGCTCGCTGCTGATGGCGCCGCTGCACGAGAGCCTGCAGGTGTGGCGCGAGTACGACTACGACTTCGTGCGGTTCGGTCGCGACACGCAGCACGATCCGGCGATGCAGGCGCGCTGTGGCCGCATCTGCCAGCCGCTGCGCGTCGGCGTCGGCGAGATCGTGGTGTTCGACTCGCGCTGCATGCACGCGGGCCCACACAACAAGACCGCACTGACGCGGGTGACGTTCGACGCGCGCGTGCTGCCGGTCGGCGACCACGCGCTCCAGCAGAACGTGTACCAGGGCCGCGGCCGGCGCCGCGCGTCGTTCGCGATCGGCGAGTACTTCTCGGCGAACGCGGTCGGCCAGCGCACCTTGCGCCGCTGAGCTCGACCCCCAGGTCGCCTTGGGTGGTCGTACGCCAGAGGCTCGACCCCGTCGATGACGCCCGCTGGCGCCACCGAACGGGGAAGTGGACCGCTCAGAACTTGAACTCGACCAGGCGGCCAGCAGCAGGCGACAGCGGCAGCAACCACCACGAGGTGGTCACCGCGGGACCGAACAACAGCGTGTTGGTGTTGCCTGGCGTCGTCTGGACGGGTCGCACCCAGGAGATGCCGGTCAGCGCGAAGCGGATCTTCGTGCCGAGCGCCGTGCCGGGCGGCATCGCGAAACGGAACGTCGCCGTACTGGTGTTGCTGCCCGGTCCATTCGAGACCGACTCCTCGGAGACCAACATCGGTCCGGTGATCTCGTTGCCCCAGGATCCCAGGGCCGAAGCCGGCCCGGTCAACGTCGTGTCGGTCGCCGACGCGATCGGGCTCGGCGCGACCACGGTCCACCCGGTCGGCGTCAGGATGGAGACCTGCGCCACCGCCCAGAGCATGGGGGTGAGATCGAACGGCACCAGGCCGTTCCATTGGTTCGACAGGTTCACCTGGATCGTCACCGGCTGGCCTTGGGTGTGCGTCAGCACGAGCGGCGCGGTGACGATGTTCGGCACCAACGGGCCCGAGGTGAGCACCGTCGAATCGGTCGTGACCGTGATCGGAGTAGGGCCGCCTCCGAGTCCCAGCAACCGCGTGCGCGAATTGCCCGCATGGTCGCGCATGGTGATGCGGATGCGGAACTGCTCGGCGCCGCCCAACGGATACGAGGCCTTCATCTCCTGCGCGACCAGCGTACCGGTCGTTTCGAACTCGGGGCTGACCTGCAGCGGCCCGAACGCGGCAAACGTGTTCGTCCCTGGCACGAGCCGTTCGACCTGGACGTCGGTTCGAGTGGGCTCGTCGAAGGTGACCCGGAAGCGCGCCAATCGTCCGGTGACGTGGTCGAGCGAGGCGCCGATCAGGTTGGGCGCCTGGCCATCGTTCTGGGCCAACTGCGTCAGCGTCGTCGTCGTTTGTGCCAGGACGTTGCCACCGACGGTGACCTCGTAGCCGTCCGGGAACTCGTCGTTGTCGGAACTGAAGCGCATCGGATCGGTCCCAGCGCTGGCCTCTCCGGCAGTGTCCAGGCCGTCGTTGTCGGGATCGACCGCGAAGCGGCGCGCGTTGCCCGGAGCCAACATCACGAACAGCAGGGACCCCTGCGCCGATTGGCTGGTCAGGGCGCTCAAGGTCGCCGACACGCCAAATTCGTCGACGAAGTCGTTGTTCGTCGGCCGGAAGAACAGATTGCGCGCGACACCGTTGGTCTGGCCGACCACCGCGATCTCGAGCCAGGGGTCCGATCCCTGTGCCTGCGGGATGAAGTTCGCCTGGATGATCGCCGCCTGCGCCGCGCGCGCCGTGTTGCTGCCCCGCATCAGAACGGCACGGTGCACGCGCGGAGCGATGCCCTGGTCGAACTCGGCGACTAACGCGGCGATGTTCGCCACCGGCAGGCCGGGCACGAACGTCGGCGGCGACAGGAAGTGCGCAACCGACAGGTTGTCGCCGTTGTGCGAGAGGCCGAAGCCACCGCGCGGGCGGGTGACGGACACCCCGTTGACGGATGCGGTCACGGTCGACTGCGTCAGTTTCGCCTGCAACTGGCGCAGGTGGGCGACATCGAGGTTGGTGTTGGACGGAACCGCAGAAGTCGCGTTGTCCTGCGTGATCTGGCCATTGCTGCCCGATTCGGCGCCGTGGCAGCTGGCACAGGTGGCGCTCGGAAAGGCCACGATGGTCGGGGCCGTGGTGTGGAACGCGGCCTGGCCTGCCAAAGCACCCGAGGTGGTGGTGCCGGTCAGGTTCCGTGATTCCTGTTGCCGCGGGTTCGCCGGAGCTTGCAGCGAGAACACGAACGCTTCGAAGTCCTCGCGGGCGGTGGCGTCCAGGTTGGTGCCACCCAGCAACCCCGAGAAGGCGTCGTTGAACTCACCCAGATTGCGTTCGCCGCGCCAGTGGTAGGGGAACGTGTCTTCGATGCTCAGCAACGATTGCGTGACCATCGTCTCCTTGTGGTCGAACGGCAGATCGGCGAGCTGCCAGCCGAGCAGGTCCATGCCACCACGTGGATGGCAGTGGTTGCAGGTCAGGCTCTTGTGCAACGAATTGTCGGCGTCGTACCAGGTCGCACGACCGCGCTGCACCGCCTTCGGCTGCGGATCGGGACCGAGATCCCAGGTCGCCACCGGCGTCGTCGTGGCCTGCGACAGCAACGCGTTGAAGTCGAAGCCGAGCACGCGGTTGGTTCCCCAACAGTGCACCCACAGGGTGAGACCGTCCGGTGAGAACAGCACCTGGCGCGGGATCGAGCCGGCCGGGAGACCGACGTTCTTCAAGGTTGCCCCCGAGCTCGACAGGATCCGGACCGTGTCACTGGCCGAGCCTGCGACTGCAGCGATGCCGTCACTGCGGAACGACAGGCCGAACGGAAACGCCAGGGGCTTGTTCGCACTCGGTTGCCCGGGCGAGTTCGCTGGCTGCAACAAGGCCGTGGAACCGTCCAAAGCGACGATGTCCGGATCGGTCACCACGTAGGGCGACGAACCGAGCGGCGCGATCACCAGGCGATTCTTGGCGAACTGCCCTTTGTTGGCCGGTTCGGACGGCAGTTCGTTGAACGACTCGGTGCCCACCACCCAATGGCGTCCGGTCGCGGGGTTGCGGCCGTGCGCGGTCAACAACGTGCCGGCGCGCTTCAGTTTCGAGGTGATCGCCAACGTCGACGTGGAGATCTCGAACAGGTCGTCGTCGGGCAGCCCTGCGCCGCGCACCACGTGCAGGTAGGGCTGGTTGTCATGGGTCGTGTCGTTGCCGGAGAGCAGTGGGGCCACCCAGACGACGTTGTCGTTGGGCGCGGACGAGAGCCCCTCCCAGAACGACAGGAAGGTCGGGCGCGAGCCGTCCACGCCGATGTGCTTGAAGATCGTCAGCTGCCCGGTGGCCAGGTTGGCCAGGGACACGCTCACCACTTCGTTGACGTCCGTGCAGCTCACGAAGGCGAGCTGCTGCTGGTCGTCGACGACGATGTCGGCGGGTTCGCCGGGAAGATCGAGATAGGCGACGATCTCGCCCGTCACGGCATTGTGGGCACACAGTCCGTGCGTGCCGCCGCCCAGGACCAGCACGAAGTTCGTGCCCCCGCTCGAGGCCATCGCCAGCGCCACGGGATTGTCGAGGGTTCGGAACAGCTGCCGGGTCGGCACACCGTTCGGCAAGGTCAATCGGGCCAGCATGCTGCCGTGCGTGTTCAATGCCCAGACTTGGGCGCCGGTCGCGTCGAACACGAGGCCACGCACGGTCTCGACGTTGAAGTTGGTCGCGACGCTGAACGGGTTGGTGAGCGACTGGTAGTTGGTTGGGATCTGGGATGGGACCTGGGCAGCAAGCATGGTTGCGGCCGCCGCGACGAATCGTCTGCGCATGACTCCTCCTTTGTTGGGTTGCAGCCGTGGATCCCCGCGACCGCGCCGGGCTGGCTCACAATTCTCCTCATTCCGGCAAGTGGCAGACGAGCGGAGCTGCAGTCGGCCAACCCACGGCGTCCGCACGGGCTTCGTCGTGCATCCGCACGGTGTATGGTGTCGTCGATGGACGACCGGTCGCACGCGATCACCTTGTGCCTGCAGCGCCTGCGGCGCGGGGAACGG
>JAEUHV010000573.1 GCA_016794485.1 Planctomycetota bacterium
GGTGCCGTACGGGGTCGGGGTGCGGCTGCCGACGAACGCCGCGGCGGGCGCGCGCGCCAGCGCCGTGGGATCGCCGCGAACGAACAGGGCTGCGGGTCGGGTGGGGGCGTGCTGCAGCCGTTCGGGATAGTCCGGATCGGACGGCGTGAGCACGCGCAGTCCGGCCCGTGCGGCCGCGGCGCGCAGCCAGGCGGCGCGTTCGGCCAGATCGGGACGGCGCAAGCGTTCGAACGCCCGCGGCGGCAGGGCCGGCGGTTCGGGCGGTGCCGCCAGCAGCGCCTCGGGGTCGAGGTCGGGCTGCAGCAACGCTGCGATCGGGGATTCGCCGAAGCCCTCGGCTACGGCCAGCATCAGGAAGGGATCGTGCACACTGCCTTGGTGCCCGGTCGCGGCGAACGGTCGCAGATTCGCCGCGACTTGTTGCGCGAAGGGCGAATCTCCCGGCCGAAGGCCGTAGACCCCGCGCCATGACCGCCGCTCCTCGGATCACCATCCACCATCGCCAGCAGAACTACGGGCCCTACTCGCTCGACGAGGCCAACCAGATGCTGATCGCCGGGCGGGTCGCCCGAGAGGATCTGGCCTGGATCGAAGGAGCGCCCGACTGGAAGCCGCTGGGCTCGATCCTCGGCGTCGTCGACCTGCCGCCACTGCCGGAGCAGCGCGATCCGGTGTCCGGCGACGTGGTCTCGGACCGGCTGGTGCTGCCCGCATTCCTGTTGGCGTTCTTCGTCGGCGTGTTCGGCGTGCACCGCTTCTACGTCGGCAAGACCGGCAGCGGCGTCGTGATGCTGCTGCTGACCCTGACGGTGGTCGGCCTGTTCGTCACCGGCATCTGGGCACTGGTCGACTGGATCATCATCGTCTGCGGCGGCTTCCGCGATTCGGAAGGCCGGCTGATCCGCCGCTGGACGTGAGCCGAGGGTCGGGTCCACCAACGCGAACGGGCGGCCTGGGGCCGCCCGTTCGCGTTGGTCGCCGCGCTGCGCGCGCCGACTACTTCTTCTTCGCCTCGCCGGTCGTCGCCTTGCCGGCTTCGGCCTTCGGCTCGACGGCGCGCTCGGTCATCTCGAACTTGACTTCGCCGTCCTGCACGACCGCCTTGATCGTGTAGGGCGTCTCCATCTGCCCGCGCAGGATCTGCTCGGACAGCGGGTCCTCGAGGTGCTTCTCGATGCCGCGCTTCAACGGCCGCGCGCCGAAGTCCTCGTGGAACGACTTCTGGATCAGCCAGTCGACCACCGACTGGTCGACCTCGAGCACGTGGCCCTTGTGCTTCACACGCTTGTTCACCTTCGCCAGTTCGTTCTCGACGATGCGCTGCATGTCGTCGCGGCCGAGCTGGTTGAAGATCACGATCTCGTCGAGGCGGTTGATGAACTCGGGCCGGAAGTGGCGTTCCACTTCGCCCATGATCATGTCGCGCATCTTGTCGGTGCCGCTCTGCGAGGCGCCCTTGCCGAAGCCGAGGCCCGTGCTGTTCTTGATCAGGTTGGCGCCGATGTTCGACGTCATGATCAGGACCACGTTGCGGAAGTCGATGTGCCGGCCGAACGAGTCGGTGAGGCGCCCTTCCTCCATGATCTGCAGCAGCATGTTGAAGATGTCGGGGTGCGCCTTCTCGATCTCGTCGAGCAGCACCACCGAGTACGGGCGCCGGCGGACCTTCTCGGTCAGCTGGCCGCCTTCCTCGTAGCCGACGAAGCCCGGCGGCGCGCCGACGAGGCGCGACGCGTTGTGCTTCTCCATGTACTCCGACATGTCGATCTGGATGATCGCTTCCTCGCTGCCGAACATGAACTTGGCGAGGCACTTCGACAGCCAGGTCTTGCCGACACCCGACGGGCCGAGGAACACGAACGAGCCCATCGGCCGGTTCGGGTCCTTGAGGCCGGCGCGCGAGCGGCGCACGGCCTTGGCGATCGCACTGATCGCGCGTTCCTGGTTGATGACGTCCTTGCCCAGCTCCTTCTCCATGTTGATCAGGCGCTCCGCCTCCGCCTGGTCGAGGCGGTTGAGCGGGATGCCCGTCATCTTGGAAACCGTCTCGGCGATCACGTCTTCGTCGACGAGGCCGCCGCTCTCCCGCGAGTTCTCGCGGTCACGCCACTCGCGCTGGATCTCTTCCTTCTTCTTGCCGAGCTTGAACGCCTGGTCGCGCAGGTCGGCCGCGCGTTCGAAGTCCTGGCCGGCGACCGCCTCCTCCTTCTCCTTGTTGAGGCGCGCGATCTCGGTGTCCATGTCGCGCAGGTCGGGCGGCGCCGTCATCGACTTGATGCGGATGCGCGCGCCGGCCTCGTCGATCACGTCGATCGCCTTGTCGGGCAGGAAGCGGTTGTTGATGTAGCGGGTCGACAGGTCGACCGCGGCCTGGAACGCCCCGTCGGTGTAGGTGACGCGGTGGTGCGCCTCGTACTTGTCGCGCAGGCCCTTCAGGATCTCGATGGTCTGTTCGGGGCTCGGCGGCTCGACGTTCACCGTCTGGAAGCGGCGTTCCAGCGCGCCGTCCTTCTCGATGTACTTGCGGTACTCGTCGAGCGTGGTGGCGCCGATGCACTGCACTTCGCCGCGCGACAGCGCCGGCTTGAGCACGTTGCTCGCGTCGATCGCACCCTCGGCGCCGCCCGCACCGACCAGCGTGTGCAGCTCGTCGATGAACAGGATGACGTCCTTGGCGCGGCGCACCTCGGTCATCACCGCCTTGATGCGTTCCTCGAACTGGCCGCGGTACTTGGTGCCGGCGACCATCATCGCGAGGTCGAGCACGACCAGGCGCTTGCGGCGCAGGATCTCGGGCACCGTGCCCTTGACGATGCGCTGCGCCAGGCCTTCGACGATCGCGGTCTTGCCGACGCCGGCTTCGCCGAGCAGCACCGGGTTGTTCTTGGTGCGGCGCGACAGGATCTGCACGACGCGTTCGATCTCCTGGTCGCGGCCGATCACCGGGTCGAGCTTGCCCTCGCGGGCGAGGTCGGTCAGGTCGCGGCCGAACGAGTCGAGTGCGGGCGTCTTGCTCTTGCTGTTGCCCGCCGAGCCGCTGGAGCTGGACTGCGTCGAACCGCCGCCCTGCTGCGAGCCGGAGTTGCCGGAGCTGTCGCCGCTCTCGCTCTCTTCCTCGTTGTTGCCGCCGTTGCCGCTGTTCTCCGAGGCGCCGAGGAACTCGAGCACCTCTTCGCGGACTTCGTCGAGCTTGACGCCGAGGTTCATCAGGACCTGCGCGGCGATGCCCTCGTTCTCGCGGATCAAGCCGAGCAGCAGGTGCTCGGTCCCGATGTAGTTGTGGCTGAGCTGGCTCGCTTCCTCGAGCGACAGCTCCAGCACCTTCTTGGCCCGCGGCGTGAACGGCAGCTGGCCCATGGTGACCATCGAGGGGCCGGTCTTGACGATCTTCTCGACCTCGTGGCGGATCTTCTCGAGGTCGATGGTCATGTGCTTGAGCACGTTGGCGGCGACCCCGCTGCCTTCCTGGACCAGCCCGAGCAGGATGTGCTCGGTGCCGATGTATTCGTGGTTGAACTTCATCGCCTCCTGGCGGGCGAAGCTCATGACCTTCTTGGCGCGGTCGGTGAAGCGGTCGAACATGCGCGGTGGATCCTCGGTGGTGCTTGCTGTACCGATCCTTAGATCGGATGCCAGCGGTATAGGATGAAGTCCGGCCGCAGATCCAGGTGGCGTAGGTGGGACCGGCAGGGTTTTCCCGGCCCGGCGGGGTGGCGACGGGGGGCCATGCCGCTGGCGGTTCGGCCGGAACACGGGCGCCGTCACGCGGGCGCCCTCCTGGCGATGGGAACCGCGATGGCGCTCGATTCTTCAGTCCGGCCCAGCCGTGGGCGGGTCGCTTTCCCCGGCCAGGACCGCCGCCAGGCGCGCCAGGGCGCGCGACAGCGTCTTGCGCACCGCGACCTCGGTCTTGCCGAGCCGGGCGGCGATCTCCTGGTGCGACAGGCCGAGCAGCCGCGACCAGGTGACCACGTCGCGTTGTTCGTCGGTCAGTGCGTCGAATGCACCCTCCAGGGCGGCCAGTTCCTCCCTGGCGC
>JAEUHV010000575.1 GCA_016794485.1 Planctomycetota bacterium
CGAGTCGTTGCTCGTCCGCGTGCGGCGGCAATTGCGCGCCTGTGTCGAAGGAAAGCTGTCATGACTACGCACGACCCACTCGTCGACGGCGCGCTGCGCGTGCTGTTCCTGGCCCCCTGCGAACCCGATCTGCGCAATCGCCTGATGGCGATCGCCGGACGACCTGGGTCGCATCGCCGCCCGCCGTGGCGCAATCTGGTCCTTGCCGGCAGTGGCATCGCGTTGGCCGCACTGCTGCTCGCCGTTGTTCTCTGCACCGACGGGGATGGCACGGCGTTCACCCGACGAAGTGCCGACTGCGTGCAGATCGTGAGTCGCTCCGGCGCGCCCGAGCATCTGCGGGTCGGCGCCATCACGCTGAGGGTCGACGGCTCCGCTCGCCTCGAATTCGCACCGCTTCCGCCCGATTCCGAGAACCTCCCAATGACCCGAGACCAACTGCGTTCCTTCCTGGCGGCGCGCGCCGCCGTTCCCGTGTTCACCCTCGCGGTACTCAGCGGTTCGGCCACCGTCGAAGCCCAGGAACGGCACGTCGTTCGCGCGGGCGAGACGCGCGAGGTGCGCCAGCCCACGCCAACGTCGCCGCAAGACCTTGCCAAGGTGCGCGAACTCTGGGCCGCGACCCTGCTGACCACGGACGGCGTCGACTCGGCCGACGAACAGAGCCTCGAACTCGCCTTCCGCCTGCGCCGGCAACCGGCGCTGTTCGGGGAAGTGCGCGCGGACCTCGTGCGGCGCGTCGCCGATCCGGCAACGACCGACGAAGTGTTCGACCGGCTCGTGCGCCTGCTCTGCCTCGATCCCGATGCGGGCAGTCTCGCCATCGCGACCCGGATGCTCACGGGCTCGCGCCCGATCCAGGACCCCGAAGCGTGGCTGTGTCTGAGCGAACGGGGTGTGGCGGCAGCCCGCACTCGGCTTGCGGCGTACGTCGCGGAACAAGAACCCGACAGCGGCGAGGTGTTCGCCGCGGCCGCGCACCTGGCCGCAACCCAGGACCCGGCCCGACCGATCGACGTGGAGCACCTGCGCCACATCCTGCGCGCGGCGTTCGACCACGAGAACGGCCTCGAAGTGCCGGTCCTGCTGCGCGCAATGGTCGCTGCGCACGGATTGCATGCCCTCGGCGACGCGCGGCCGCTGGCCACCCTGTGGCGCGACCTCAAGTCGACGGTGGAAGAACAGCTCGGCATCCCGTACCTCGCCGATGCTGCGCGCATGGTCGCGATCGCGGACTGGGTGTCGAACCACGGCATCGACGGCAAGCGCGGTTCGCTGGCGTGGCTCGACGACGGCTTCCTCGTGCCGTGGTCGCAGGAGCAGTTCGAACAGCAATTGGACTCCGCCGCGAAGATCCGCGCCCGGCTTGCGGTGATCCAACCGAAGTGATCGGTCTGCGGCACAATGCAGGCATGCCGAGCCACCCGTCGCGCTTCCGTCTGTGCATCTTCACCGTCGGTGCGTTGACCACGCTGCTCGCCGCCCAGGAACCGAAGCAAGAACCGGTCGTAGCGCTCGACCTCGCGGCGTTGGCGCACCAGCATGCGCTGCTCGCCGCGCGCCTCGACGCAGCCAAGCCCCTCGAACTGCCGAACGGCGGCCTGTGTGGCGTGCAGGGTGCGACCACCGTGCGTCTCGGCGGCAAAGCAGCCGTGACACTGCAACTGCCCCTGCCGCAGCTGACCCAAAGCCAGGTGCCGCTGGTGTTCGGCCTCGTCGCCCGCCCGCCCGAAGCGCTGCAGTCGCTCGCGCTGCACAGCGATGCGGACGGCGATCGACTGGTCGCTGTGCTGCAGGGCAAGTCCGGCACCGAAGTCACGCTCGCGTGGAACGCCATCGTGTTGCTCGCCGAACGGCCCGAGCCGGCCCCCGCGGCCGCCGCCCAACCGTTCCTCGCCGCGACGCCGTGCGCGCAATCCGGCGACGCCGCGATCGCCGCTCTCGCCGACGCCCTCGCACCGGTCGACGCGCCGACGCCAAAGCTCGCGACCGCACTGCAGGACTGGCTGCCTGGGCAGCCGCCGAAGAAGCGGCCGCGGAGCATGGACGCACTGGGATTGCTGGCGAGCGGCAACCACGGCATCTGCACGATGAACGCCAACCTCGGCGTGGCCCTGCTGCGTCAGCGCGGCGTTCCGGCGCGTTCGCTCGCAGTGGTGCCGACCACGGGCCAGAAGCTCGAGATGCACCGCATCGTCGAATGGCATGCCGACGGCCATTGGCATCGCTTCGACCCGTCGCGCGTGCACGCCGAGGTGCCGATGCGGTCGAGCCAGAGTGTCGTCATGGCGCACAGCTCGATCGCCGACGAGGAACGCGGTGGCAAGCTGCGCATGGCGGTGCCGGTCGGCTGTCCATTCGGACAGGAAATCGAGATCGTGCGCGGCCAGGCGATGTTGTTCGGCACCGACTTCTTCTGGACCCAGGCACTCCCGCTCGCCGCGTTCGCCGCCGAGGAGGTGGACGTGAAGGCCGCGGCGACGGCGTGGCAGCAGTTCCGGCGCGAGGGTCGCGCGGCACCGGCAGCGGACCGGGCGGCGGCGGCCGGCGACGGCCCTGCGTTCCACGCCGCCTGGGGCAACTGATCGCCGCCCCGGACGCCGCGGACGCTCACCAGATCTTCATGCCGGAGACGTTGGCGAAGTCGAACGACGCGCCGTTCCACGTCACGCCTTGCGTGAAGAACTCGACGCCGATGAGACCCGGGTTGGCGGGAATGGCGATGGGCAGGCTCAGGTTGCCGATGCCCGCCGTGGTCAGCGCCAACGTCGACAAGTCGAGTCGCAGCGTACCGCCGAAGCCGGGAACCGGCGTCGGGGCGATGAGCGTCGTGGCGAAGCCGACCAGCCACAGCTGCGCCGGGCCGGCGAGCACTTCGAACGACGGCGTGCTGCCGTTCATGGTCGAACCGATCGACTCGATGCTGAAGTTGCTGTTCGAAGTCGCGTCGGTCGGCGACGTGCCGTTGGTGATCTCGACGAAGTTGGCATCACCGTCGCCATCGAGGTCGCCGGCCGGGTTCACGACGAGCGAGTATTGGAACTGTGTGCTGAGGGCCGCTTGCGTACCGAAGCCGAGGAACGTGCCCGACTGCAGGATCGTCGGGATCTCCAACGCACCCGTGTTCGGATCGACACGGCGCACTTCGCAAGCCACCCCGGTCGCCGAGCGCGACGTAAGACGGATGCGACCGACGTTGTCCGTGGCGATGCCGATGCCGTTCGGGGGAAGCGTCAAGGTTTGCAGGACACTGCCGTTGGTCTGGTCGATCTGGACCACCGTGCCGTTGCCGAAGCTGCTGACCCAGATGCGGCCGTTCTTGTCGAAGGTCGGCGGGTAGGCGGTGCTGGTCGTCGGCACCGGATAGAGGTTGAGGGTCGCTCCGGTCGCACCGTCGATCTCGACCAGCTGGTTGGCACTGTCACCCGTGACCCAGACGTGGCTCGGCTGCAGGATGCCCCGGTAGTCGGCGACGATCCCGGTCGGCAACAGCGTGCCGATGCCGGCAATGGGGAAGTTGGTGATCGCCCCGGTGGGGTCGATGCGAGTCACCGAACCCGGCGACACGCGGTGGGCGATCCACTTGTTGCCGAGGCCGTCGACCGTGATGCCGAGCGACGAGTTCGCCGGCATCGTGTAGGTCTGCACGAACACGCCCGAAGCGTCGAACTCGTGCACCGCCGTGGCACCGTTGGTGATCCAGGCGTGGCCGTTCGCATCGAACGCGATCGCGTAGGCCGAACCGCTCGGCAGCGCGACCGGCGTCATGGTTGCGGTCGCAGGGTCGTAGATGTCGAACGTGGGCTGGATGAAGCGGACGATCCAGACCTTGCCGTCAGGAGCGACTTCACAGCGACGCAGGTTGGTCGGCGTCGCCACACGCTCGAGGACCGAACCCCACTCCGACACCCGCATGATGTCGGAGGAGGTGCGGTTGGCGATCCAGTAGTTGCTCTGCGCGAGCACGGGAAGCCCGGTGAGGGAAGCAGCGAGAACGAAGGCGGTCGTCTTCATGGTGGATCCGAGTTCCAGTCTGGGTTGATGGGTCGGGGGATCCGTCAAGTGTGATTGACCGGGGTGGATCGACAACCCGAGGACTCGTCGCGATGGCGCGTCGTTTCCGTAACGACCGCTGCGGGTTGGAGCCGAGTTGGCCACCCCCCGCAGTAGGTGCGGCCGCGGCCGTCGTGTACGCTCCCCGCCCTCGATGGACCAACGACTCGAACGCGCCCGCGACATCGTCGAGCGCGAAGCCGCCGCCTTGCGGATGGTCGCCGAACGCATCGGCCCCACGTTCTCCCGCGCCCTCGACCTGATCCTGGCCTTGCGCGGCCGGGTCGTCACCGCCGGCATGGGCAAGGCCGGGTTCATCGCCCAGAAGATCTCGGCGACGCTGGCGTCGACCGGCACCCCGTCGATCTTCCTGCACCCCGCCGAAGCCATCCACGGCGACCTCGGCCGCATCGACCCGACCGACCTCGTGCTCGCGTTCAGCAAGTCCGGCGAGACGCAGGAACTGCTGGTCATGCTGCCGCACGTGAAGACGGTCGGCGCCACGATCGTGTCGATCACCCAGAGTGCGACCTCGACTCTCGGCCGGCACAGCGATCTCGTGCTCGAACTCGGCAAGATCGACGAGGCCGGCCCGTACGGACTCGCGCCGAGCGCTTCGACCACTGCGATGCTGGCGCTCGGCGACGCGCTCGCACTGGTCGTGCAGGAGGGTCGCAAGTTCGGCCCCGAGGACTTCGCCCGGTTCCACCCCGGCGGCGACCTCGGCCGTCGCCTGATGAAGGTCGGCGAACTGATGCGCACCGGCGACCGCAACCCGCACCTTCGCAGCGGCACCACGGTGCTCGAAGCGATCGGCGTGATGACGCGCACGCCGGGCCGTCCGGGCGCGACCAGTGTGGTCGACGCGAACGGCCGCCTGGTCGGGTTCTTCACCGACGGCGACCTGCGTCGCCTGATCGAACGCGGCCTCGACAACCCGCGCGCCCGCTCGATCGACGAGGCGATGACGAAGAACCCGCGGTCGATCTCCCCCGACACGTTCGCGCTCGAAGCGCTCGCGCTGCTGCACCAGTACGCCATCGACCAGCTCCCGGTCGTCGACGGCGACGGACGGCTGCTCGGGCTGCTCGACGTGCAAGACCTGCTCAACCTCAAGATCGGATGACGCGCATGCCTTCCGTTCCCGGCCGGCCGCTCCCTTCCCAGGCGGCGCTCGCGGCGATCGAGTTCCTGCTGCTCGACGTCGACGGCGTGCTGACCGACGGTCGCATCTGGTTCGATCCGCATGGCGACGAGTACAAGCAGTTCCACGTGCACGACGCCGCGGGCCTGCACTACTGGCACCGAGCGGGCGGCCGCACCGGGTTCCTGTCGGGGCGCGGCGGGCACGCCGTCGAACGGCGCGCGCGCGAACTCGGCGTGCACGACGTGATCCTGAAGCGGGTCGACAAGCTGCGGGCGTTCGAGGAATTGCTGCGCCGCCATTCCCTGCGGCCCGAGAACATCGCCTATGTCGGCGACGACGTGGTCGACCTTCCCGTGCTGCGCGTGTGCGGCTACGCGGTGACGGTGCCGGAAGCGCGACCCGACGTGTTCCCGCACGTGCACCGCATCACCGGACGTTCGTCGGGATTCGGTGCGGTGCGCGACGTGATCGAAGACCTGCTGCGGGCCCGCGGGGTCTGGCAGGCCGTGCTCGACAAGGACGGGCGTTCGTGAAGCGACTGCTCGCGTTCCTGGCCCTGCTGGCCCTCGGCATCGTCGCACTGCGCATCGCGATCGGCGACGAGACCGCGGTGCGCGGCGGCGCCTCGACCAGGTCGTCCGCCGGGCAGGGTCCGGACGCGCCGGTGCCGGACTCCGGCACCGGCGTGGCGTTCGAACACGGCAAGGTGAGCGCCACGGTCACGGTCCGTGGCCAGGTTGACTGGCCGCGCAAGAAGGCCACGCGCGAGGCGGACGGGTCCGTGCGCTGGGAGACGATCTACGTGCTGAAGGCCGCCGACAGCCGGCCGCTGGCCGCCGGCGTGCAACAGTTCGACGCCGTCGAGTTGTTGCTGAACGACCACGGCGTACACGTGGCGACGATGCGTGCCGAGCGCGCATTCGCCGAACTGTCGCGCGACGCGAACGGTCGGCCCTCGCTCGACGAGAACAAGGACATCGACCTGCGCAAGCTCGTGTTGGACGGCTTGCCTTCGGGCCGTCTCGCCGGCCTGCACGGCGAGTTCGGCGACGCCAAGGTCCGGATCGAAGGCGACGAAGTGCGGATCAACACGGCGCGCGACCAAGACGTGCTGGTGACGATGGCGGGCGAGCGGCCGATGACCCTGCGCGGCAAAGGCATGCAGGCGCGCCTGCCGCGCGATTCCAACGGTGCCCTGCAGCGCGCCGACCTCGAGATCCTGTCGCGTCCGGAACTGACCGGCGAAGGCTTCGTCGCGCGCGCCGACGGCCGCCTGCACTGGTACGAGGACCTCGCTGCCGGAGCGGGGCGCATCACGCTCGACGATCGCATCGAGGTCGAACTCGCCGACGGCGTGTTCGCGCTGCCGAGCCAAAACCGCACCGGAGCGACGCGCGGCCGCACGACGGTCCGCGGCGACCAGTTCCTCGCCTGGCTGGTGCGGCGCGAGGTTCCAGGCGCGAACGGGGGCAAGCGCTCGGAAGTGCAGTGGCGCAAGCTCGTGCTCACCGGAGCGCCGGCGAGCGTCGACTTGCCCGAGGGACGACTGACGACGCCTCGCCTCACTGCATTGCCCGGCCCGTTCGGCGAGCCCTTCCTGGTCACGGCCCACGGCGGCGAATCGAAACTCGAGCAACTGCAGCTGCGGCCAGGCAGCCGACAGAAGGACCCGGTGACCGGCACGGCCCAACGGCGCATCCACGTGGTGCGTCCGGGTCAGCAGAGCGGGGCGATGCACCGCGCATTCGGCTTCCCACAGTGGACCCTGCGCATCGTCGACGGCCTGCAGGTCGTGTCGACCGAAGGGCGCACCCAGCTCGACAGCGGCGCGCGTTCGCTGATGTCGCGCGACGGCGTGCACCTGCTGCGTCGCGACGGCGCCGACACCGGATTCGTCCGCGGGTTCGGCCCGGTGGAGCTGCGACAGAAGGCCAAGACCGCGGGCGAACCCGACCTCGTCGCCACCGGCAGCGACGGCTTCACGATCCGCGCCACGCCGGCCGGCGAGGAACTGCACCTCGGCCCACCGCTCGATTCCGGCACCACGGTGCAGCAACTCGGCGCGCACACGTTCGACATCCGCCGCGGCGACGCGTGGCTGCGCGGCCAGGGCTCGGCCAAGGCGGTCCAGACCGGCGAACGCATCGACCTCACCGTGGTCGCAGCCGAGGCGTCGCTGCTGGCCACGCTGCCGAGCGAAGGCATCGACCTGCGCGGCCTGCATCGTCTGGCCGCGACCTGGAACGGCACCACGCTGACAGACTTCGACGCCGCGGGCTGGCCGGCGAACGTGCACATTGCGCGCGGCGACGAGAAGGTGCTGGCGCGGGCACCGCGCGTGCGGCAGATCGGTCCCCGCAGCATGCGGCTCCTGCCCGCCGATCCGGCGACGCCGATGCTCTGGAGCGGACTGCCCGATGCCGATCGCCTGCCCGTGATCGACCGCGCCGGCCGTTCGGCGCACTCGTCCGAATCGATCCAGGTACGCGGCCACCAGGTCGACGTGCACCAGGTCGGGGCCCGCGACGTGCTGGTCGATGCCGCAGCGGTCGACGACGAACGTCCGACCATCCACGCGACCATCACCGGCCCCGACGGTGTCGCCACGACCACGATCGCGGCCACCGCCGAACGGCTGCGCCTGTTGCCTGGACTGCTGCCGCGCGACGTGCTGCGTTGGCACGGCGTCGGCGACCACTCGGCGTTGGCGACGGTCGCGGGCCATTCCCTCGCGCAACCCTGGCTCGTGGTCGACCGCGTGCACGCGTTCGAACTCGACGACCCGCGCCACGGCCACGTCACCGGCCGCGGCCATCGCCTGTTCGTCAGCCGCGGCGGCGGCGCCGCGATATTCGTCGGCGATCCCGAGTCCGGCGCCACCGCCCGCGTCGAGCGCACGAAGGACGGCCGCGTCGTCACCTTGGACGGGGCCCGTGTGCGTTTGTTCGACGACGAGCTGGTCCGCCTGCAGGCACTGGCGACGTTCGCCGACGGCGGCACACCACTGCTGCCCAAGCTCGTGTTGCGCGAAGGCCACGACAAGGGTCTCTTGTCGCACATGCAGGCGGTCTGTGGCGGTGACATCGAAGTGCTGCCGCGCGAAGTGCTGTTCCGCGGCCCCGTGCGAGCCGACGCTCTGAGCGCCGACGGAACCGTCGACGCCGCTGGCCTGCACCTCGACGCGGCCGAACTGCACATGCTGCGCGACTCGAACCCGCAGCGGTCCACCTACGGCGAAGTGGTCGCGGTCACCGGCAAGGAAGTCGTGGTCGCATGGACCCGAATGTCGGCCCGCTGCGGCACGATCGCGTTCGACCTGCCGCGCAATCGCTGCACGATCGCCGACGACGACGAAGCGACCGTCGTGCTCGAGAACGGCCTCGAGGTGCGCGCGCCGCGCGTCGAGGTCGACTACGACACCCTGGCGCTGCGCGGCCAAGGGCTGCGGGTCCGCCAACTCCCGGCCGAGGTCGCCCGGTGATGCGTCACCGCTTGCTGCGCGCTGCCGCGTGGGTCGCCGCCGGGTCCGCGCTCGCGGCGCAGGACCCGACCGCACCGACCCGGGTCCCGGCCCCCGAGTCGCCGTTCACGTTCCGTGGCGGCAACCTGCAGAGCCTGCGGCCGCGCGGCGACTATCGCGAAGCCCACGTGTTCGGCGGGTTCCTGCTGCGTGTGCCCGGTGTGCGCCTCGAAGTTCGCGGCACCAACGCGCTGCTGCTCACCGACATGGACGCGACCGAGGCACTTCGCGGTGACACCGGCAACGGTGCTCCACGCCGCGGCATGGACCTCCCTCAGCCGCGCCGTCGGTTGTCGAACGACGAGATCCGCGACCGCATGGCCCGCACCCTGGCGGCGTTCGAAGGCAGCGATCCGCGCCGTGTGGACACGATCGACGACCGCATGCTCGAGGCGATCCGCTACCTCTACTGCGAGGGCGGTGTCGTCGTGGTGCGCGACGGCGTCGAAGTGCTGCGCTGCGACCGGCTGTGGATCTCGCCGATCGACGACCGCATCGTGGTCGAGAACGCCGAACTGCGCTACCGCACGCCGGGCCGCGGTGCCGACGACACGCTGGTGGTGCGTGGACCGCGCCTGGTGAAACAGGGCGGCCGCTGGACGGGACGCGACGTCACGATGACCACGTGTACCGCCGCCGAACCGCACTACGCGGTCGCGGTCGGTGAGTTCGAGCTGATCGAACGCGACGGCGAGTTCGAGGTGTATTCGCGCGGCCAATCGCTGCAGCTGCACGGCACGTCGGTGTTGCCGCTGCCCGACGCGCACTTCTTCACCGGCAGCCAAGGCGACTTCCCGATCAAGCGCGTGCGCGGCGGCTACTCGAGCAAGGACGGCGCACTCGGCGAAGTCGTGTTCGGCCTGCCCTGGAACGGCACCGGAGGGTCGCTGCACCACGCGATCACCGGCCGGCCGGCACACGAGTTCCGCGGCGACTGGGAACTCGGCGTCGGCTACATCGGGAACCGCGGTGCCCCGCTCGACGGAGTGCTCGAGTACCGCGCCCCCGGCCTCTACGAAGGTCGCACGCAGGCGTACTGGATCGACGACCGGGGCGAGGACCGGCGCGAGATCACCCGGCACCTCGACGGCACCGACATCGACTCGGGCAATCGCGGCATCGTGCAAACGCAGAACCGCCTGCACCTCGGCCCGACGACGCACCTGGACCTGGTCGCGTTCCACGGCTCCGACCCCGGCGTGCAACCGGAGTTCTTCAGCGGCGCGTACCGCACCGAGGAGACGCCGGAGACGTCGGCCTACCTGCACCACGCCGACGGCAATCGCCTGCTCACCGTCGGTTCGCGCTCCAACCTGTCCGAGTTCAGCTACCGCGACGACCGTGCGCTGGCCGAGCGCTTCATCGAGGAGTCGCCGGTCGTCACCTACCACTGGATCGCGCAACCGATCGGCCGCACGCCGTGGGACACGCCCGTCGTCGTCGACCTCGCCACCGAGATCGGCCAGCGCCGCAGCGACTACGACGACCGGGCCGGGTTCCGCGTCGCCGATCGCACGCTGCGCGCCGACCAGCTGGCCGAAGTGTCGATGCCGTTCCGCCTCGGCGAAGTCAGCATCCGTCCGTTCGTCAACGGTCGCGGCACGTGGTTCGACAACACGGTCGACGGCGACAGCGAAGGACGCGTGGCGCTGACCGGCGGTGTCCAGGCGGGCACGCGGCTGTCGCGTACCTGGTCGTGGACGGCCGACGGCGAGCAGAAGGGCATGCGTCACGTCGTGGCGCCGAAGATCGGCTACCTCGACCGGTTCCACGTCGACGACGAACGGACCGGGTTCCTGCAGTTCGACGAGCTCGACGACCTGGCCGAAGAGCGCCTCGTGCGCATCGAGTTGCGCAACCTGGTCCAGACGATGGAGCCGACCGGAAACGGTGCTTCGGCCCCGCGCGACTTCGTGTTCCTCGACCTGGCGCAGGACCTGTTCCCCGACAAGGGCCGCGACAACGGCGGCGACGCGCTCGGCCTGTTCTACTACGACCTGCTGCTGCGCCCGCGCATCCGCTGGCTGCCGTTCGAAACGTTCAGCTACGCGCTCTACGGCGACCACGACTGGGAAGACGGCCTGCGCACGCTCGACACCGAGCTGCGGTTCGGCCCGGTCGCCGGCCTCGTCTGGTCGGTCGACTACCGCACCGACACCAACATCGACGGTGCGGTCGGCGTCGGGGCCAGCACGCAATTGCTCGGGCGGTGGGACCTGTTCGCCGCGAGCCAGCGCGATCTCGATCGCGACGAATGGCTGGCCTACTCGTTCGGCCTGCGCCGCAACGACCACGACTGGTCGATCGAACTGGTCGGGGTCTACAACCCGTTCTCGGACGAGACCACGGTGCGGCTCGACTTCCTGCCGCGCATCGGCGGCCTCGGCGGCGGCCGCAGCGCCCGCTTCCCGGGCTTCGACGGGCCGGACCAGTTCGCCACTTCGTACTGACGAACCGGTCCAGCCGCGCTCGCACTGCGGCGGCGGCTCAGAAGCTCCAGCCGACCGACAGCAGCACGCGGTTGTCGACGCGATCGCGTCCCGGTGCGGGCGTGTTGTCGTAGTCGATCACGTGGCCGAGCGACGCGATCATGCTCTCCGTCAGCGAGGTGACGACCTCGGTCTTGCCCTGCAGGTAGAAGTCCTCGACGTCCTCGGTCGACGGGAACGCTTCGACGCTGTGCACGAGCTTGGTCGTCGAGGAGAACGCGTGCGTCACCTTGTAGGCGAGACGCGCCGCGACGTAGTCCTCGCTCGGCGTCGCCGAACGGTAGTTCTCGTTCACGTACGACAGACCGGCTTCGGTCACGAACGTCGTCGTGCTGTCCTCGACCCAGGTGTAACCCAAGCCGGCGCCGCCCGAGAAACGCAGGTTGAGGTCGGCGAGCGTGTCACCGAGCACACGCGACGTCACCAGCCAGTAGAGGCGCTTCGTCAGGAAGTGGTCGTACTTGAGGCCAGCACCGGCGCGGCGCTGGTTGAGCTTCCAGTCGCGGAACGTGGCCGACGTGGCGTCGCCGTCCTTGTCCTCGCTGTAGTCCCACGCGGCGTCGACCGAGATCCGGTCGTCGGCGCGGCGCAGCGACGCGTCGAACGCGGCGCCGACGGCGCGGCGGTCGGTGTTGCCGTCGGTCCACAGGGCGTTCAGCTTCAGCGAACCGTCCCACTTCGGCTCCGCGACCGGCGGCGGGTTGATCTGCGCCAGGTTGTCGAGCGACAGCGACGTGGTGTCGCCTTCGAGGCGCAGGTTGCCGCCTTCGACCCCGACGATGCGGCGCTTCAGCAGGTCGCCGTTCTTGGTGGCGAGGTCGACCTGGGCCTGGGTCACCATGTCCTTGATGTTCGACATCGGGACCGTGACGTCACCGAGCAGCGGCGACGAGATCGTCACCTTGCCGTCGGCCATCGTCTTGATGGTGCCGGTCAGGACGTCGTCGTTGGCGAGCGTGATCTTGTCCTGGGCGAGGGCGCCGGCGGAGAGCGCCGCGACGGTCGCGGCGATGGAGAGGAGGTTGCGCATTTGGGTCGTGGAGAGATTTGGAGGGCGAGGATCTTCTCGGCGGGCCATCGGTTCGGAAAGCAAAACCTCGGCGGTGGCCGACGGCATGGCTGCAGCGAAACAGCTAGGCTCTTGCGATGACCAGTTCGCCGGAAGTGAAGCCGAACCCATCGTCACCGCCGCTCACCTTCGGGGCGTGGCTGCGCACGATGCCGACGTGGAAGAAGGTGACGGTCGCGGTGGCCCTGCTGGCCGCGATCGGCGGCGCCGTGGCCAGTTTCGCCGCAGGCGATGCGCCGGTGACCGCGGGCGGCGGCAACCTCTCGGGCATGTCGAACTCGCTGCTGCCGGGACAGCCGGGCAGTGGCAACACGACGACGGCCGCGGCCGAACCGGCGGCGAAGGGCGTGTTCCGGCTCGGCTTCAGCTTTCTCGCCGGCTTCTGCATCGGCAGCTTCATCCGCGCCGCGATCAAGGTCGCTGCGATCGCGTTCGGCTTCTGGCTGTTCCTCACGTTCGTGCTGAGCCAGTACGGCATCCTGACCGTCGACTGGAACGCGATCGGTTCGCTGTGGGACCGCTTCGCCGCCGCGGTCGAACAGGAATGGGGCGACTTCCAGCGCTTCATGACCGGCAGCCTGCCCGCCGCCGGCCTCGCCGCGACCGGACTCGTCATCGGCCTAAAGCGCCACTGAGCCGCTCCGACGCGATCAGAGGCTGTCCAGGTACTTGCCCGGCTCGTAGTTGCCGAGGTCGAGGATCTTGGTGCAGATGCGGTCGAGGAAGTAGCGGTCGTGCGAGACGACCACCATCGAGCCGGGGAAGTTCTGGATCGCTTCCTCGAGCACGCGCAGCGTGTCGAGGTCGAGGTCGTTGGTCGGTTCGTCGAGCAGGATCACGTTGCCGCCGCGGCGCAGCATCTTGGCGAGCATCACGCGATTGCGCTGACCGCCCGACAGCGAACCGACCAGTTGCTGCTGGTCGCTGCCGGTGAAGTTGAACTTCGCGACGTAGCTGCGGCTGTTGATCTCGTGCTTGCCCAGCTTGATCAGGTCCTGGCCCTCGCTGATCTCCTGCCAGACGGTCTTGGCCGGATCGAGCGAGTCGCGCTCCTGGTCGACGTGGCACAGATCGACGGTCTGGCCGACCGTGACCTTGCCCGAAGTCGGCTGCAGCTTGCCGGTGATCATCTTCAGGCACGTGGTCTTGCCGGTGCCGTTCGGGCCGACGATGCCGAGGATGTCGCCCGGCTGCATCTCGAACGACAAGTTCTCGACGACGTCGCGTTTCCCGTCGTACGAGAAGAACACCTTCTCGAAGCGGATGACCAGATCGCCGAGACGCTTGCCGGCGGGGATGTGCAGCTCGACCGAGTCGTCGCGGTCCTCGACCTCGGTCTCGAGCATCTTGTCGTAGTTCTTCAGACGCGCCTTGTTCTTGGTCGTGCGCGCCTTCGGGTTCATCCGGATCCACTCGAGTTCACGCTCGAGGAACTTGGCGCGCTTCTGCTCCTGCTGCTCCTGCGACTCCATGCGCTTGGCGCGCTGGATCAGGTACTCGGAGTAGTTGCCCTGGTACGGGATCGCGCGCGCGTGCCAGATCTCGAGCATCCAGCCGACGACGTTGTCGAGGAAGAAGCGATCGTGCGTGATGACGACGACGGTGCCCTTGTAGTCGCGCAGCGTCTCCTCGAGCCAACGCACGGTCTCGACGTCCAGGTGGTTGGTCGGCTCGTCGAGCAACAGCAGGTCCGGGTGCTCGAGCAGCGTGCGGCACAGCGCGACGCGGCGACGCTCACCACCGCTGCAAGCGCTGACGTTCTTGTCGCCGGCGGGCAGGTGCAGCTTGGTCATCGCGGTCTCGACGTGGCGGTCGAGCTCCCACGCGTCCTTGGCCTCGATCTCGTGCTGCAGCTTCTCGAGGTCGGCCATGACCTTGTCCATCTCCTTCGCCGGCAGGTCCTCGCCGAGCTTCATGCTGAGATCCTCGTGCCGCTTCAGCAGCGCGCGGATCGGCGCCACCGCCTGCTCGACGTTCTCGCGCACCGTCAGGTTCTCCAGCAGCTTCGGCTCCTGCGGCACGTAACCGACACAACTGATCTCGTCGATGCTCGCGATTCCGTCGAACTCCATGACGACACCGGCCATGATGCGCAGAAGGGTCCACTTGCCGGCGACGTTCTGGCCGATTACGCCCATCTTGGCGTTCTCGAGGAACACCAGGCTGACGTTGTTCAGGACGGGCTTCTTGCCGAGATAGGCCTTGGTCAGGCGTTCCAGCGCGAAGATGGGCTTGTCGCTCATTGGGGGCGAAGAGGCTATGGCGGCGGCTTGCCGGGGTCCAGCAGCGGATGCGGCGATGACGGCAGCGGTGCGGCGTCCGGGGCTGGGTATGCTGCGCCCCGTGTTCGCGTTCCTTCCTTCGTTGGGCTGGCAGGAGATGCTCCTGCTGATCATGCTCGGCCTGCTGCTCTACGGCCGCAACCTGCCGCAAGCCGGCCGCACCATGGGGCGGTTCGTGGCGCAGATGAAGCGCGGCTTCCAGGACTTCAAGGACCAGTTGGACCGCGACGAGTCGCTGCGCGAAGTGCGCAAGACCATCGACGACACCACCCGCGAGATGCGGAACGTCACCGCGGTGCCGCGCGCGATCACCGATCCGGGCAGTGCCGTGCGCGAGTTCACGCGCGACGCGATGGAGCAGCCGGTCGACGACGACAAGCCCGACGAACCGCCGCCCCCAGCCCCGACGGAACAGCCGGAACACCCGGAGCAGCCGCCGGTCGCGAAACCCGGGGCAGCGCCGTGACGACGCCGATCGAGACCGTGGTGAAGGTGGCCGCGACACCGTCGCAGGCGAAGATCTACGTGGCGATGCTGCAAGCAGCGGGCATCCCGGCACGGGTCGAGGGCGACAACCTCGTGGACGAGTTCGCCGCCGCCCGACGGCTCGTGAACCTCATGGGCACGCACGTGATGGTGCCGACGGCAAGCCTCGAGCAGGCACGCGATGTCCTGCAGCCGACGACGATCGATCCCGCCGAACTCGAACGGCAAGCGCTCGCCGAGGTCGGAGAGACCGTCACCCGACCGTCGACGATCGGATCGTCGACCTCGACGCCGACTTCGACGTCGTCCGAATGGCCGTGGGTCGTGCTGATCGCCCTGCCCATGCTCGCGATCGTGGCCTACGCGCTGCTGCGCTGACCGGTCACTTCTTCGGCGGCGGCGGCGGGACTGTGGGCTTCGGTGGCGCTGGCCGCTTCTTCGCGTCCTGGATGGCGGCATCGCCCGCGTCGAACAGGCTCATGGGATCGCTGGTCGGCGCCCCGCCGCCATTCGTCGGCTCGGACGACTTGCGTTCGGGCGCGGCCTTCTTGCCGTCCGCGATCGCGGCATCGCCTGCGTCGAAGATGCTCATCCAGTCGCCCGACGGCTTGCTCGGCTTGGCGGCGCGCTTCTTCAGTTCGGCTTCGTGACGCTGTTGCTCCTGCTCGAGCCAGGCGCCGTAGTCCTTGTGCATGTCGCCGAGGACCTTCTTGTTCTCCGAGATCAGACCCACGTACGGGAACAGGTCCACGCCGTGTTCCTTCTGGATCTTGCCCATCTCGTCGAACGTCAGCATCACGGGCATCGCGACGCACAGGATGTCGCCGAACACGTCGAGCGGCACCATCGTGTGCTTGAACAGCACTTCCTTGGGCAGCCGCTTCTTCGCGTCTTCGGAGATCTGGTAGTTGCCCGCCATCAGGAACGGCAGGTTGAAGTTCTCGGTGACGACCTTGGCCAGGTCCCACTCGGTGATGTGGCCGCCGCTGACGAGCACCTGCACGAACGGTTCGCCGTGCTTGTCCTGCGCGTACAACGCATCGGTCAGGACCTCGCTCGCGACGACCGCACGCTCGGTGAGGATCTCCGCGAGGCGGACCGAGGTGATCTTCTCGAGTGCCTTCACGGGTCGGCTCATCGGCCGCCGCCTCCCCTCGGCTTGAGGTGGTCGCAGCCGCTGCCATGGCCCGTTCGGGCGCGCCGTCAGGCGTAGACCAGGAACGTGATGCCGGCGTGCACCGCGAGCACCAGCGCCATGCCGATCACGATCGACGAATTGACCGCGTCGCCCACTTCGCCGCCGGACCGTTTGGGCCCGGTGCCCAGGTGGTAGCAGGTCAGCGCCACCAGGTAGCCCGACAGGGTCGACTTGAGCAGCACCACGAGCACGTCGCGCGCGTCGACGGTCGCATACCAGGCGGTCGCCCAGCCGAACGTGGTGATTCCCGACACTTGCCGGGCCGCGAACGCCCCCGCTGCAGCCGCCGCCATCACGCCACCGAGCGTCACCAGTGGCATCGCCAGCACCATGCCCCACACCAACGGGGTCAGCAGCCAGTCGGCCGGTCGCACCCCCATCATCTGCAGTGCCGCGACCTGGTTGGTGCGCTTCATCGTGCCGAGCCGCGCGGCGGCGCCGGCGACGATGCGCGCGGCGAAGAAGAAGCCGCTCAGCAACGGCACCAGCACCGCCGTCGCCACCTTTCCGGTGCCGGTCAGCAGTGCCGACTCGAAACCGCCGTGCAGCGGGTTGTTGCGCAGCGCGAAGAACGTCGCGAGTCCGCCGATCACGCCGCCGGCGATGGCGACGAACAGGGCGGGCTCGAGGGTGAACTTCACGGTCGTGCGCACGACCTGGCCGAGTTCGAACGGCGGCAGCCGCCGCAGCGATTCGAGCACGGTCTCGCCGACCGCGGCGAACTGCAGCAGCAGCTTGCGCACACCGTGCAGCGCCATCGCTTCGGGGGCCACCGCGTGCAGCACGCGACGGCCGACGTCCGAACCGGTCGGTCGGAACCCGGGCGGCTCGAGTCGCAGTGTGCGCGCGGCGCGGTCGAGCACCAGCACGCCGTCGGTGAGGCCATCGAACACGTCGAGGTCGTGCGTGATCACGATCGTCGTGCGGCCGGGATCGCGGTCGTGGGCGTCGCGCAGCAGCCTGGCGATGGTGCGAGCCGCCTCGTCGTCGAGGCCGGCGGTCGGTTCGTCGCACAGCAACAAGGACGGCGAACTCGCCAGGGCGCGCGCCACCGCCAGCCGCTTGCGCATGCCGCCCGACAACTGCGCCACCCGATCGGGAGCGTGTTCGAGCCCGACCTGCGCCAACAGGGCCGGTGCCAGCTTCTGCGACCGGTTGCCGGCGCGCAGCGCCAGTTCGACGTTCGCCCGCGGCGTCAGTTCGTCGAGCAGGCCTTCGTCCTGCAGGATCGCCGCGACTTTCTCGCGCAGCGCCGCCGGATGTTCGGCCACCACCGACATGCCGTCGACGAGCAACTCGCCTTCGAGCCGCGGGGCGGGTTCGCGCGCTTCGACGAGACCGGCCAGGATGCGCAACAACGACGACTTGCCGCCGCCCGAAGCGCCGACGAACAGGAAGAAGCCGTGGGCGGGCAGCTCGAGGTCGACGTTCGCGAGCAGCACCTCGTCGCCTTCGGGGCGACGGTGCGCGAGGCCGAACCTGCGGAACACGAGGGCCGGCGGCATGGGCGTCACTGCGGGCGCAGGTCGGCGGGCAGCAGTTCGAGCGCCACGATCGTCGGCGCCGCACCTTCCGTCGGCAACGCGACGATGCCGACGACCCGATCCCCGACGGTGGTCGCACCGCCGTGGACGTCGGAGCCGGTCGCGCGCGCGGCATCGATGGCGGGCAACGGCGCCCCGTCCGGACCGGCGGCGCGGATCGTGCGTTCTCCTTCGGGCGGTGCACCGGCGAAGTGCAGGCGGGCAGTCGGTGTACCGACCAGGTCCGGCGGCGCGTCCTCGAGCACCAGGGCCGCCAGGTCCTTGCCACCCGGATCGACCCATACGCGCCCGGCGCGCAACACGGTGCCGCTGCCGAGCAGAACCTTGATCTGCTCACCGTCGATGTCGGGCGCGCCGCCGAACGCGTCGGTCTCGGTGAACGACGCGTCGACCAGGCTGCGCGCGGTCACGACGACGGCGCGGCCGGAACGGTCGAGGAACAAGACGCCGCTGCCTTGCCGTTGGATCGGATCGTCGGCACTCCAGGTGTCGCGTTCGATCGCCGCGTAGGCGATGCGCACCAGCACCAGGTCGTCGCCCTTCGGCACTGCGACGCGCGGCACTTGCCGCAGCGCCTCGGCGGGAACCGCCGCGGCTTCGATCGACGGCCGGGCCGCCAGCGCGGCGGCCCGGTAGCCGTCCTGGACCAGCACACCCTTGCCCGGTTCGCCGTAGTAGCTCACGAACGGAGTCAGCAGCGACGTCACGTCGGTGACCGTGAAACCGGAGAACAGCGCGCCGCTGACGTACGGCCGTGCCACCCAGAACGAGGTCTTGTCGGTGACGGTCTGACGATGGGCCCGTGCGATGCGCAGCGTGACCTCCACGTGCGTGCCGGACGCGGCGAGCCCGACCCGGCGCACGTCGCCGGTCTTCATGCCGCGGAAGATCACGGCCGAGCCCGGCTTCAGGCCGTGGTTCTCGGGCACCAGCAACGTCATCAGCAGGTCGCCGTGGTCGATGTCCTCGAGGCTCTCGACTTCCTCCGACAGCGGCGGCCGTTCCTTGCCCGACAACAAGCTGCCGTCGACGAGTGGTGAGCCGCGTTCGGCGGGAGTCTGGAATGCGACGTAGGAATCGCGCACCAGGGTGTCGAGACCGCTGGCGCCGTCGAGCCCGGAGAAGCGCGGCGTCACGATCCAGAACGAGCTGTTGACGCAGGCCTGTGCCACGCCGGGCGGATCGAGCAGCAGTTGGACCACAGCCTTGCTGCCGTCCTGCGAGATTCCGATCGAACGCACCACGCCGACGTTGACGCCGCGGTAACGCACGTTCGCGCCCGAACGCAGCCCGCGCGCCTCACGGAACTCGACCTGCAGCTTGAGGCCCGGCCGCTCGTCGAGCTGGCGCAACACCTTCACCACCTGGATCGCTGCGACCACCGCGGCAACCAGGGTCAGCAGGCCGATCACGTAGCGGAGGCGGTGCATGCGCGTTCAGATGTCGATGTTGGTCGCCTCGAGCGCGTGCTTCTCGATGAACGCACGGCGCGGCTCGACCTCGGGTCCCATCAGCACGGTGAAGATGCGGTCGGCTTCGACCAGGTCGTTCACGCTGACGCGCCGCAACAGGCGTCGCGCGGGGTCCATCGTCGACTCGAACAGCTGCGACGGGTTCATCTCGCCGAGGCCCTTGTAGCGTTGGATGTCGAGGTCCTTCTCGCAGGTCTTCTTGATCGCCTCGACGGCGGTGAACAGGCTGTCGTGGCCGTGCGGCGTAGAACTCTCGCCAGCCACCACCTGCCACGGATTCGTCGCGGCGGGCACCGGCCAACCGACCGGCACGCCGAGCGCGTCGATCCGCTGCATGAGCGTACGCACGTCGCCGCCGAGCAGCAGCGCGTAGGCCTCCGCATCGGCGGTGTCGCGGCGAGCGGGCGAGTCCGGCCCTTCGTAGACCGACAGCTCGCGGCCCTTCTGCGCCTTCAACTTCTCGAGCTCGGCGGCAAGCTGCACCTCGTTGTCGAGGAAGCGGCCCTTGCCGCCGACCACGAACCACACCGCCGGCAGCTGGCGATCGGGCACGGTGGATGCGGCGAGGTACTGCAGGAACGGCACGCCGGAGTCCTGCGGCATGCGTTGTTCGAGGTCGCGCAACTTGCCGACGACGTCCATCAGGGTGCGCAGTTCACGGCCGCGCCAGTGCTTGCCCGTGCCGAACTGCAGGGTCGTAGCACCGAGGCCCAGCTCGGCCAGCAGGTCGAGCTTCTCGTCCTCGGTGACGGCGTAGCGTTCGGTCTTGCCCTTCTTGACCCGATAGAGCGGCGGCTGCGCGACGTAGACGTGGCCGCGCGTCACCAGCTCCGGCATCTTGCGATAGAACAGGGTCAGCAGCAGCGTGCGGATGTGCGAGCCGTCGACGTCGGCGTCGGTCATCACGATGACCTTGCCGTAGCGCAGCTTGTCGGCTTCGAACTCGTCGGTCAGGAAGCCGGTGCCGATCGCGCTGACGATCGTCTGGATCTCTTCGTGGTCGAGGATGCTGTCGACCGCCGCCTTCTCGACGTTCAGGATCTTGCCGCGCAGCGGCAGGATCGCCTGGTGGCTCATGCGGCCCTGCTTGGCGGTGCCGCCGGCCGAGTCGCCTTCGACCAGGAACAGTTCGGCCTCGTCGCGCGGCGTCCCCTTCTGGCAGTCGGCCAGCTTCGCCGGCAGGCCGCCGCCTTCGAGCGCCGACTTGCGACGCACGAGGTCGCGCGCCTTGCGCGCCGCCTCGCGGGCGCGCAGCGCGTCGAGGGCCTTGCCGTAGATCGTGCGGGCGACACTCGGGTTCTCCTCGAAGTGCGTGCGGATGCCGTCGCCGACCACGGTCTCGACGATCGACTGCACCTCGCGGTTGCCGAGCTTGATCTTGGTCTGCGACTCGAACTGCGGGTCCGGGACCTTGACCGAGACCACCGCGACCAGGCCTTCCTTGAAGTCCTCGCCGGTCGGCACCGGATCCTTCTCCTTCAGCACCTTCTCCTGGCGCGCCCAGTTGTTGAGCGCCCGCGTCAGCGCGGTGCGGAAGCCGACCAGGTGCGTGCCGCCCTCGATCGTGTTGATGTTGTTGACGAACGAGAACACGTTCTCGTGGTAGGCATCGCTGTACTGCAGCGAGATCTCGACGCCGTAGACCTTGTCGGGGTTCTCCGCCGACGGCATTTCGCGGCGGAAGTAGATCACGTCCTTGTGCAGCGGCGACTTGCCGGTGTTCAGGTCCTTGATGAACTCGACCAGGCCGTCCGGGAACAGGAATTCCTCGGACTTGTCGGTGCGCTCGTCGTGCAGCGTGATGTGCAGCTTCGCCGAGCCCATCAGGTAGGCGAGTTCGCGCAGGCGCTTGCGCAGCACCTCGTACGAGAACTCGGTGGCCTCCATGATCGTCGCGTCGGCCTTGAACCGCAGCATCGTGCCGGTGTGTTCGGCCTTGCCGATCACGGCGAGTTCGCTCGCCTTCTCGCCGCGCATGTAGGTCTGGCGGTAGAGCTTGCCGCCGCGCGCGACTTCGACGTCGAGCACTTCGGCCAGCGCACACACGCAGCTGATGCCGACGCCGTGCAGGCCACCGGAGACCTTGTAGCTGCCCTTGTCGAACTTGCCGCCCGAGTGCAGCTTGGTCAGGATCACTTCGAGCGCCGGCTTGCCGCTCTCGTGCATGTCGACCGGGATGCCGCGGCCGTCGTCCTTGACCGAGATCGTGCCGTCCTTGTGCACGCGCACGTCGACGCGGGTGGCATGGCCGGCCAGCGCTTCGTCGACCGAGTTGTCGACGATCTCCCACACCAGGTGGTGCAGGCCCTTCATGCCGGTGTCGCCGATGTACATCGCCGGGCGCTGGCGCACGGCTTCGAGACCTTCGAGCACCTTGATCGAACTGGCGTCGTAACGGGTCTCGGTCTTCGGATTCGGATCAGACATGTCCTGTGCCTCCCAGCCGGAACGTCAGCTGGGCGATGGGTTGTGCGGGAACGAGTTCGTTGATGCGGAGGCGGATCTCTTCGCGGCGGAAGCCGGTGAGTTCCGCATAGAGCGGCGCCGAGTCGACCTCGACCACGAGTTTGCCGGCACGGCAGCCGACGACCTGGCAGTGCGGGCGGAGACGCGGGCTCAAGATCTGGTCAAGGGCTTCGTTGTAGGCGCTGCGCGACTTGGTTCGTCCTGCCTGTTGCAGGATCCCGCGCAGGAAGTCGCCGGCTCGTTGGGGTTCGGCCAAGGCCGGTTCAGGCTCCGCTGATCGGCATGACGACGTAGGTGAACGATTCGCCGAGCGTGAACTTCGCCGGCATCGAATCGTCCGACATGTCGAGACGAACCTGGTCGAGTTTGCAGACGCGCAGCGCGTCGATGATGAAGTCCGGGTTGAAGTTGATGCTGCCGCCAGAACCCTTGACCACGCAATCGACCGCGACGTCGGCGCGGCCGCGCGCCGAACTCTCGGCAGTCATGCGCAACGCCTGGTCCCCGACCTCGAACTTCACCATGCGCAGGTCGGCAGAGCACAGGATCGCGGCGCGGCGCAACGCGGACTCGAGCACCGAACGCTGCACCTCGACGGTGGTGTCGGCGGACTTGGGCAGCACGCCTTCGTAGTCGGGGAAGCGTGTTTCCAGCAACTGGCTCACCAGCTGGGTCTTGCCGGTGGTGAACACGATCTGCTTGTCGCCGACCTCGATGTGCAGCGTCTCCTTGCTGCCCTCGACCAGGGCGCGCGACAGGGTGTTCAGGGCCCGCAGCGGCACCACGACCTTGAACTCGACCTTGGTGTCGGTGTGTTCGTAGCTGATCGCCAGGCGACGTCCATCGGTGGCCACCATGCGGACACAGCCGCTGCCGGCGTCGAGCAGCACGCCGTTGATGGCGTAGCGCGTCTCCTCCTTGGCAGCGGCGAACACGGTCTCCTGGATCATGCGCAGCATCTGGCCGCACGCCAGTTCGATCCGCTTGCCCGACTTCAGCGCCACCTCTTCCGGGAACTGCTCGGGGTCTTCGCCCAGCAGCACGAACGAGCCGCCGCCGCTCTCGATCTTGCAGCGGTTGTCGTTGCTCTCGAGGGTCACCGTCGGGTCGCTGAGTTCGCGCAGCAGCGCTGCGCTCTCGCGCGCCGGCAACAGCACCGAGCCCTTCTTGCCGACCTTGACCGAGTCGAGCGTCACCTTGGCAGCCATCTCGAGGTCGGTGGCGAACAACGTGATGCCGTCGGCATCGGCCTGCACGCGGAAGTTGTAGAGGATGGTCTTGGTGGTCTTCGCCGGCACGACGGACGAGACCACGTTGACGGCTTCCTGAAGGGCCACGCGATCGCAGAGGATCTTCATCGTTTCGCGGAGTGTCTCGGTTGCTGGTCTGGCGTGTCGGGCAACGAGCGGTCGGTTCGAAACGCGGCCGACACGATGAAGTCTGCTAGAGAGAGAATTCCTCTCTCTCCGACATCATCCGTCGCGTCACGAGTGTGGGAAGGTTAGCGGTCGATCGCCCGCAGTTCGAACGATTCTGCGGCATCCGCGGCCGTTCTACGACTCTGGAAAACGCCCTGGAGAACCGCGAACGCCGTCCAGGAACGCGGGGTATTCCCGGTCCCGCATCGCACCGCATCCGACCAGCGAGGAACGATCCACGGTTCTCCGCGGCCGCTCCCGAACTGCTCCCCGCGCTCTCCACGGATCTCGCGACGAGGGCCACGGCAGCATGTGCTACCCACCTCGCCGCCGAACGCCAACGCGTCAAAAGATCGCCGCCGCAAGCACCCAAGCAGAGGAAGAACAGGCAGAGGAAGAAGCAGGAGAAGAAAGCGTTGGCAACCGAAGCAGGCAAGCCAGGCGACCAAGGACCAAGCGAGTCCGTCCCCCAGACGAACGCCCCAGAAGCCGCCGCAGCGGGGTTGGCTGCGCAACCTCGCGGTGGTCTCTCCCCGCGTCGCGGTGGCCCCGGCAAACCAGAGAAGAGTCGCCCCTTGGGCGGGGCCCCAGAAGCCGCCGCAGCGGGGTTGGCTGCGAAACCTCGCGGTGGTCTCTCCCCGCGTCGCGGCGGCCCCGGCAACATTGATCTGCGCCGCCCCTTGGGCGGGGCCCCAGAAGCCGCCGCAGCGGGGTTGGTTGCGTAACCTCGCGGTGGTCTGTCCCCGCGTCGCGGCGGCCCCGGCAACATTGATCTGCGCCGCCCCTTGGGCGGGGCAGATCACCGGAAGGAACGGGTCAGCAGGCGGTTGCTGAGGCCTTCCAGCAGTTCCTTGAACATGCGGTCCTTGCCGGCGCGTTCGCGGATCTTGTTGACCGCGTAGAGCACGGTCGTGTGGTCGCGGTTGCCGAAGATGCGGCCGATGTCCTCGAGCGAGCACTCGGTGTGTTCGCGCAGCAGGTACATCGCGATCTGGCGCGGCAGGCTGATGGTCTGCGTGCGGCTCTTGCCGGTCAGCTCGCGCGCCGTGATCGCAAACTCGGTGGTGATCAGCATCATCACGTCGTCGACCGACACCTGGGCGTGGCGCACCGGCATGCCGCGCACACAGCTCTCGGCGAGGTTGAGGTTGATCGGCTGGTCGGTGATCGCGGCGATGCCGACCACCTTGATCACGGCCCCTTCCAGCTCGCGGATGTTCGTCGTCACGCGTTCGGCCAGGAACCGTGCCACGTCGTCGGGCAGCTCGATGCCCCGGCCGGCGGCCTTGCGCTTGACGATTGCCACGCGTGTGTCGAAGCACGGCGCTTCGACTTCGGCCACGAGCCCCCACTTGAAGCGCGACACCAGCCGTTCTTCGACGGTCGGGATCTCCACCGGTGGCCGGTCCGACGACAGCACGATCTGCTTCTGCGCGTCGTAGAGGGCGTTGAACGTGTGGAAGAACTCGTCCTGCGTCTTGTCCTTGTTGGCCAGGAACTGGACGTCGTCGATCACCAGCACGTCGGCGGTCCGGTAGAAGTCGCGGAACGCGTCGATCGTGTGGCTCTGGATCGCCTGGATGTAGGCGTTGGTGAAGTCTTCGCAGCTCAGGTAGACGACGCGCGCCTTCGGATCGCGCCGCTGGATGGTGTGGCAGATGGCCTGCAGCAGGTGCGACTTGCCCAAGCCCACGTTGCCGTGCACGAACAGCGGGTTGTAGGCACAACCGGGGTTCTCGCCGATCGCCAGCGCCGAGGCGTGGGCCAGGCGGTTGCACGGGCCGACCACGAAGCGGTCGAAGGTGTAGTTCGGGTTGAGCTGGCCGCCGGGCCGTCGGGTCGAAGGGACCCCGGTTGCCGCGGGGTAGCTGTTGGCGAGTCCAGGCGTCGGCGGGGTTGGCCGTGCATCCCGGGTCCGCATCATCTTCTCCACTTCTTCGGCCGCCGAAACGGCAGCCGGCTGCACGAACGCCAGGCTGTCGAAGCCGTCCTCGTCGCGCTGCGACAACAGGACCTTCCGCTTCGGCCCGCCCAGCGCGAGCAGCGACTCCTGGATCACGCCGAGGTAGTTCTTCTGCAGCCAGTCGCGCACGAACTGGCTGGTGACCGACAACTCGATCTCCTGGGCATCGGCCCGGCGGACGTCGAGGGAACGGAACCAGGTAGCGAGCTGCTCGCGCTTCACGCGCGACGACAGCTGCTGGATGATCGACCGCAGCAGGTCCCGGGTGTTCTGTGCATCGGCTGGCGGTGGCACAGGATCGGGAACGAGAGCGTCCACCATGGTGGTCAAGGGAGGGTGTGGCGGGTGGTTGGGGTGGGCAGGTACAGACCGGTAGCGCGGATCAACTGAGGCATCTTCCGAGGCGCCCGGCTCCTGGGGAGAATCGGGCTCGAGAGAGGGTTGGCTGCGCTGCGGAAAGCACGGCCGTTCGACGGTTAGGCGACCGCGAACGGGGTCAACGACGACGCTTTCGTCTTACCGGTCGCAGCGAGTCTTGCAAGAGTGCGCGCACAACTTTGCGCGACGTTTCCTCACACGTCTTCACAGCTTGCTCGCACGCTCTGCACGCTCGCCCACGAACGGCAACCACTTGGAGCAAGCTTCGCGTGTGCGCGTCACGTCGCGTCGCGCTTCAGTTTTTTTTCTGCCGCGCCGCGACGACAGCACCGACGCGTGCGCCGGCTTCGCACAGCGTCTCCACAGCTCCGTGCCAACCGAAACTGAACCGAACGCACGCGCGCGCATCGTCGTCGGCGAGACCGATCGCGCGAAGGATGCGCGGCGGTTGCACGGCGCCGGACGAGCAGGCCGAGCCGTGCGAAGCGTGCACACCGGCGAGATCGAGCGCCGGCACGAGGTTGCGTCCGTCGACGCGTGGGAAGTGGACCATCACCGTGTTCGGGATGCTGTTGTCGAGCGGCGTCAGCACGCGGCATGCGACCCCGCTGGCCTGCAGTCCGTCGAGGAACGTCGCGCGCATCGCCGCCATCGTCGCCGCACGTTCGGTCGTCTCGTGCAACGCGCGCAGGATCGCTTCGGCGTTCGCGGCGGCGAGGGCCGGACTCTGGGTGCCGGGTCGCAGGCCGAGCTCCTGGGCACCGCCGCGCAGCAGTGGGCGCAGTCGTCGGTGCAGGTCGTGGCCGAGCAACACGCCGTGGCCGCGCAGACCGCCGGCCTTGTGTGGTGACAGGGCAACGACTGCACCGCCCGCGACCACCGGTTGAACCGGCACACGGCCCAAGGTCTGGGCAGCGTCGACGAACAAGGGGATCCCGCGCGCCACCGCCAACCGCAGGGCCGCGTCGACGGGCTGCAGGGTGCCGAGTTCGCTTTGCGCGTGCACGAGGCAGACGAGACCGATCGGCGCCCCCGGGTCGACCACCTGGGCGACACCGGTAGGGTCGACGGCGAACGGGCGCACGCCGCGCAGCAGGCTCGGCTCGTGCACCGCCGGATGCTCGGTCGCACTCGCGTAGACCGGCAGGTCGGCATCGCCGAGGCCGAGCACGGCCAGATTGGCAGCTTCCGTCCCCCCACTGGTGAACACAACGTCGGCCGCCGGAACCCCGAACGCATCGGCGATGCGCTGGCGGCTGTCCTCGAGCACGGTGCGGGCGCGGCGGCCGGTCGTGTGCGGGCTCGCCGGATTGCCCGGGCAGCGGCGTTCGATGTCGACGAACGTCGCCAGGACCTCGTCGCTGGCGGGCGCGCCGGCGTTCCAGTCGCAGAACACGGCGTCGGGCTTCCCGGCCCCGCCGTTCATCCGAGCACGCGCCGGTAGATCTTCTCGTACTCGGCGACGATCCGTTCGGTCGCGAACTGCTCGACGGCCCGGCGCCGCGCCGCGTTCGCCAACTGTTCGTGTCCGGCTTCGTCGGCCAGGATCGCGAGCGCGGCCTTGGCCATCGCGTCGGGCTGCGCGAATGGCACGAGCTTGCCGGTGTCGCCGATCACCTCGGCCACGCCGCCGACCGCGGTGCTGACGCACGGTACGCCGCAGCTCATCGCCTCGAGCATCGACAGGCCGAAGCTCTCGGTCTCCGACGCCGACAGGAACAGGTCCGCCTGCGGCAGCAGGTTCTCGAGGTTCTCCTGCATGCCGAGATGCTCGACCTTGTGCTGGCAGCCTAGGTCGCTCGCGACGGCCATGGCGTGCTCGCGGTCGGGGCCGTCACCGATCAGCACGAGCTTCGCGGGCAGTTCCTTCCGGATCGCGGCGAACGCGCGCACGATGTCGGCGACGCGCTTCACCGGACGGAAGTTGGACGCGTGCACCAGGACGCGCTCCTGGTCGGGACGCTCGCGCCACGGCTTGCGGCCGTTCGGCTTGAAGCGATCGACGTCGACGAAGTTGTGCACGACCTCGACGTCCTTCTTCACGCCGAACACGAGGTGGGTCTCGTCGGCGAGGAACTTGCTCACGGCAGTGACGGCGTCGGACTGTTCGAGGGCGAAGCGGGTCGGGCGAAGGTAGGCGCGGTCGGCGCCGACGACGGTGATGTCGGTGCCGTGCAGGGTGGTCACGAACTTCAGGCACTTGCCGCCGCACATGCTGCGGGCGAGGAACGCGCTGACGGCGTGCGGGATCGCGTAGTGCACGTGGAACAGCTCGACGTTCGCCTCCTCGCGCACTTCGAGCATGCGGGTGGCGAGGGCCAGGTCGTACGGGGGGTAGCGGAAGAGCGGGTAGGCGGAGACGGCGACCTGGTGGAAACGAAGGCCAGGAACGCCGCGGCGGAGGCGGCTCGGGCGGTCGTAGCTGAGCAGGTGGACTTCATGGCCGCGGTGGGCGAGGGCGTGGGCCATCTCGGTGGCGACCACGCCACTGCCGCCGACGGTCGGGTAACAGACGATGCCGATGCGCATGCGCTCGGGATGGTAGCGAGTCTGATACACACCAAACAAGCTCCTGACGAACCATCATGGTGGACCAATGATAATCACCATCAATCAAGCCAACAGTCGTCAGCCGGAAAGGTGGCGAAAATTGGCTGATGGTTATTTGCTGTCCCCATGGTCGCGAGGCCACCACAAGCTGATCAGGGACAAAGCAATCCATAATGCGCACAGAACAATGAACAGTGCATTGCCTGCCCCGAATAAAACTATTGAAACGCCTGTGCAAAACAGAAGAACCATGACACATAACCTGACAGCCCGAGCAATACCCCGGACCCCAGTCATGGTTTTGGACACAAAAGGCATGCTGTCACGCATGCCCCGGCTGAGAATGCACAAACTGCGCTGACAACGTTCAGGCAACCAGAAACAGCTGCCCCGCCTGCGACCGGAATTAGCCACCCAAGTTGGCACGACAATAGTCCTGTGGTCATACATAGAGCGCCTGCCTCTGTGCACATAGTCTCGCACTCAGACCTGCTGCACCCAGGCCAAGGCGGTTCGGGTCGTGGGGGTGGCGGTGGATTGTGTCTGCTGATACTACCTGGGCAGTCCGGCCAAGTCGCTTTACACAATGCTGATCCCCGGCACGGTTCGTTGCACGCCGTGTCTGTGTAACCCGTCGACCATTCCTGCAGAATGCACAGATTGCATTCCATAGATACCTGATGGCAGTAAGGAGGGCACCCGTCTCCATGGTGAGGGAAATACGGATAGTCCGGAAGGGGGGGGAGTGGAGGGCACAGTGGGGAGCTGCATTCTTGCTTCGAGTTGTAGCTCCTATAAAAAATCTCAGCGTTCTGCCTCCAGTCGTAGTATAGTCTTACGAGCCCGTTGTCCTCCGCATTATCCATCATTTTAAGCGCCATCAAATACCCATCACGAATCTTCTCACAATCATCTGGGCAGTCGAATTCAAATGAAGGTTGACAAGCCCAACTTTCGGAGCACTCACGGCGACGATTCTGTTCACTGATGGGCCAAGGATGGACTTCAACGCTCTCGGAGGTATTCTTCAGCCAGTCATGTTCGCTCCGCATCTGGCTTCCGCCACATTTTCCACCACAGCCACTGCACGATCCCCCGCATTGGCAATCATCGGAAGATCCACCACAATCGCAAGAGTTCATTCTCGTCGAGTGGGTTCGTCGAATTCCGCGGGAATACGCGTTGGTGGTTTCGTCGATCCTTGGTGGAGCCCCGAAACGCCGACGATTTGTTGCGACGGAATTTTCCGTAGTTTCGGTTGTCATGTGTGGAGACCCTATCCGAGGTCGAGATAGACTCTTCAACGACTTTCCGAATTGTGGGTAGTTTCTGGCGACGGATAGAAGTTCCATCTGCAAGACTTGTTTCGGCGTTGAATCTCGGAGTGACCCTGGGTGCCTACCTGTCGCCCATCCATGAAGGCGAAAGCGCGCGGAAGACCACGTAGTTGGAGGTGCTGTTGGTGCTTCCGGTCTTGAACCTGTAGCGAACCAACTGCTTTGCCTTGGTTGTGTTCATGACTGTAGTAGTGCCTTTCGAGCTGGTCCCCGTGCTGGCAGTGATCGTGGTTTCGACCGTGGGGTCGTCCAGTGTTCGAGTCTGCACTTCCCAGGTCAGTGTGACACCGTTCACTTCTGTCACTTCGACTGCGAACCTGGCGTAGTCACCGCGTACAGGCATCCACGGGGTGTAGGCCCAGTCGCCGGAAGCCGTTCCCGACCAGCCTTCGTAGAGGATCTCGCCTTGGAGTTGGTTCGTCATGTGGGGTCTCCGGATCAGTTGGGTTGCCAGAGGGGTTGCGCGAACTGCAGGTGAACGACGCCGGCTTTGCTGCTGACTACGCGGTAACGCACCAGTTCCTTGGCGTTGGCGAGGTCGAACTTGTAGGTGACCGGAGTTGTCGTCGTGACCGACGAGATTGCCACGGAGCCGATGGGCCCGGCATCCGCATCGATTTCATCGGAAGACTTCGTGTCCATGTACACGGTGAAGGCGCTGGCAGAAGAGTTGTAGAATACCTCGCAGCCACCGACACCGTCGTTGCCACCTGCCGGCATCCAGTAGCCCGTCACGGTCTTTCCGGTTGCAGGTGCATTGATGTTCTCGCCAAGAAGAGTGAGATCCATGGGTTCCTCCAGGTCAATTGGGTTGCCAGATGATCGGGTTGGTGCGCATGTGGACCCAGCGGTCGGTCCCGGCCCCATTGCACTCGAACTTGATGCGCACCAGTTCCTTGGCGCCGGTGAGCACCGCGGTGAACTTGTTGATGGGCCAGGTCGCAGCGGCATCGATCGTCACCGATCCGAGATCGCTTGCCGATGCGTCGCTGTCCTCGGAGTCCTTGGTTTGCACCTTGCAAACGATCGACCAGCCTGTGGTTGCAGACGCGCGCAGAACTTCGAAGACAGCGGTCAAGGCGTCGCCGTGACGCGGCATCCAGGCTCCGAAGTAGTTGACCCCGGGCGTTCCCGATCCCGGAATGAAGATGGTCTGTCCGATCAGCATGCTTGGTTTCCTCTTTCGACCTCTTGGTCGGGTGGTCGGCGACATCGCCGACACCAAGAAGGAGGATCGCCACCGAAGAAACTCGCGAAAATTCCTTCACTGCGGTGACGGATCGTCTCTCTCGCCAGCTCGATCGTGCGCTTTTGGACGCCGAGTTCGGCTGCCAGTTGTGGGTTGGACAGTTCTCGTTCCTTGAGCAGCAGCAGGAGTTTGCGAGCGGTCCTGTTTGAGGCGGTCAGCAAGGCCTCCACAATGTGCGTTGCCCATCGACCGGACTCATCCGGGAATTCTTGGACCGATGACGAATGGGCGAATTCGTCCAGGATTCCGCACACGACTGTAGGTCGAACCGGATCGGGGATCGCAGCGGACAACTGCCGGCAACACGTCGTGCTGGCGTACTTCCAAATGCGCCGTTCGGGGTGTTCATCCGCACCGAGCCATTCGAGGGTGATGGTGATGGCTTCGGCTGCGAAGTCCTCGGCGTCGGCGATGGATTGGCGCCTCTTGAGCATCATCCACAGCAGCAACTTGTGCAGGGACTTCCAGTCAACGGTGCCGGCGGACGCGATCTTGCCCCACTCCGGGAAGCCGATGCCCGATGCCCGATGCCCGATGCCCGATGCCCGATGCCCGATGCCCGATGCCCGATGCCCGATGCCCGATGCCCGATGCCCACGAGACTCGCCGAATCGATCTGGACGCTCATCACCCACGTGTCCTCCTGAGTTCGCGCGCCTCCTTGCTCAGCGAACGACTCGGCGGCGAGTCTAGGGTTCGTTGGCGGCAGCGGCAAGCCGGGGTTCCTGGCCTCCTGGCTGTCCTTGACGAACGCCGCCGGCTCAGAATCAGTCTTCGACGACGAGCGCTTGCGGCAGTTCGACGACGACGAACAGGTTGCCGAACGCGTCGTGGTCGATGCGGCAATTGCCGCGCATGCCGGCGACGAACTCGCACAGCGTTTCCGTTCGTTGCCGCAGGTGGTGGTCGCGCTTGCCGCCGCGGCTTTCGAGTTCGAGCACGAGCCCGTCGTCGTCGGCGCGCGTCGTGACCACGAGTTCGCCGCCGACCTCGAGCCGCCCCGCGGCGATCACCATCGCGCGCTGCACGGCGTAGGCGAGCTGGCTCGGCGTGCACGCGATCTGCGGCAGGTCGGTCGCGAGCCGTTGCCGAACCACGATCGAAGCGCCGAGTTCTTGCACGCAGGACTCGACCGCGGCGCCGACGATCCGGTTGAGGTCACACCGTTCCGGCGATTGCCGGTCGACCAGCGAGCCGACCAGTTCCTGCAATGTCGCGGCCTCGTTCTCGAGCACGTCGCCGAGGTCGTCGTCTTGTTCGTCGCCGAGCTGCTGGATCTGGAACGCGCGTTCGTCGATGCGCCCGAGGCACTGTCCGAGCAGCGTCGTCAGGTGATCGAGATTCGGCTCGCGCTTCATGCCGGCGCTATCGGCTGTTCACCGATGCGGCATGAGGCACCTTTCGACACTCGCTGCCGTTCTCAGCCGGCGGCTTCGCCGGCTGCCGGCGGCGTCTCGTCGGTGCGAGCGGCCGGTGCCGTGGCCGACTTCGGAGCAGGTGCGCCGACCATTGCCAGGAACTCGGTCGCGAACGCTTCGTAGTCGCGCGCCCCGTTGCTGTCCGGTGCGTGCTCGAAGATCGTGCGGCCGAAGCTCGGCGCCTCGGCGAGCTTCACGTTGTTGCGGATGCGCGACTTCGCCAGCAGGTTGCCGAAGTGCGCCTCGACCTCGCGCAGCACTTCGGTGCTGAGGTTGGTGCGCGCGTCGAGCATGCACGGCAGCACGCAGGCGACCTTCAACTGCGGGTTGAGGCGCTTCTGCACCAGTTGGATCACTTCCATCAGCTTCGCCATGCCCTGCAGCGACAGGTACTCGGCCTGCATCGGGATCACGACGTGGTCGGCGGCGACCAGCGCGTTCGCACTCAGCACTCCGAGCGACGGCGGGCAGTCGAAGAGGACGAAGTCGAAGTCCTTGGCGCCGGGGAACGCTTCGAGCGCTTCGCGCAGGATGGTTTCGCGGCCGATGCGGTTGGCGAGCACCTGCTCGACGCCGGCGAGCGAGGTGTCGGCCGGAACGACGGCGAGGTTCGGCATTGTCGTCGCTTGCACGAGGTCGGCGAGCGGCGCGTCCTCGAGCAGGAGGCTGGTGAGGGTGTGGCTCTCGAGGTCGGGGCGCTTGTCGACGTGCACCGTCAGGTTGGCCTGCGGGTCCATGTCGAGCAGGAGGACGCGGTAGCCCTGCTTGGCCAGGCCGGCGCCGAGGTTGGTGGTGGTCGTCGTCTTGCCGACGCCGCCCTTCTGGT
>JAEUHV010000590.1 GCA_016794485.1 Planctomycetota bacterium
GTCCTCGATGGAATAGAGCGGTTCCACCTGGTGGCCGCGCCTGGCCAGATGCCGTGCGTCCTGCGCCTGGATGTGGGCCGAGTCCATCAGCATCATCCGCAACATGTCGGCCGTGGCGTCGGTGCACCAGATGCGCCCGGCGTAACCGTCCTTGACCAGTCGTGGCAACGCGCCGCAGTGGTCGATGTGCGCGTGGGACAACACCAGCGCGTCGACGTCGCGGCCGGCGATGGGCAGATTGCGGTTGGCCTCGTCGGCGACCTTGCGCGGGCCTTGAACGAGTCCGCAGTCGAGCAGGACCTTGGTGCGCCCGATCTCGAGCAGGTGCTTCGTGCCCGTGACGTGGCGCGCAGCACCGAGAAAACGCAGCGCGAGCTCCATGGTCAGGTCCGCACCTTGACCGTGCGCGACGTCAAGGTCAGCGGCAACAAGAACGGCGCCAGGACGACGTCGACCAGCCCGTATCCAGTCTCGATCGAGTAGCTGGTCAGGTCGCCGGCCATTCGCTGGGTGTCGACATCGTTGACCGCGAACAACCCGAACATCACGTAGTACTGGCGCGCCGCGACGACGTTCGTGTCGGAACCGCCGAGGCCGACGACGTGCCGATGCGACACGCAGCCGGCGAGGAACGGGAGGACCAGCGCCAGGGAGGCGCCGCGGATCGGGCAACGTGGTTTCACGACGCCGTCTTGTAGCGAGGATGCGAACCGGACTCGACGGCCGAGTCGCGGATCAGCTCGAGCCGTTCGTCGGAGCGTCGGATGCGGATCGGGGCGGTTGCGGCAACGATTCGGGCTGGAACGAGACGGAGTCCGCTGCGGCTGCTGCTGCGGCGGCGGCTGCTGCGGCTGCTGAGGCTGCTGCGGCTTCGCGTTCTGCCAACTGCCGGCCGATGCGCTGTTCACGGTTCAGGCGACGGATCACGGCCAGCACCAAGACCGGCAGCAGGGCGATCACCGACAGGCTGAAGCACTGGTCCAAGGCCGCTCGCCACGGCGCGCCCGAGCCATGCAACACGTGATTCCGCCAGCCTTCTTCGAGATCGAAGGTCGACCGCTTGAACCTGCCGACCAGTGCCCGATCGAACGAGGTGAAGTCGTCGGTGGCCCGCGCGACTGCCAGCACGTCGGCAAGGCCCTCTTCGGCGATCAACCACGCGACGTACGAGTAGCTCTGGGCGTAGGCCAGCCGCAGCCGCAGGGAATCGCGGGGAAACTCCGACGCCAGGTCCGCGAACGACGGCAGACGCTTCGTCGCAATCCGCCATACGAGGTCGTC
>JAEUHV010000037.1 GCA_016794485.1 Planctomycetota bacterium
GTGTTCGCAGGGTGCGACCGTGGCGGGAAACGAGACCTGAACCGGTCGCCGCGACCCGCTGAACGAGGGTGTGCTGCTGCGGTTGGATGGCGGGGAGGGGTTCCGGATGGTCCGGCACCGCAGCTTGTATTTCCTACTCCCTCGTACGACGGCTGGGACGCGACGGGGGCTTTTCTGCTCGCGTGTGCCCTGCCGCGGCGGAGCCTCGTGCTGACCGGCAAACGGCCGTCGGTCGTGCCGCCGCTCGACGCGGACCACGGTCGACGGGCTGATCGCCGACGGCCGCGGCTGGGACAATCGCGACCGCGTCGCCGCCTACCTGGCGCTCGACGACACCGCCCTGCTGCAGCACCTGCGCAGCTGTTCGCCGGTCGTGCGCGAACGGGCGGCGATGGCGCTGGCGCGCCGCAAGGGCGACATCGTGCCGCAGCTCGTCGGCATGCTGACGGAACCCGGGGACGGCGTCGACGCGGCAGTGCTGGCGGCGCGATACGGCGCCTGCCAGGCGCTGGCGCGGCTCGGTGGCGCGGCCGCCCCGGCGGTGCCGGCGCTGCACGCCAGGACCGACCCCTGCTCGCGAGCTGACTCCGACCGGTCGCCGATCGCGTAGCATCGCGCCGGCGCGGCCAGCCGCCGTTCCACTTGTTCATCGACGTCGGTGGCGTTTCAGCCGGGCGTCAACGCGTTCGGCGCGATCACCAGCGGCGGCGTCGACGGCCTCTTCCTGCAGGCCGGGATCGTCGAATCCGGCGGCTGCCTGCTCGATCTGCTGACGCTCAGCAACGGGGTCTGGCTGGTCGCTCAACGATTGATCGTGTGGCGGCGCCGCGCCGTTCCATCGGCGGCATCTCGGGCAGAACGCCGCGCGGCAGTGAGGTCGGGCCGGGGCGTTGACGCGGTGGCGGGAGGCAGCCGTGCGGCGGTCGGTTCCGGGCAGGTCCGGGACCCAGCTTGAACCACTTGCACCCCGCGGACGGCACCGGAGCCGATCGTGACGGCGTAGGCGGCGGCGCGCGTCGCCCACCGTCGGGGAGTCTTTCCGCACCGTGTGGGGTCCGGCGCCCACCGGGGCTTCCTGCACTCGTGCCGTCGACCGCAGTGAATGTGAGCCAGGACGCGATCGCCGACCTCGTGCGCGTGCACCAGGCCGGGTTGCGCAGCTACCTGCGCTGGCTCGGCGCCGCGAGCGACGTCGCCGACGACCTCGTCCAGGACACGTTCGTCGCGGCGCTCACGCGACCGCCGGTCGAGCGCGACGCGGCGGCGACGGCCGCGTGGCTGCGCACGGTGGCGCGGCACCTGCTGCTGCGGCAGCTGCGCACGGCCGGCCGGCGCGGCCGCGCGGTCGAGTTCGACGAGGCAGCGGCGGCGTGGGAGCGGCACCTCGGCGGCAGCGACGACGGCGAAGCGTTCCGTGCGGCGCTGCGCGCGTGCCTCACCGGGTTGAGTCCGCGCCAGGGCGAGGCGTTGCGGCTGCGCTACGGCGAAGGGATGTCGGTCGCCGCCGTCGGCGGCCACATGGGCATCGGCGCCGGCGGCGCGGAGACGCTGCTGCGGCGCCTGCGCGCGGTGCTGCGCGCCTGCATCGAGCGGAGGGTCGCGCGATGAGCGACGTGTTCGACCGCCTGCTGGAGCACCTGCTGCGCGAGGAACTCGCCGCCGCGCCGCGAGCGACCGACGTGGCGGCGCGAGTCGCGGCAGCGCTCGCGGCGCGCGCACCGGCGGCGTCGGGTGCCGCCCGCGGCGACCGCATGCCGCGCCCACGCCGGCTGCCGATCGCGATCGCGATCGCGGCCGCCGCCGTCGTCGCGGTCGCGGTCGTGTGGCACGAGGCGCAGCGCCCCGGCATGGAGTGCTCGCGCCCGTTGCTGGTCGCCGCCGGCGACGCCGAGCCGTTCGCGCGGCACAGCCACGTGACAGGACGCGCCGCCGTGTGGTGCACCGGCGACGGCCCCGCGGCGCTGACCGCCGCCGACGGCAGCGCCGCGAGCGCTGCGCCCGGCTGCACGTTCGCCGTCGACCCACGGCGGC
>JAEUHV010000073.1 GCA_016794485.1 Planctomycetota bacterium
GTCTGCAGGCAGCGGCCGGGCAGCCGTTCCATCGCGAAGAAGATCGTCTCGCCTTCCTTGGCGACCCGCAGGCCCTTCACCAGGTGCGGATGCTCCAGCTCCATCAGCAGGCGCGCTTCGCGCACGAACCGTTCGGTTTGCTTCGGGTCCTTGGCGAGTTCGGGGCGCAGCACCTTCAACGCGAGCGCGCGGCCGTCCGTCTTGTCGACCGCGGCGAACACACGGCCGACGCCACCCTCGCCGATCAGCTCACCGAGCGTGTAGCGGGTGAGCACCGGGCGCGTACCGCCTTCGGTGCGCAACCAGTCGTTCCACTGGATCTCGCTGCAGGCCCCGCGCTCGACCAGGAATCGTCCGGGCGCACCGGATGCCAGTGCGTCGCGCGCGACATCCGCGGTCACGAGACCGCGATGCACGAGCATCGCGAGCAGCTTCATCGGTGCGATCACGGGAGCAAAGGTTGGGTCGACGCAGGAACTTCGCGGTTTCGCGGTGCTGTCGTCAAGTCCTCTCGCACAACCACCCGAAAGAGGTGTCGGCAAGTCGAGGTTCAGGAGTCACGCCACGTGAAGCATCCAGGCGCAGCGTTCGTCATCAAGTACTTCGACTTGATCGACGAGTTCATCAAAGTGCGGTGCTGCTCGGACGAGCTCCTCCTGGAGCTCCATGGAGCACCGATCACCAACAAGTCGAACTACCGGCAACGGGTCGTGCGCGCGTGCGTGCCGACGTTCGAGACCGAGGTGCTCGCCGCCGTCCGCAAGATGGACGAGGGCTACGACCTCGAGATCGTCGAGGAGCTGCTCTACCAGATCTGCATCGACGTGAATCCGTCGCTGGAGATCCACCAGGTCGCGATCCCGTCGGCGAACGGCCAGAAGCCGGCCGAGGCGAACGAGGACCCCTTCCTGCCGCGGCCCGGCAACGAAGTCGCGCGCCAGAACCTGTTCCGCCGCGTCAACAACCTCGAACGCAACCTGCGCCAGCAGATCATCGGCCAGGACGACGCGATCACGAGCCTCGTGCGCGCGGTCAAGAAGGCCGCGGTCGGACTCAAGCGCCCGACCAACCCGGTCGGCACGTTCCTGCTGGTCGGCCGCACCGGCACCGGCAAGACCGAACTGGCGAAGGCGCTGGCGCGCAACCTCTTCGACGACCCGGCCGCGATGGTCCGCGTCGACTGCAGCGAGTACGCGCTGCCGCACGAATACGCCAAGCTGATCGGCTCGCCGCCCGGCTACATCGGCCACAACGAAGGCGGCTTCCTGACCGAAGCGATCAAGAAGAAGCCGAACAGCGTCGTGCTGTTCGACGAGATCGAGAAGGCGCACTACAAGGTGCACAACCTTCTGCTGCAGTTGCTCGACGAGGGCATCATCACCGACAGCAAGGGCCAGACGGTGTCGTTCCACCAGGCGCTGATCCTGATGACGAGCAACCTCGGCATCGAGAAGATCGACGCGGTGCGCACGCGCATGGGCTTCTCGGCGGCGCACCGGCGCCAGAGCCTGAAGGACGTCGACCTGCGCTCGGTGACGTTCGAGGCGCTGCGCGAGTCGTTCCGCCCCGAGTTCGTCAACCGCATCGACGAAGTGATCATGTTCAACCCGCTGGACGAGAAGGTCTGCCAGCGCATCGCGGGGAACATGCTGCGTGAAGTCGCCGACCTGCTGAAGAAGCGGAACATCACCGCGACGTTCTCGCCGGGCGTGCGCGTGCTGCTGGCGAAGCAGGGCTTCTCGGAGGAGTTCGGCGCGCGCGAGCTGCGGCGCCTGATCAAGCGGCGCATCGAGGACCCGCTCACCGAGCTGATCCTCGACCACGACCTCGGCCCGGGGGCACAGGTCACGGTGCGCGTGCGCAACGGCGAGTATTCGTTCGCCCACGGCGAAACGACGCCGCGCGCGACGCAACCGGCCTGAGCGTTCGGGTCCGGCACCAGGGCGAAAATCCGGTGCAACGCGACAGCTCTGGGACGTCTGCGGCAACCTTCGTGGCCGAAGGACGCCGCCTTAGCGCGGCACCCCTCTCCCGCCCCATGAGCACAGTGTTTCTGTACTGCTCGGTCGTCGGTGGCACGATCCTCGTCCTGCAATTCCTGATGTTGGCGTTCGGCGTCGGCGCCGACTCCGACGTCGACGGTGGCCACGACGTCGGCCACGACCAGGGCGCGTTCCTGAAGCTGTTCACGCTGCAGACGCTGTCGACGTTCCTGTGCTTCTTCGGCCTCGTCGGTCTCGGCACCGAGCAGCTCGGCTGGTCGCCGGCAACGGTCGCGATCGTCGCCACCGCCGCCGGCATCGCCGCCCTGTGGTTGGTCGCGCGCCTGATGCGCGGCCTCGCCGGCCTGCAGGCGCAGGGCAACGTCGACCTGCGCAACACGGTCGGCAGCGACGCGAGCGTCTACCTGCGCATCCCCGCGCACGGCCAGGGCCACGGCCGCGTGCTGGTGCGCGTGCAAGGCCGCACCGTCGAATGCCGCGCGGTCAGCCGCGCCGACGAGATCCCGACCGGCGTCGCCGTGCGCGTGCTCGAGTGCACCGACGACGAACGCCTGGTCGTCGCCCCAATCGACGGCGTCGCTCGTTGAGCGCCGCCGGCTCGCCGTCCCAGAACCCGTTCCCCAGGAGGAGTCCGTACATGTTGTCCCTCGCCCCGTTCCCGTTCGCCGACACGCCCCCCAACCTGCCGCTGGTGCTCGCCGGCGTCGCTGCGGCACTGCTGCTGCTCGGCTTCGTGATCCTGATCGTGAAGCGCTACAAGCGCTGCCCGAGCAACAAGATCCTCGTCATCTTCGGCAAGGTCGGCGGCGGCAATTCGGCGCGCTGCCTGCACGGCGGCGGCGCGTTCGTCTGGCCGCTGATCCAGGACTACGCGTTCCTGTCGCTCGATCCGATGCAGATCGAGATCCCGCTGCGCGGTGCCTTGTCGGCCGAGAACATCCGCGTCAACGTGCCGTCGGTGTTCACCGTCGCGGTCGGCACCGACGCGGCGGTCATGCAGACCGCCGCGATCCGCCTGCTCGGCCTCGACCAGCGCCAGGTGATGAAGCAGGCGGAGGACATCATCCTCGGCCAGCTGCGCCAGGTGATCGCGTCGATGACGATCGAGGACATCAACCGCAACCGCGACAAGTTCCTCGACAGCGTGCAGAACTCGCTGACGCCCGAACTCGAGAAGATCGGCCTCGTGCTGATCAACGTGAACATCACCGACATCACCGACGAGTCGGGCTACATCGAGGCGATGGGCCGCAAGGCCGCGTCGGAAGCGATCCAGTCGGCCGAGATCGACGTCGCGCAGCAGCAGAAGCGCGGCTCGATCGGCGTCGCCGACGCCAAGCGCGAACAGGACGTGCTGGTCGCCAGCGCCGAGAAGACCCGCGAGATCGGCACCAAGGAAGCCGAACGCGAGAAGCAGATCCGGCTGGCCGAGCTGGCCAAGGAAGCGGGCATCGGCAAGAGCCGCGCCGAGCTCGAGCAGCAGAGTGCGATCAAGGACCAGGAACGGCAGATGCGCGTGCAGGTCGCCGACGCCGAAGCCGCCGCGGTGACCGGTGAGAACCTGGCGCGGGCCAAGGTGGTCGACGCCGAAGCGACCCTGAAGGTGCGCCAGGCCGAGGCCTACCAGCTCGCGGAAGCGCGCAAGCGCGAAGCCGACGCGAAGGTCCGCGAACTGCAGTACCTCGCCGAAGCGCGCGCCGCCGATGCGATGGCGCAGAAGATCGAGAGCGAACAACGCGCCGAACTCGAGGCTGCCGCAAAGGCGCAGAAGGCGAAGCTGATCGTCGACGCCGAGGCGCAGGCCGAGCAGGTACGCCTGAACGCGCAGGCCCAGGCGGCGGCGACGTTCGCCCGGCTCGAAGCCCAGGCGCGCGGCGAGTACGAGATCCTGGCCAAGAAGGCCGAGGGCCTGCAGCGGCTGGTCGAAGGCTGCGGCGGCGCCCAGCAGGCCTTCCAGCTGCTGCTGCTCGAACACCTGCCGCACATGGCCGAGGTCGCCGCGAAGGCGATCGCGAACGTCAAGTTCGACAAGGTCGTGGTCTGGGACGGCGGGGCGGGCGGCGGCGGCAAGCACGCCACCGCCAACTTCCTGCACGGACTCGCCGGCAGCCTGCCGCCGATGCTGCAGATGATGAAGGACATCGGTGGCGTCGAGATGCCGGCGTTCTTCGGCAAGCTCGCCGAGCCGACCGCCCCGGCCGCGGCGTCGCCGAGCGCGGCCGCTGCGAACCGCTCCTGAACATTGCCCAGCGCACCCGTGCCCGGCACGGGTGCCGCCTCTACGTTCCGCATCCACCGCCGCCATTGCGGCCGAGGAAGACCCATGTTCCGACCGCTGCTCGTCGCCGCTGCAACCACCGCCGCACTCGCGGCGCAGGGCACGGCCTTCGTTCCCAACCAGAACCTCGTCCGGTTCGCCGCCGACGGTGTCCCGGCACTGCTCGCCATGCTGCCGAAGACGGGGCCCGGCAAGCTGCTCGCCGAGCCCGGCGTCGCCGAGACCTTCCAGAAGGGCCTGCAGCGCTACCGCGCCTTGACGGCCCGCAACGATGGACTGAAGGCGTTCGCCCGCAGCCATGAACTGGAGCTCGACGAGTGGTTGCGGCGCAACCTCGGGGAGGTGGACGCCTTCCGCGCCGTGCGCGAACTGGACCTGGCGGACATGCAACGCATCGACATCACCGCCGTGCTGGGTGGCGAAGGCGACCGCAGCCCGCGCACCGTCGCCACCATCGCGTGCTCGCCGCGCGCGGAAGGTCGGTGGACGCAGGTCTACGAGCGTTACGTCAAGTCGATCGCCGACAGCAAGGTGTGGAAGGCCGATCCCGACGCCAAGTTCGAGGGCACGCCGTACCACCTGTTCGCGCCGGCGAACGCCGACGAGAGCGAGGTCCAGCAGTTCGGCGGCGCCGACCCGAGGATCTGGCTGCTGCACCTGCCCG
>JAEUHV010000167.1 GCA_016794485.1 Planctomycetota bacterium
CGGCAACCCCGGGAAGCCGCGCCCACCACCGCCGCCGGGGAAGCCGGGGAAGCCGCCGGGACGCTTCCCACCGGGCATTCCGGGCAAGCCGCCCATGCCGCCGAGCCCGCCGGCCCCGCCCCCCATCAGGTCGTCGAGGCCCGGGGGCATGCCGCCACCGCGCCCGAACTTCTTCATCAGGTCCTGCATCGCCTTGAACTGCTTGATCAGCCCGTTCACGGCGTCGAGGTCGTTGCCCGAGCCAGCGGCGATGCGGCGCCGTCGCGGCAGGTCGATCACGTCCGGCCGCTGCCGTTCGCGCGGCGTCATCGACAGGATCATCGCCTCGAGCCGTTTCATGTGCTTGTCGTCGAAGTCGATGTCCTTCATCGCCGAACCGACGCCCGGCAGCATCCCGAGCACCTTCTTCAGCGGCCCGAGCTTCTTGATCATGTTCAGCTGCGACAGGAAGTCCTCGAAGTTGAACTGGCCCTTCTGCAGCTTCTTCGCGGCGGCCGCAGCTTCCTTCTCGTCGATCACCGACTGCGCCTTCTCGACCAGGCCGACGACGTCGCCCATGCCGAGGATGCGGCCCGCCATGCGCGCCGGATCGAACTCTTCGAGGTCGTCGGGCTTTTCGCCGACACCGGCGAACAGGATCGGCCGGCCGGTCACCTTCACGATCGACAGGGCCGCACCGCCGCGGGCGTCGCCGTCGACCTTGGTCAGGATCAGGCCGTGCAGCGGCAGGCGTTCGTGGAACGCCTTGGCCGAATTGACCGCGTCCTGGCCGAGCATCGCGTCGCAGACCAGCAGAACGCCGTGCGGCTTGCACACCGTGTGCACCTCCTGCACTTCCTTCATCAACGGCTCGTCGATGTGCAGGCGGCCGGCGGTGTCGAGGATCACCACGTCGTGCCCGCGCGACTTCGCGAACTCGATGCCGGCGCGGCAAACGTCCGGCGGGCGCTTGTTGGCCGGGTCGGCGTAGACGGCGAGGCCGAGCTGCTTGCCGAGGCTCTGCAACTGGTCGACGGCAGCCGGACGCTGCAGGTCGGCGGCCACCAGCAGCGGGTTCTTCTTCTTGTGCTTGCGCAGCCACAGGCCGAGCTTGCCGCACGTGGTCGTCTTGCCGCTGCCCTGCAGGCCGCACATCATCACCACCAGCGGGCTCTGTGGCGCCACCGGCAGCCCCACCTGCTGGCCACCGAGCAGTTCGGTGAGCGCGTCGTGGAAGCACTTCACGAACTGCTGGCCGGGCTCGACCGCCTCGATCACCTTCTGGCCGAGCACCCGCTGCCGCACGTCGGCGACGAAGTCCTTGGCGACCTGGAAGTTGACGTCGGCTTCGAGCAGGGCCTGGCGCACCGACCGGATGCCTTCGTCGACATTGGCCTCGGTGAGCACCTTCTGACCGACGATCGCGCGGTAGGCCTTGCCCAGCGCGTTGGCGAGCGAATCGAACATCGGCCGCAGGATGGTTGAGCCGGCCGGCCCGGTCAAGGGCGAGCCGGCGGCACTCGGGAAGAAGCCGCACGGCCTCCCGTCCGAGGAACACCTTTTGCCAAGCCGCGCGCCCATGACGACCCAAGGAAACCTGCTCGTCGCCTCGTTCCTGATCCTCGGTGCCTGCGCAACCCCTGCCAACGACAGGGCGCGCGACGTGCGCGAGGACCAACTGCGCGAGTTCCAGCTCATCCAGCAGGTGTTTCGCACGGAGTACACCGGGCCGCAGGTGTACGAGTTCCCGGGCCATGGCCGGGTCACCGTGCGCGACGTCTCCCTGGACGGGTTCCCGGGCCATACCTACGTGCGCTGCCGGTTCCACTACCAGAACCGCACCGCCCGGCCGGTCGTGCAGGCCTGGGTGTCGCTCGACGTCGTCGACCGCCAGGGCCGGGTGGTGTCGACCGAAACCGCCCACTGCGTGAACCTGACCTGCGGACCGCTCGAACGCGGCAGCTACTACAGCGACGAACTGCGGACGATGACCCACAACGCGCACCTGGAGCCAGGCTGGAGCTGGCGCCTGCGCTGCGTGTCCGACCAGGAGCAGGACGAGGACCCGCTCGACCCGCCGGCCCCGGGTCGCTGGATGCGCGAATACCCGCCGATGTTCATCAAGGACCGCAACTGGCCGTACGCGACGCAGTGGTACCAGCAGACGAGCTACGTCACGACGCCGGGCGCCTTGCCGGCGCAGTCCCTGACGGTCCCCGCGAGCCGTTGATCGTCAGCGTTTGCCGCGTTGCAACCGCTCGCGGCCCTTGTCGTTCCACTGCGGCGCCGCGTCGCGGTCGGCCAGTTCGCGGGTGAACTCGAGCACGGCTCCGATCACCTTGGTCATGTGCGGCAGGTCGAGCTTGTCGACCTGGTCGCCGGGCTGGTGGTAGTCCTTGTGCAGCGAGCCGCCACTGATCGAGTGCGCGACCACGCCCTTCTGCACGAACGACCAGTTGTCGCTCGCAGCGAACAACCGACCGGCCATCGGGAACTCGACCAGCTCGACGCCGCGACGCTGCAGGGCCGGACCGGCGATCGCCGCGAAGTCGCTGAGGTCGTGGCCGGTGATCCAGGCCTGGCCGGCCTTGCCCTCCTCGGGCCGACCCAGCATCTCGAGGTTGACGTTGGCGACCACCTTGTCGAGCGGGACCGGCGGCCGCTCGCAGAACGCCTTGCTGCCGAGCAGGCCGCGCTCCTCGCCGGTGAAACACACGAACAGGACGCTGCGCGCCGTGGGCGGCATCTTCGCCAGCGCTTCGGCGATGAGGATCACCGCGGTGGTGCCGGTCGCGTCGTCGTCGGCGCCGTTGTAGATGCGGTCGCCGTCCACGGGCGAGCCGACGCCGACGTGGTCGTAGTGGGCGCTCACCACCACGTATTCGTCCTTCTTGGTGGTACCGGGGCGCAGCGCCATCACGTTGCGCTGCGGCACGTCGACCTTCTCCGGCGCGCCGACCGACCAGGTCGCGGTCCAGGTGACCTCGCGGTGGTCCTGCGGCGGGGCCGGCGGCAACGCCCCCTGGCGCAGCAGCAGGATCGGCCGCGACGCTTCGCGCGCCTTGCCGAGCACGGGCCGCACGCCCTTCGACTGCAGCCAGTACGGATGGTCCGCCGGCACCTCGCACACGATCGGCCGGCGCGCCGACTTCGCGAACAACAGGCGCTGCATCACCGGATCCTCGAGCTGGGCCACGGTGCAAGCCTCGCCTTCTCCCGTGAGCACTTCGGCGACCGTCCACTGCCGGACATCGGTGTCGGCCGCGAGATCGAACGTCTTCTGCTCGTCGCCGAACTGCCGCACGAGCGTCAGCTTCACCGCCTTGCTGTCGAGCACGTGGCCCGGCAGCGGGAACTCGTGGTACCAGCTGTTGTCGGCGACCTTCTGCAGTCCGGCCTTGGCGAAACGTTCGGCGATCCACTCGCCCGTGGCGACCAGTTCGGGGCTGCCCGTGTCGCGACCGGCGCGTTCGTCGGCGGCGAGCCACGACACCGTCGTCCGCACGGCCTCTTCGGTGATGGTCGGGGCCTGGGCGCGCACCAGGGGTGCCGCCGGCAACAACACGGAGAGGAACGCGGCGAGGTGGCGGTGGGTCATGGTCGATTCGGACGGAGCAGGTCGTTCAAGGCGCCGTGGCGGTAGCCGAACACGTCGAGCGCAACGAACGTGTAGCCGGCGGCGACGAGGCCCGTGCCGATGGCCGCGCGCATTTCGAACGCCCGCGGCAGTTCGTCGGCCCCCACTTCGATGCGGGCCAAGGCGTCGTGGTGGCGCACACGAAACTGGCGGAAGCCGAAGTCGCGCAGCACCTGTTCGGCGGCTTCGATGCGCGCCAGCACGCCGGCGTCGATCGACGTTCCGTACGGCACGCGCGACGACAGGCATGCGAAGCTCGGCTTGTCGGCGGTGCGCAGGCCGTGCTGCCTGCTGTAGGCGCGCACGTCGGGCTTGGCGAAACCGGCGTCGACCAACGGAGCGCGCACGCCGTGTTCGGCGGCGGCACGCTGGCCGGGGCGATGGTCGCCGAGGTCGTCGGTGATCGCGCCGTAGACCACGGCCCAGTCCGGCGGCGCGATCGAAGCACGCTGCTGCGCCACCGTGACGAACAGTTCCTTCTTGCAGTGGTAGCAGCGGTCGCCGGCGTTGGCGCGGTAGCCGGGCCGTTCCAGTTCGTGCGTCGGCAAGACGACGTGGCGCACCGCGAGGTCGCGCGCCAGGGCTTCGGCTTCGGCCAGTTCGGCGCGCGGCAACGACGGTGAATCCGCGGTCACCGCGACGCAGCGGTCGCCGAGGGCCTGCCGGCACGCGTGCAGCAGGGCCGTCGAGTCGACGCCGCCGGAAAACGCCACCACCGCACCCGGCAGGCGCTGCAGGTCGGCGTGCAGCGCCGCGCACTTGGCGGCGAAGGGCAGGGAGGCGGTCGCGGGCAGCATCGGCCCGTGGTTCTACTTGCCGCGGGCGTCGTGGACCACCTGCCCGTCGATCACGACGAGCAGCACCTTGGCCGCGAGCAACTCGTCGTCGCTGCAGACCCGCAGGTCGCGGTCCCAGACCGTGAAGTCCGCCCGCTTGCCGGCCTCGATCGTGCCCAGGTCCTTCTCCGCGAACATGCCGTAGGCGGCGTGCAACGTGAAGCCGCGCAGCGCCTGCTCGCGCGACAGTTTCTGGTCGGGGCGCCAGCCCGCGGCCGGGCCGCCGCGTTCGCTGCGGGTCGTCACCGCGGCGAACAGGCCCTTCCTGGGGTCGACCGATTCGACCGGGAAGTCGCTGCCGAACGGCACGACGACGCCGAGCCGGTGGAACGAACGCCACGCGTAGGCCAGCAACACGCGTTCGGGGCCGAGGCGGTCGGTCGCCCACGGCATGTCCGAAGTCAGGTGCGTCGGCTGCATCGACGGCACGATGCCGAAGTCGCGGAAGCGCACGAAGTCGGCGGCGGCGATCACCTGGGCGTGTTCGATGCGGAAGCGCAGCGGCCGGATGCCACCTTCGATCTTGACGGCCTGGTAGCCGTCGAGCACGGCGCGGTTGGCCGCGTCGCCGATCGCGTGCATGCACAGCTGCATGCCGGCATCGGCGCACTGCTGCGCCAGCAGCAGCACCGAACCCTTGGGCATCATCGCGAGGCCCCGCGAGCCCGGGCGGTCGGCGTACTCGTCGAGCAGCGCCGCACCGCGCGAACCGAGCGCGCCGTCGGAGTAGCCCTTCACCGCGCGCACGACGATGCGGTCGTCGGGCGTCTGCCACGGGCCGCGGGCGATCAGTTCGCGTTCGTTCGGCGTCAGCATCACGTAGGTGCGCAACACCCATTTGCCTTCGGCGTGCAACGCCAGCATCTGGTCGAGCACCGCTTTGCTCACGCCGGCATCGTGGACGCAGGTGAGCCCGTGCTGCAGGCACGCGCGCTGCGCCGCGAGCAGGCGTTCGCGGATCTGCGCCGGTTCGAGGCCCGGCGTGCGCACGGCGTCCATCGCGTTGTCGACCAGGACACCGGTCGGCTCGCCGGCACCGTCGCGCAGGATCTCGCCGCCGCTGGGATCGGCGGAGGCGCGGGTGATGCCCGCGGCGGCCAGCACGCGGGCGTTGGCGAGGCCGGCGTGGCCGTCGATGCGCACGAGCCAGACTGGATGGTCCGGGATCGCCGCCGACAACGCCGCATGGTTGGGCATCGTCTTGTCGTCCCAGTCGTTCTGGTCCCAGCCGCGGCCGATCACCCAACTGCCCTTCGGCAGCTTCGCCGCGACCGCCTTGGTCTTGTCGACCACCTGTGCTTCCGACGTCGTGCCGACGAGGTCCACTTCGAAGAACGTGCTGCCGAGCCCGAGCAGGTGGCCGTGTGCATCCTGCAGGCCGGGCATCACGAACGCGTTCGCCGGCAGCTCGATCGCCTTCGCGTCGACCGCGGGATCGAGGCTCTCGCCGACCATGATGCGCCCGTGCATCGTCGACACCGCTCCCGGCCAGTCGACGTGGGTGCCGGTCCAGACGGTGCCGCCCTTCAACAGCAGGTTGCCGCTGCCCTGCGGGGCCTGGGGAACAGCGATGGCGGCGGCCAGGACGACAGCGGCGAAGGCGAGCATCGTCCGGCATGGTGCCGGCAGGCCTGCCGCGGTTCCAGGAATGTCGTTGGGCGTTACGACTCGCCAGGCGCGCAGCGGATCTCCGCGTCGGCGGTGAAGATCGACCGATGCCGCACGCGCCCCGCCGGCACCCGCGCGCCCGGGAACAGCAGGCACTCGGTCAGTTCGCAACCTTCGCCGACGTCGGCTCCCGCCATCGCCACGCTGCGCACCAGCTTGCTGCCGTGCCCGACCTTGACGTCGTCGGCCACCCACTCCGCTTTGCCGCTCTGCGCCAGCAACAGCAGGTTCAGCTCGAGCAGGTCGGCCGGGTAGCTGACGTTCATGTCGGCCTTCACCACCTCGGCCGCTTCGACCTTGTAGCCGTCGTCGAGGAAGATCTGGATCGAGTCGGTGATCTCGTACTCGTTGCGCATCGCGGTGCGCGGCGTGCGCCGCACGGCGTCGAAGAACGCCTGGTCGAACAGGTAGATGCCGCAACCCTTCAGGTCGGTGCGCGGGTGCCGCGGCTTCTCGATCACGCGGTGCACGACGCCGTTCGCGTCGGTCAGCACCACGAAGTTGCGCTTGATCGCTTCGAGGTTCGGCTCGCGCTTGCAGGCGAGCACGCCGCCGAGCTTGCCCTTCTGGAATCGATCGAGCATCGAGCCGAGGTTCTCGGTGACGAAGAAGATGTCGCCCAGGAACAGGAAGAACGGCCGCGTCACGTGCGACTCGAGCCGCGACACCGCGTGCGCGATGCCGAGCATCTCCTCCTGCTCGACGTACTTGATGTTGACGCCCCACTTGCTGCCGTCACCGAGCGCCCGCACCACTTCGTGGCCGAGGTGGCCGATCACCACCACCACGTCGCGGATGCCGAGCTTCTGCATCATCTCGAGCTGGTAGGCCATCAGCGGCTTGCCCAGCACGGGCAGGATGGGCTTCGGCCAGTGCTCGGAGAACGGGCGCATCCGCGTGCCCTTCCCGGCCGCGAGGATCACCCCCATCAGGTCGTGCGTCATGGGAACGTGCCGTTGCCGTTCACTGCGTGATGTTGCGCACCACGGACACGCGGTCGGTGATCAGGCTCGTGATCACCAGCTCCGGCCGGCCGTCGCCGGTCAGGTCCTGCAGCACCGCGTCCGACGCGCCGAGCGTGCCCGGGAACGTCGGCAGCAGCGGGAAGCTGCCCTTGCCATCGCCGACCATGATCCGGAAGTCGCCGCTCTGCAGCGAGGCGACCAGGATGTCCGGCACGCCGTCGTTGCTCAGGTCGCGGGCCAGCAGGGCGGTCGGCGTGGCACCGGCAGGATAGTCCTGGCCGGTGAACCCCTCGGCGTTGCCGAACAACACCGACACCGTGCCCGAGGTCGCGTTGCTGACCACGAGGTCGGCGCGGCCGTCGCGGTTGAAGTCGGCGGTCACGAGATAGTTCGGCGACTGCCCGACCGGCACCGACAGGAACTGCTCGAAGCCGGCCCCGAGGTTGCGCAGCACGACGATGTCCGATTGGCTGGCGCGCGACACCGCGAGGTCCTGGCGACCGTCCCCGGTGAAGTCCGCGGCGACGACGTCGATCGGACCGCCGCCGAGCGCGAGCACGGTCTCCGGGCCGAAGGTGAACGGCACCGACGTGCCGGGGATCAGGTGCAGGCTGCCGCCGAGGTAGTCGCACACCGCGATGTCCATGTCGGCGTCGCGGTCGAAGTCCGCCATCGCGATGCCGAACGGGAAGTCGCCGCTGGCGATCGTCGCCGGCGTTCCGGGCAGGACCTCGAAGCTGTAGACGCCGACGCTCGACGTGTTGCGCAGCACCTTGATGCCACCGGGCACGCTGACGACGAGGTCGGTCTTGCCGTCGCCGTCGATGTCGCCCGCTTCGATCTGGAACACCGGCAGGCCCACGTCGACCGTGGCCTGCACTTCGAGCGACGTGGCGCCACCGGCGAGGATCGACAGGCGCGGATCCGCGAAGCTGCCGGTCACGACTTCCTGGGCGCCGTCGCCGTCGAAGTCACCGCCCTCGGCCCATGCCGCACCGGGCAAGCCGCTGGCGAAATTGCGCGCGCCGGCGAGTTCGCCATCGCCCTTGGCCAGCCACAGGTTGATGCGATCGCCGCCACCCGACAGCGCGAACAGGTCCTGCTTGCCGTTGCCGTCGAAGTCGCCGACGAACGGACGCAGCGGCAGGCCGCTCGAATCGAGCTGGAACTGCGGGCCGACTCCACCTGCCGCCACCTGCGGCGCCACGCACATGGTGGCGTTGAAGGCGAGGCAGGCGCACAGGTCGCCGAGGCCGTCACCGGTCACGTCGGCGATGGTCGCCACCGACGGTTGCGCCGGCACCGGCACGTCGAACGAGCTGTAGCCGAACGGCGTGCCGCCGTTGCCCACCGTGCCCGAGTAGATCGGGTAGATGTCGGTGACGACCGTGTAGCGGTTCGCCGCGAAGCACGCGACCGCGAAGTCGGGGGCGAGATCACCGCTGAGGTCGCCGACGGCGATCGCCGCGGGAGCTCCAGGAATGTCGAGTTGCAGCCAGCTGCCGGACAGCGAATTGCCCTTGCCGGTCACTTGCTGCATGACCAGCACGCGCGACAGCTGCGGGTCGGCGACCAGCAGGTCGACGAGGCCATCGTGGTCGGCATCGCCGGCGGCGAGATTGAACGCCTGGCCGCCACCCGGCAACGCGAACGACTGCGTGTTCACGAAGGCGCCACTGCCGTCGCCGTAGCCGACGAAGATCTCCGGCGCGCCCGGCCGCGACACCGCGACGTCGGCATTGCCATCGTCGTTCCAGTCGCCAACACAGACCGCCAAGGCATCGGCGCCGACGGGAATCGAAGCCCCGGGCGCGAACGTGGCATTGCCGTCGTTGATCCACAGGTCGGTCGTGTTCGTCGCGCTGCGCACGATCACCAGGTCGCGGTCGCCGTCGTTGTCGAAGTCGGCGCTCGCCATCCAGATCGGCACGCCACCGATCATCTGTTCCTGGCCAGGCACGAAGGTGGTGCCGTTGCCGACCAGGACGCGCAGTTCGCCGGTCAAGCTGATGACCGCCATGTCCAACACCCCGTCGCCGGTGAAGTCGGCGATCGAATAGTCGGTGTGCACCGCCGTCCCGGTCGGGATCTCGAGCCGCGTTTCGAAGCGGGGCACGCTGCCGATGGTGACACCGGCGATGTCGCCCGAATGGCGGGCACAGGCCGCGAGGGCGGCGAAGACCAACAGGGCGAGAGACTGGGGGCTCGGCTTCTTCATGGCAGTCGGAACGGCACGGCGGACGGTTTCCGCGGACGAGCAAGCGTAGCACACGACCCTTGGCCAAGCGCTGCGCCGAAATGGGCAAGGCGACGGCGGCTCGCAACGGCGACGGCTGGCCCCCGTGGCACCGGTCGGATCGACTTTGCGGAATCAGGCCTCGGGTGCCAGATAGCTGCGCGCCCGCAGGACGTAGTGGCGCGCCCGCCACCGCATGCCTTCCATCTCGTCGTCGGTGACCTGACGCACGATGCGCCCGGGCATGCCGAGCACGACCGACCGCGGCGGGATCACCGCGTTCTCCTTCACCAGGGCCCCGGCCCCGAGCAACGAGTATTCGCCGATGCGGGCGCCGCCGAGCACGATGCTGCCCATGCCGACCAGCGCATAGTCGCCGATCTCGACGCCGTGCACGATCACGCCGTGCCCGATCGTGACCCCGCGACCGATGCGCAACGGGGCGTCGAGGTCGACGTGGATGCAGGAGTTGTCCTGCACGTTGGTCTCGGCACCGATCTCGATCGAACTGTCGTCGCCGCGGATCGTGACGCCGAACCAGATGCCGACGTCCTGGCCGAGGCGCACGTCGCCGACCACGGTGGCGTTGTCGGCGACCATGGCACCGCCGCGGCGCCGCAGGCGGCCGACCATGTCGGGAGTCACGTGGAACGTTCGTTCGGCGGGGTTCATCGGCGGTAGAGGAAGTCGAGGGATCCGGGCCAGGCCACGGTGACCAGCACGGTGAGGCCGTTGTGCAAGGCGTGGGCGAACATCGATGCGCCGAGGCTGCGGCAACGGTACGCGATCGCGCCGAACAGGGCCCCGAGCAGGGCCAGGGGCAAGGCGTACGGCAACCCGTGCGCGAGCCCGAACACGACCGCTGTGAGCCCGATCGCGACGGGTGGGCGCAGCACGCCGAGCAAGGCACCCTGCAGGTAGCCGCGGAACACGACCTCCTCGGCGAATGGTGCCGCGACGACGATCGCGAACACCACGACCCAGAAACCCGGCCGGCCCACGGGTGCGGTGGCCAGGTAGTCGAGTGCCGGCTGCGGCTCACACGCAACGAGCCGCAGGTAGCCGACGAGCAACGCGACCCACCCGAGCGCGAACGGCACATAGGTGCCGACCACGACGGCAGCCCGTGCCGGCCGGAACGGCAACGCCGCTGGCAAACGCCAGGCGAGGGCTCCGATCGCCAATGCGGCGACGGCGAACGCGAGCATGCTGCCTTCGAGGTTCGTACCGCGATCGGGGTCGATCGGCACGACTCCGCAGCGTTGCAGCACGTCCCACACCAGCAGCGGCCCCACCGCCAGCACGGCGAACCCGAGCATGAACCGGATCGCGAGCGTCGCCGGAGCCGCCGTCATTCGCCGGCGATGATGCCGCTCGTCGGCGACGACGCCGAGGCGTAGAGCTTCTTGCCGATGCGCCCGGCCAGGAACGCGTCGCGGCCGGCTTCCGCCGCCGCCTTCATCGCCCGCGCCATGCGCACCGGATCCTTCGCCAACGCGACGCCGGTGTTGAGCAGTACGCCGTGCGCACCGAGTTCGAACGCGACGGCGACGTCGCTGGCGGTACCGACGCCCGCGTCGACGATGATCGGCACCTTGGCGCGTTCGAGGATGATGCGGATGTTGTTCGGGTTCAGGATGCCCTGGCCGCTGCCGATCGGCGCACCCGCCGGCATCACCGCGGTCACGCCGACGTCTTCGAGGCGCTTGGCCAACACCGGGTCGTCGCTGGTGTAGCACAGCACGACGAAGCCTTCCTTCACCAGCACCTTGGCCGCTTCGAGCGTGCCGACCGGATCGGGCAACAGCGTCTGCGGATCGCCGAGCACCTCGAGCTTGACGAGGTCGCCGATGCCGAGTTCGCGCCCCAGACGTGCGGTGCGGATCGCATGGTCGGCGTCGAAGCAGCCGGCGGTGTTCGGCAGCAGCACGTATTTGTCGCGCGGCAGGTAGTCGAGCAGCGACTTGCCCTGCGGCACGCCGATCTGCATGCGGCGCACGGCGACGGTCACGCACTGCGTGCCCGAAACGGCGAGCGCCTCCACCATCGACTCCATCGACGGGTACTTGCCGGTGCCGAGGAACAGGCGCGATTGGAACGTGTACTGGCCCAGCACCAGCGGTTGGTCGGTCAAGGTCACGGCACGATCGTGCGCGGCGCCCTGCCCGCGGACAAGGGCTCGTTCAGCCGCCGCCGAAGAACGTCACGACCTCGAGCCGGTCGCCGTCGTGCAGCACGGTGCCCGCATGCTCGGCCCGCCGCACCAGGTCCTTGTTGCGTTCGACCGCGACCTGGGTCGGCTTCAGACCCAACGCCGCGACCAGGTCGGCGACCGTGGCCCCGGTCGGCAGCTCGCGGGGCTCGCCGTTCACGGTGACGTGGATGGCGGTCATGGATCGAGCCGCTGCAGCAGCAGCACCTTCAGGTATTCGCTCTCGGGATGCGTGATCGGCACGGGATGGTCCGGCCCGGCCCCGATCCGCTGCCGCAACACGACGTGGAACGGCAGGCCGGCCGCGGCCTGGCGCACGACCTCCTCGAACCGCCGCCAGTCCATGTGGTGGCTGCAGGTACACGTGACCAGGAAGCCGTCCTTCGCCAGCACGCGCAGGGCCTGGCGGTTGAGGTCGCGGTAGCCGCGTTCGGCGCCGTCGAGTTCGCGGCGCGACTTCGCGAACGCCGGCGGGTCGAGCACGACGAGGTCGAACTCGGCATTGCGCTCGCGCTGCGCGCGCAGGAAGTCGAACACGCTGCCGCAGTGGGTGTCGAGCTGCAGGCCGTCGCGTTCGGCGTCGGCGCGCGCGATCGCCAGCGCCGCTTCGGACTGGTCGACGGCGAGGGCTGCCGTGGCCCCACCGCGCAGCGCGTTGCGGGCGAAGGCGCCCTGGTAGCAGAACAGGTCGAGCACGCGCCGACCCTTCGCCAGCGACTGGACCAGGGCGCGGGCGGGCTTCTGGTCGAGGTAGAAGCCGGTCTTGTGGCCGTCGAACGGGCGCACGGTGTGCTCGACGCCGTGTTCGCGGAACGTGACCTGTTCGATGCGGCGGCCGTGCAGCAGGCGCACTTCCTCGGCGAGGCCTTCGTGCTTGCGCACGGCGATGTCGTTGCGGGCGACCACCGACTCGACCTGCAGACGCTCGGCGAGGAACGGCACGATCGCGTCGAGCGACTGCTCGACGAACTCGCTGCTGGCCTGCAACACGAGCACGGGGCCGTAGCGGTCGACGACGAGTCCGGGCAACCAGTCGCCTTCGCCGTGCACGAGGCGGGCGCCGTCGGTCGGGCCGAGCACTCCGGCGCGGGCGTCGAGGGCGCGGGCGAGGCGGGCCTGGAAGAACGTGGCGCGGTCGGGCACGCCGTCACCGGTCCACGGGCCGCAGGCGCGCAGGGCGAGCTTGCTGCGCGAGGTGATCGCGAGGCCGAGGTCGCGGTGGTTCTCGTCGCGGACACGCACGAGACGGCCTGGGGTGGTGTCGCCTCGCTCGACGTCGTCGGCGTAGAACCACGGCTGGCCGCGGCGCAGGAACCCGCTGGCCTTCGCGGTCAGCTGCACGTCGGTGGGTGCGAGATCGGGCGTGGCGGACATTCGGGGCGGAGACGCTACGGCGTTCGAAGGCGCTGCGCCATCGGGCTTCTCCGTCGCGCGAAACGCGCCGTCATCCGCTCGATTGCGCATCGAGCGATCGCAGGTACGCGGCAACGGAGGGAGCGTCCGCTTCGCAGTCTGCCCATGCGATGCACGCCGTCGAGTTCCCATCGATGCCCTGGTCCACCAACGGAATGAGACCCGATGGGACATAGGCGACGAGAGTTCCGCAGACGTGTACCGACTGCTGCGGCGCCGGTCGCAAGAAGTCGACCCACAGCCCAAAACCAGGGCAATCGCAGACGTCGAACACACCGTCCGAGACGACTGCGGAGTACCCTTCGGACAAGCTGTCCGATGGCGAGTACAGAAGCAGTCGACCATCCGCCCGCCAGTCCCCGCTGTGCACTGGATCGCCCTTCGCTGCGAGACACCGCCGACGCGCTTCGCAAACCTGCGGAACCAGGCGCTCGAGCCTAGCCGCATCATCGGTCCGTGAGCCAGCCCCCATCACGTCTTCCATCCGGACGTCGAGCCCGAACTCCGACGGCCACGCAGACGATGGCGTCAGGTGATCCCCGACACTGCGATACCACGTCCAACACTCCTGGATGGTTCTCAGCACGTGTTGCCTTCCTCACGCGTCGACCTGTTGCCTTCTCGTACTGCACGAGAACTGCGCCTGCCCACTTGTAGCCGATCGCGCTGGAGAATCCGCGCCACGCCGCTGCGCGCATCCGGATGGAACGGAACATGGTCGTGTACTGGATCCTGTTCGCCGTCCGCTTCGCCGCGATCGCCGTCGTCGCCCGCTACCTCGCCGCCGCCCTCGGCGCGCTCCCAGCCCTCGCCGCAATCGCGACCCTCGCCACCGCGCTCGGAGCGCTCGGCACCGTGCTGCTGCGCACGTCCCCCCTCGGCGTCGTCACCTGGAAGAACCGCACCGCCGGCTGGCTCCTGCCGTTCTGCATGGTGCTCGGCGCAAACCAGCTGCCCGCCATGCTCGCCAGCTCCGTCGCCGTGATCACGGTCGCCGCGGCCACCGGCATCGGCAACGGCGGCCACTGGCTGCTGACCGCCGCGTGGACCCTCGACGCCATCGCCGCGGCGTTCGCCTGGCGCGCGTTCCGCGCCCACTCCCCCGGCAGCAGCGGCCGCCGCAGCGTCACCCGCGTGTTGATCGCCGCGTTCGGGCTCGCCGGTGCCGGCCTCGTCCTGCTGCAGTTGGACCGCCCTGGCCTCGCGATCGCGGTCGCCGGTGGTCCGCCGGCCACGGTCGGCGCGTTCTCCCTGGCCTGGATCCTGCTATTGGTGACCCTCGGCCGCAACGCCCGCTGGAACTGACGCCGCACGAGAGGGTCCGGCCCTCGGCCACAATTCCGCGGTGGGGTCGCCGTCGTTCGCATGGTGGCGCTGCCGCGGACCTGCTCACTTGCGCGCGCCGAGTCGTTGGGACCGGCACTACCCGAGGATCACCAGCACGGCACGTTGTGGCGGAACCGGCGGATGTGGGATGGGCAGCTGTGGCACCGACAAGAAGCCCGCGGCCAAGAAGGCCAAGAAGGCGGCGAAGAAGAAGGCCAAGAAGACCTGATCTGCGCGGCCCGCGTCCCCGGCCGGATCAGCGCTGCGGGGCGGGCGTGGCGCTCGCTTCGGCGGGCAGCCCAACCTCGACCGGAACGGTGCTGCGCGCCACGTTGCTGCCGTCGAGCCCAACCAGCATCTTCTGCATGGTCGCGCGCAAGGCGCGGCCGAGCACCAGGTACGACGGCGTCGGGTTGATCTCGTTCGGCGTCAGCGTGCGGTTGCCGTAGGTCTGCTCGTGCAGCACCACGCGCTTGCCGTCGGCACCGGCCGGACCCAGCACCTGGATCTGCAAAGCGATCTCGGCGAACGACCGCGCCCCCGACATCTCCTCGATCGCGCCGTTCGCCAGCCGCTGCAGCACGGGCTTGACCAGCAGCACGTCGGCACTCGGCCGGTCCTGCACCTTCGTGAACAGCGCACTGTCCTGCAGTTGCCGCACCAGCACTTCGCCGAGCATCTCGGGCACCGGCCGGTCCCAGAAGTCGTCGCTGCCGTAGCGGATCGGCAGCCCGCGCTCGGCCGTAGGCAGCACCACCGCGTCGCGCGTGTCGACCACCGGCAGCACGCACACGGCGCGATCGCCCGGGGCCTTCGTGCGCCATTCGAGGTCCTTGTAGAACAGTTCGTTGGCCGCGAAGTCGGCGACGTGCCCGGTCGACTGGCACGCCGTGAGGGCCAACAGGCAGGAACAGGACGCCAGCAGCAGGGAACGCATCGTGCCCATGCCATCGGCACGATCGGGCTCGAACTGGAGCCGTGCTCGCCTGCAGCGACCCGGCTCAGTGCCCGCGGACCATGCCGGCGAAGCCGAACTTGGCGTGCAGCACCTGGAAGAAGTGCGACGGCCCGAGCCCGAGGTGGCGGAAGCGCACCGCCGCCGGCTTCAGCACGATGCGCCCGCCCACCGGCACCTGGATCTGGATCTGCCCGTCGATCTGCGCGTAGGCGTACTTCTTCTGGCCGGTCTCGACGATCTCGATCTGGATGCCGTCCTCGACCGGCAGCACGAGCGGCCGCGCGCTCAACGTGTGCGACGCGAGCGGGGTCAGCACCAGCGCTTCGAGGTTCGGCGCCAGCACCGGCCCGCCGGCTGCCATCGAATAGGCGGTCGAACCGAGTGCCGTCGCAGTGATGAGCCCATCGCCGCGGTAGGTCGCCAGTTCGTGCGAACCGCGGAACGCGCGCAGCTGGATCATGCCGCCGACCGCGGCGCGGCTGACCACGACGTCGTTGAGGCCGAGCACCGGCTCCGACGAGGTGCCGTCGAGGCCCTCCATCGAGCACCAGTACATCATGCGCGGCTCCTCGTGCAGCTGCCCGGCGAGCAGCATGTCGAGCGCCTGCTGCGTGTGTTCGTACTCGAACGACGTCAGGAAGCCGAGCCGGCCACGGTTGATGCCGAGCGTCGGACGCTGGTTCTGGCCCATGCGCCGCGCGGCGCCGAGCAGCGAGCCGTCGCCGCCGAACACCACGACGCAGTCGGCGTCGCGGTCGTCGAGCGGCGTGTCGCGGTCCATCACGATCTCGCAATGGCAACCGCGGCCGGTCAGCCACGTCGCGTGGTGCTGGATCAGGGCCTTGCTGCCACCCTTGCGTTCGTCACCGACGAGCAGCAGCCGCTTGGAAGCGCCTTTCGGCATGCGTCAGCGCACCACACCGCTCGGCCGGTCGACGAGGAAGCGTTCGGCGACGTGCTGCGCGGTGAGCCCGCAATGCTCGAGCACCTGCGCGCGGCTCATGTGTTCGAGCAGCTCGTCGGGCACGCCCATCACCTGGACCTGCGCCCGCACCGGACCGTTCGCGGCGAGGCACTCCAGCACGGCGCTGCCGAAGCCGCCGACCTTGCTGTGGTCCTCGAGCGTGACGACGCGGTCGTGGCGATCGCACAGGGCGAGCACGCCCTGGTCGTCGAGCGGTTTGCAGAAGCGGGCGTTCACGACCTCGATGTGGATGCCCTTCTTGTCGAGCAGCGCCGCGGCTTCCAGGGCCGTCTGCACCATGTGCCCGTAAGCGAGCACGGCGCCGTCGTTGCCGGTGCGCAGCACTTCCATCTTGCCGAGCTGCAGCGGCTGGTGCTTGCCGTGCCAACCGAGCAGTTCGCCGGCGTTGGGCGCGTTGCCGCGCGCGTAGCGGATGCCGCTCGGGCCCGGCAGGGTGAGGGCGAACTGCATCATCTCGTGCAGTTCGGGGCCGTCCTTCGGCGACATCAGCACGATGCCCGGCATGCAGCGCAGGTACGAGATGTCGTAGAGGCCGTTGTGCGTGGCGCCGTCCTCGCCGACGAGGCCGCCGCGGTCCATCGCGAACACCACGGGCAAGCGCTGCAGGATCACTTCCTGGAACACCTGGTCGTAGCCGCGCTGCAGGAACGTCGAGTAGATGGCACAGATCGGCCGCATGCCCGCGGTCGCGAGGCCCGACGCCATCGCCACCGCGTGCTGCTCGGCGATGCCGGCATCGAGGAAGCGCTCCGGGAACTTGTCGCGGAACTCCATCAGGCCGGTGCCGTCCGGCATCGCCGCGGTGATCGCGAGCACGCGCGGGTCCTTCTCGGCCAGCAGCTGCATGCCTTCGCCGAACCACTCGGTCCACGAGCGACCGGGCTTGCTCACCGGAACGACCGGCTGCAGCACGCATGGCTCGACCGGCACCTTCTCCTGCTTCTTCTTCGGCTGGGGCTTCGCCGCGTGCGCGCGGTCGTAACGGTCCTCGCTTCCGGGCACGCCCTTGCCCTTCTCGGTGATCACGTGCAGCAGCACGACTCCGTCGAGCTTCTTCACGGCTTCGAGGGCTTCGAGCATCTGGCCCATGTCGTGGCCGTCGACCGGCCCGAAGTAGCGGAAGCCGAGCGATTCGAACAGGTGGCCCGGCACCACCATGTTCTTCAGCATGTCGACCGCGTCGCCGAGCTTCTCGTCGAGGCCCTTGCCGACCAGCGGGATCGACTGGATCAGCGAGTGCACCGCCTCCTTGGCGCGGTTGTAGAACGTGCCCGAACGCAGCTTGTTGAGGTGGCGGCTCAGGGCGCCGACCGTCTTCGCGATCGACCAGCGGTTGTCGTTCAGGATCACCAGCAGGCGGTCCTTGTCGAGCGAACCGGCGTGGTTCAACGCCTCGAACGCGACGCCGCAGCCCATCGCCGCGTCACCGACCACGGCGACCGAGTGGCGCTTCTTGCCGAGCATGCGATCACCCATCGCGATGCCGAGGGCGGCCGACGCCGCGGTGCCGGCGTGGCCCATCAGGTAGGCGTCGTACGGCGATTCCCACTTGTTGGAGAAGCCCGACAGGCCGCCCTTCTGGCGCAGGGTGTGGAAGCGCGCCTTGCGTTCGGTCAACAGCTTGTGCGGGTAGCACTGGTGGCCGACGTCCCAGACCAGGCGATCGTCCTTGAAGTCGAACAGGTAGTGCAGCGCCACCGTCAGCTCGACGACACCCATGCCCGACCCGAGGTGGCCGCCGGTGATCGACACGGTGTCCAGGATCACCTTGCGCAACTCGGCACAGAGGGCCGGCAATTGCTCGCGCGGGATGCGTTTCAGGTCGGCGGGGTTGTCGACCTGATCGAAAAGGGGCGTCGATGACGTCGGTTCCAAGTCCAGCTCCAGGCGATGCCAGGGAGTTTGCGCACGCCCGGATGGCGACGCCGGTCAGCGGCGCCGTTCCACGGCGTAGGTCGCGGCATCTTGCAGCAGCAAAGTGGCGCCGTCCAGCATGCGTACGTCCCCCCCGTGCCAATCGCGCGCCGCGGCAACCACCCGCGGGGCCAGGGCCTTCGCCTCGTCGGCCATGGCACGGGCGGCTTTGCGGCTGGCCTCCAGGCCGACCATGGCGGGCCAGGTCAGTTTGCCCAAGGCCAGGTCGGCGAGAGGGTTCTTGCCGAGTTCGGCCGCGGTTCCGGTGAGGTCCAGGCAGTCGTCGGCGATCTGGAACGCACGGCCCAGCAGATCGCCGTACCGGGTCAGCAGGTCGACCACCGCCAGCGGTGCCCCTTCCGGCCCGGCGGCCGCGTGCGCCCCGACGAGCAACGACGCGGTGATCAAGGCCCCGGTCTTGTGGTCGTGGATCCACTGCACCCTGGCCAGGGTGTGGCCGCTCGGATCGCCTTCGGCGGCGAGGTCCTCGACCTGGCCACCGACCATGCCGAGGCTGCCGGCCCCGCGCGCCAGCGCCACCACCGCCTGGGCACCCGCCGAAGCGACCCCTTCGAACGCAACGGTCAGCAGCCCGTCGCCGGCGAGCAGGGCCAGCGCTTCGCCGAACACCTTGTGGCAGGTCGGTCGGCCGCGCCGAAGGTCGTCGTCGTCCATGCACGGCAGGTCGTCGTGCACGAGGCTGTAGGTGTGCAGGCACTCGATCGCCGCCGCGGCGCGCAGGGCGTTTGCCGGATCGCCTCCGGTCGCCTGGCACGCGAGCAGCGCCAGCATCGGGCGCAGGCGCTTGCCGCCGGGAAACAGCGCGTAGTGCATCGCTTCGTGCAGCCGCGTCGGCGCCTCGGAGGCCGGCGGCAACAGCGCGCGCAAGGCGTCTTCGACCCGTTCGGCCCACTGCGCGACGAAGCCGGGAAAGCCGGCGGCGGTCACTTCGACACCACCATGCCCACCATGGCCTGGGATGCGTCGTTCGGCGAACGTTTTGGCAGCAACATGCGGTAGCCCTCGCCGGTGATGCTCGACTCCAGCGCCCCGCGGCGCAAGACGCCGTCGACCAGCCGCAGCGAAACCGTGGCCGAGGCCGCGTCGACTTCGACGGCGAGCCGCTGGCAGTGGGCGCCGGCGACGACGTGGTTCTTGGCGTCGGTGCCGACCAGTTCGCAGTCGAGGAACCAGCCGTCCTGCATGCCGCGGAAGCGGTTGAGCCGCCAGGTCGGAGTCGTGCCGGACGCAGCCAGCAGCACGTCGAACCGTTCGAGCCACAACCGCCGCACGCTGGCGTCGACGTCGGTCGGCTTGCGGCGCGACTCGGCGACCATGTCGGGGTGCACCCCTTCGCCGCGCACGAAGTACGGCAGCCGCTGTTCCAGCCGCCGGCCGTCGAGGCCGCGGAACACCAGCGGCAGGCCGTCGTCGGGCAACTTCGTCGAGGTCCCCCCCGCGGTGGCGAGCCCTTCGTACAGGCGCAGTTCGAGATCGCCGGTGCCGCGGTCGAGCACGCCGGTCAGGCGCTTGCACACGTAGAACGTGACCTCGAGCCCCGCGGCGTCGCCGACCAGCACTTCGACGTCCTCGAGCACGTCCCCGGCGAGGCGCCCCGCCTGCAGGAAGCGCACGCCGGGGAACCCCTCCTCGTGCAGGACCTGCTGCAGCGTGACGAGGCACAACCGCACGCCTTCCGGCATCGGCGGCCGGTCCATGCTCCGGCTGCGTTCGGCGGCGCGCGCTTCGGCCTCGGCGTTGCGCTGCTCGAGCAGCGCCTTCACCGCCGCGAGCTGTTGCTGCGTGCTGTGCAGCTCGAGCTGCAGCTGCGCGAACGCGAGCGCGTCGGTCGATGGTCCAGCCGAAGCGGGCGTCGCCATGGCCGGCGCTGCGGCCGGGGCGGGCTCTGCGGCTGCTTGCGCGGTCGCGGCATGCGCTTCGGCCGCGGCCCGATCGGCAGCCCGGGCGGCGACCTCGGCGCGGCCGAGCTGCTCGGCGAGGTCGCGGGTTTCGAACACCAGGAACACGATCGCCGCGATGGCGAACGCGAGGGCGAGGGCGGGCCAGCGCATGGCGGCGGTGGGACGGCGGTCGGGGAGGCGCCTTCCGGCGATTTCAGGCGGCCGCGCGGCCGCCGGTCACCACGGCTTGTCCTTGTTCTTGTTGTACCACGCCTGCCACTCGCGCAGCTTGGTGAGGTTCTGCCGCGTGAGCTTGGCCAACGTGCCGTTCCACTTGTCCTGCAGGGCCGACAGCCGGTCCTGCGCGTTCTGCGCCTCGATGTTGGTGCCGATCTGCGAGGCCTTCTCGTCGAGTTCGCCGTAACGGACCAGCAGCTCGCTGACGATCTCCTTGCGCACGGCCTCCTTCGACTCCTCGAAGTTGCCGAGCGCCTCGCCGGCGGCGGCCATCAGCGCCGCCTCGGGATTCTGCCGCGCTTCCTTGGTCAGGAACTTCACGTGCGTCTCGTCCTTGGTGCGGCCGAGGTTCTTCAGCACGTGCTCGCGGAACGGCACCCAATCGGGCTTCTCCGGAAACCGGTTCTTGTTCAGGAAGGTGTCCTTCAGCACCTTCGCACCGTCGACGCCGCAGTAGCCGAGGGCCTGCACCGCGCCGACGTAGAGCTCGGTCTTGTCGTGCGGCCGCGACTTGCCGCCGGTCAGCACGCCCTCGAGGGCCTTCACGATCGCCTGCTGGTCCTTCGGGTCGGGGCCCGCCTGCGACTTCTGCAGCAGCACGTCGATCGCCTGCAGCCCTTCGGCATCGCGCGCGAACTTCTTGTCGTTCACGGCTTCCTTGAGCACGGCGATCTTCTCGGCGACCTCCTTGTCGGGTCCCTTGCCGGGGTCCTTGGCCGGATCCTTCTGCGCGGATACCGGCAGCAGAAGCGACAGCAGGGACAGGAACGGGAGCAACGCGCGCATCGTGGGGACCATCGTCGACCTCATCGGTATCGGACTGGGTGCGTTGGCGACCGAAACACCCGCCCGGCCTGGTGGGAACAAATAACGTGCCCGCGCCTCCAGGTCTCGGCCGAGTCGGCGGGAAGCTTCCGTGCCAGGGTCGCGTCAGGGCAATTGCCCGAGCAGCCGCCGCGCCGCCGTGCGCACCGTCGCCATCGGCACGCGATGCCATCGGCTCGGGGCGGCATCGGCCGGGGCCACGCCCAGGGCGACGAGTTCGGCCACGAGTTCGCGGCCCAGGGCGCCAAAGCCGCGATGGTGCGGCGACTCCAACCCCGGGTCCTGCAGGAAGTCGGCGATGTGCGCCAGCACCAGTTCGGTGTGCGGCGACACCGCCAGCGACGCCAGCTCGGCGCGCCGTTCCATCTCCGCCTCGATGGCTGCGGGCGAAAACGCGAACGAAAGCGCGAGCCCGAGGCTGCGCCACAGGTTGTGCTCCACCGGCAAGTAGTAGAACGCATCGACCAGGTGCTGGCGTTCGTGGTGGCGGATGGTGTCGAGCACGGCCGCATCGAGGTCGGTGTCCTGTACGGGCGACAACACCGCGAGCCGCCAGGCGACGTCCAGAGGGTCGTCGGGCCCCGCCTCCGGCAGTGGATCCTGGACCAGGCTGTTGTCGTCTTCGGCGACGATGCGGCGTCGGTCGGCGATGCTCGCCGCCCATTCGCGCACCGCGTCGTAGTCGACCAGGAAGTGGTTCAGCAGGGCGACCCCGGCGAGATCGCCGCCGACCACGCCACCCAGCGACTTCACGTCGCGGTCGAAACCCACCACCTCGTAGCAGCGCGCGGGCAGCGCCAGTTCCGCCGAATCCGGCAGGTCGGCCAGCGACAGCCGGGTCAGCAGCAGGCCTTCGGCGGTGCCGCCGGCGCGACGACCCAGCACGAGGTGTTTGTTGAAGCGGGCGAGATGCTCCGCCAACGGACCACGGAACGGATCGCACATCTCGCCGACCAGCGGTGCCGAGAACCGCGGCGGTGCCCCGACCACGTCCCGTCCGAACACCCGTTGCGACAACTCGCGCAAGCGCTGCAGCACGATGTCGAGATCGCTGCCGTCGCGCTCCTGGTACCCCTGGTAGAGCAACCGGCGCAGGCCCGCTTCGAACGCGATCTCGGCGCGCACCTCGGCAAGCTGCGTGCGCGCCCGTTCGGATTCGCCGCCACCCTGCGCGAGCAGGAGGCCACCCAGCAACTCCGCTTCCGGCAGGAAGCCGACGTCGGCCAACGCCGCGACGAGGTCGCAGCCGAGCCCCGGCTTGCCGCTAGCGGCCTGGCCCACCGGATCGACCTCGTACCACGGGCCATCGAGCAAGGCGAGCCACCGCGCGCGCAGCTGGTTCGGTTCGGCGGCGACGAGGGCGCGCGGAACGTCGGCGCGCAGCATGGCGAGGAACTCCGGCACGTCACCGAGCGACAGCGCGAGCCGACGTTGCAGCCGCCGCAGTTCCGGCGCACGCGCATCGACCTTCGCCGAGGCCAGCAGCGCGTGCAGCGTTTGCCACTGCCCCGAACGCAACAGCAGCGGCGCCAAAAGGCCGAGGCCGGCGCCGCGCGCGACCGCGTCGAACACCGCCGGATCGGCTCGCAACACGTCGAGCGCCTGCTGCATCTGGTCGTCGGGCAACCCGGCTTCGAGCACGGCAGCGAGCATGCCCTGCACGCCGGGATCGAACGGCCGCGCCCCGAGCGCAGCCAGCAGGCTGCCCCAGGCCGCGCGCCGATCCCCCTTGCCGAGCGCCACCTGCGCGAGCCCCAACGACCCAACCCCGGCCTGGCCCGGGTCGCGCTGCATCTGCACGTAGATGGCGGTGGCCTCGTCGAACCGTTGCAGCTCACGCAGCGCGGCGGCGTACGCGACCGCCACCAGTGCATGCCCCGAACTGGCGGCGTGCACCCGTTCGTAGATCTGCATGGCGCGGTCGCGGTCGGTGCCGCGCAGGGTGTGCGCGAGCCCGAGCCACGGCCACACCGATTCGGGCGCAAGCCGCGCCGCCGTTTCGAACGCGGCGAGCTTCTGCCGCCGGTCGCGGGTGACGCGGCCGAACAGATAGTGCGCGTGGCCATCGCCGGGGCGCTGGGCCAGCGCCTGCTGGGCCTCGTGCAGCAGGCGGCCGCGACGGCCGCGTTCCCGCAGCACGTCCTGCCGCAGGCGCGCCGCATCGACGTTGCCAGGTTCGCGCGCGAGCACGGCGTCGAGCTCGCGCCAGGCCGGCGCCACGTCCCCGCGGTCGATGCGTCCGCGCGCGTCGGCGACCACCCGGTCGGAGTCGGTGCGCAGCGACGGCAGGCCGATGACCCGTTCCGGCGGCAAACCACGTGGAGTCGCGTGGCAGGCCACGACGACGGCAAACGCGAGCAGGGCACCGCAGCGGAACCGCATGCCTAGGTGATACGGCCCGGCCAGTGCCGGTGTCGAGCCCGAGGTCGGCGCTTCAATACGACGGCCGGTAGAGATCCCACATGCGTCCGACCCAGGGCGCCCACGACCGCGTCCACCCGACGGGCTCGATCTGCGCGTAGCGATCCGTGTAGTCGAACAGCGCCGGGTGGTTCCACTCGTCGACCAGTCCCATCATGCGTGCCCCCAACACCGCCCCGATCCACGCATTCGCGGTGCAACACCGCCGGTAGCTGTTCGCGGTCCACCCCTCGGCGTCGCTCTGCGGCCAGTGCACGTGCGAGAAGCCGAACTCCGGCGTGCCGATGTCGGCACCGTCGTAGCCGCCGTAGCCCCAGTTCACCTGCGTGGCCGAGGTCTGCTGGACGTAGAACGTCTGGCCGTCTTCGCCGAAGTGGATGGTGTAGCTGCCGTCGAGCTGGCGCACCGACGGGTAGTTGGCCCCGACCGCGAGCATGCCGGCGTCGTGCAGCAGCGCCCCGGTGAACAGGATCGGCCACTTGCGGCCCGAGCCGTGGCCGCCCACGCCCTCCCAGTAGCAGCCGTTCTGCACGTTGCCGTAGAAGTCGATGCCGATCTGCACCAGCTTGAGCGTGAGCGCTTGCTTCTCCGCCGGCGTGATCGCCGTATGGCACAGCAGCGAAGCCTCGTTGTAGAGCGACGCGAAGTCGCGGCCGTAGTCCGGCATGTTCAACACCGGGTGCAGGTAGCGGCTGGGCCAGCCCGGCGAGTGGTCGAGCCAGCAGCGCGTCAACTGCGCCTGCATCGCGGCGATGTCCGGCAGGCCGGTGGCCGGCGTGAGGTTCAACAGGCGACTCCAGTCGATCGACTGCGCGTCGTAGCGCACGGTGTGGTCGGTGCCCGAGTACGGCGGCCGGAACGAACCCTGCGGCGGTGGCGTCGCCAGCACCGTCAGCACCGCACAGGTCTCGATCTGCGGCACGTAGGCGGTGTTCGTGTTGCTGACCACCTTGACCAGCGACTGGTCTGCCTGCAGCACGCGAGGCTGCGCAGGCGACAGGTTCAGGGCCACGTTCAACGCATCGCTGTAGAGCGCTTCGTTGCCAGGCCCGTACAACGCCTTGTCATAGCCGTGCGCACGGGTCGACGCATCGGGATCGACCATCGCCCCGTTCATCACCCGGCCGTTGACCGTCACGCACGGCGGCGTCATGCCGGTCAGCGTCACCGGCCCGACCACGAACCAATCGCCGTTCACGAACTGGCCGGCGGGCACCGGCGCAGCGAACTGGAACGTGATCCCGTACTGGGTGATCGACGAGACCATCGTCACCGGCGTCGGCAGCGGCGCGATGCGCGTTTCGAGCGCACGTGTCCAGCCGGTGGACGCCGGGTTCAGCCCCGGCTGCTCGAACATGACCTGCCAGTACAGCCGCTGCGCTGCGAGCGACGGATCCAGCGGGACGTAGAACGGACTGGCCGCGGTGCCGGTGCCCGTCGAGAACAGCAAGCCGACTTCGGGCCGGACCGACAGTTCGCAGTTCGGCATGCCGAGCGGCGCCAGCGCCAACGGCAGCGGCACCGCCCCCCACGCCACGTTCGACGAGCCGAGCCACAACAACGCGGGGCGCGCCGGTGGCAGGTGCGCGATCGTCACGGTGCTGCTCGATCCTGGCCGCAGGTCCGGCTGCACGCTGATCGTCGGGACCCCGCCTTGGCCGCCGCACGCCGTGCCGAAAGCCTGCGCGGACAGGGAACCTGAGCAGGCGATCGCGAACGACAGTCCCGACAGGAGAGCTAGGGTGTGGGTCATCGGTGCGGGCCCCTCTACGCACACGAACTTCCGATGCGGCCAGACTTTCACGACTCCTTCGCGGCAAACGCGGCGGCGCTCCCAGGCGCGCGCTTGCCACGCGGTGGGAAGAAATGCGACAAAGCCCCGTCCACGGTCCACGCCTGCGGGCCACCGGCCCGATAACCGACGGCCCGCCCGTTCCCGACCGCCCGATGCACCTGTCCGCACCAGCAAGCCGCGCCTGCCCCTGGAGCCGCCGATGAACCGGTGGGCGGGCGTCGGCCTGTGCCTGCTTGGCCTCGGCGCGGGTCTCTGGCTCCTGGCGCCGTGGCGCGAAACCTTGCCGCCGGTGCCGCCGCAACCCACCTCGGTCGAGCCGAACGGCACGGCGAATGTGGCAACGGCAAGCAGCCCGGCCGCCGCGGACCCGACGCGCACCTCGGAACCCATCCGGGTCGAACCACCGCCCGAACGCATCGAACCCGTAGCACCACAACACGCGCAGGGCCTGCGCGGCGTCGTCGTCGACGAACGCGCCCAGCCGCTTCCGGGGCGCAAGGTGTTCCTGGTCGACAGCGCCGCGAACGACCCGTTGGCACTGCCCCTGCTCAAGCAACAGCGGGATGCGTTCGGTCCGCTGGCGAGTTGCGACACGGGCCCAGACGGCAGTTTCGCAGTCGGCCTGCCGGTGGCGCAGGACCGCACCTACGAGGTCTACGTGGTGTCGGATGCACACGCGACCGCGCGCATCAGCGGCCTGCGCCTGCTGCCCGGCAAGTGGCACCAGCTCGACACGATCACGCTCGTGGCCGGTGCTTTGCTGCGCGGCCGCGTCAGCGTCGCAGGCCGAGACGACATCCCGGTGCCGAACGCCAGCATCGTGGTCGAGATCGGCACCGCGTTCGCCGACGCAGCCCTGCGGGCCCTGCCCGGCGCGGCGTCGGGTCTGTGCGCCACCACCGACACGTTCGGCAACTACGAACTGCGCCACGTGCCGAGCCGCGGCGTGGTGCAGGTGTCGGCGGTCGCCGCCGGCTTCGCGCGGCAGATCAAGGGCAACATCGAGGTTTCGACGACCAACGCCGTCGTGGTCGACTTCGCGTTGCCACCCGGCAAGATCCTGGCGGGCACGTGCAACTTCGCGAACGGCCAGCCCGTCGCCAATGCCACGGTCGAAGCCTGGCCGCAGCAGGCTGCCGGCGGTCCGCTGCTCGCCCGCAGCGACGAACAAGGGCGCTTCAACGTGCTCGGCCTCCTGGCTGGACTGCACCGGGTGCGCGTGGTCGCACGCGGCTGCCAACCCCGTGAACTGACCGACGTCGAGCCCGGGCGCACCGACCTGCAGTTCACCCTGGTGGAACTGAGCCGCTTGCGCGTGCGCGTGCAGTCGGACCGCGGCGAGGTGCTGCGCAGCTACCAGCTCGCGCTGCGCCGCGTGTTCCCCGGCCACGCCGACCAGATCGCCAAGGTGCTCGAAGTACCGGAGCAGCGGGTGCGGCTCGACGGCGCCACCGACACCGTCGAAGTGGCGGGAGTGCCGGAAGGCACGTTCGTCTGCCAGGTCGAAGCCGAAGGCTACGCCAAGACCCTGTCGGCGCCGTTCGACAACACGCGACCGCTCGGATCCGAGCCCATCGCGCGCACGTTCGACGTCGACGTGACGATGACGCTCGGCGGCACTCTACGCGGCGTCGTGCTCGACGAACGCGGCCAGCCGCTGGCCGGAGCCATCCTGAGCACGCAAGCCGATGGGCGGTTGCCCGACAACCCGTTCGAACGGCTGCTCGCCAGCGCGCTGCCCGAACGCATCACTGCGACCCACACGACGACGGCCGCCGACGGCTCGTTCGCGCTGCGCCACCTCGCCCACGCGGGGTACCAGCTGCTGGTCGAACACGCCGAAGCTTGCCGGACCGTCGTGCCGGGCCTGAAGGTGCTCGCCGACGACACCGTCACCCTGCCGCCGATCCGCCTGCAGTCGGGCGCCCGCGTGCGCGGCGTCGCCACCGTGGCCGGCCGCATCGCCGGCCAGATGAAGGTCGTGCTGACCACGCCGACCGACCTCGCCGACCCCAAGCTCGCACTGCGCCTCGAGACCGTCACCGAGCCCGACGGCACCTTCGCGTTCGCGCGCCGCGTGCCGGCCGGCCGCTACGACCTGCGCGCCGCCGTCGTCGGCACGGGCGAGCCCGAAGCCCAGATCTTCCGCGAGATTTCCCAGTTGAACCGTTCGACCACCACGGTGACCGTGCCCACGGGCCAACACCAGGTCGAATGCTCGATCGACCTGCCTTCCGACCACTGAGACCCCGAGTCCTCCCGTGTCCAACGCCAGCAAGCTCGCCGTCCCGCTGATCCTCCTGGCCGCCGCCGCCGGCGGCGCCGCCTGGTATTTCTCCCAGCAGAACCCCGATCCGCAGCCCACTCCGGTGCAGCCCGTCGAGCCGGCCAAGGTCGACCCGAAGCCGCAACCGAATCCCGAGCCGCAACCGAACGCCGTGGTTTCGACGCAGGAGCCGACCCGCACCGAACGCAATCCCGCGGTCGACGGCCAGGCGCACGCCGACGCCGCGCAAGGCGTGTTCGGCCGCGTGCTGATGCCGAACGGCGCACCGGCCGCGGGCATCCCGGTGTTCCTGATGGAGAGCGCGATGGCCAACCCGATCGAGCTGTTCCTCGCGCAGAAGAGCGGCAAGGTGAAGCCACCGCTGGCGTCGACGGCGACGCAGGCGGACGGCACGTTCCGGGTCGGCGTCGTGAAGGCGGGAACCGCAGTCGACCTGCGCATCGCCAGCCCAGACCACCCCGAGTTCCACCAGCCCAACATCAAGGTCCGCGACGGTGACTGGTACGACGTGAAGGACATCTCGCTCGAGACCGGCACGCTGGTCACCGGCCGCGTGATCGACCTGCACAGCAAGGCGCCGGTGCCGAATGCGACGGTCTACCTGGCGAGCAGCCACCAGTCGCACACGATGCTGGCGGTGCCCGGCCGCGAACGCGGCCTGGCGACGGCCACCGACACCAACGGCGCGTTCCGCTACACCAACGGTCCCCGTTCGGGCTTGATCAACCTCGTGGCGGAAGCCCAGGGCTACGCCAGCGGCCAGATCCTGAACCAGCAGATCCGCACCGATGCGGCCAACGACTACACGCTCGAAGTCGAAGCGGGCCAGCCGATCGGCGGCGTCTGCGTCGACCCGACCGGTGCACCGGTCGGCGGCGTGCGCCTCGACGTCGTCGGACTCAGCTCGAAGACGCCGATGAGCGCCACCACCACCAGTGAGCCGGACGGCAACTTCCAGTTCGGCAACCTGCGGCCGGGCCCGTACCAGCTCACCGCCAACTCGTCGCAGTTCGCCGAACTGCGCATGCCGGTCGTCCTGACCGGCGAGACCGAAGTGAAGGTCGTGCTGACCAAACGCGGCACCGCCCACCTGCAGGTGCTCGCCGCGAACGGCCAGGAGATCAAGTCGTACTCGCTGAGCCTGAAGCGCTACTTCGCCAACAACCCGCTCGGCATCGCCAACGTGCCCGAGTGGAACGACCGCCGCATCAACCCGAGCGACTACCGCGCCACGGACGGCAAGTTCGCTTCGATCGGCGGCCTGCCGACCGGCGACTTCCGGTTCATGATCACCGACTCGCAGCACGCCAAGACGCTGTCGCCGCCGTTCACCATCGCCGAAGGCGGCGTGGTCGTCGAAGTGCGCGCGACGATGACGCTGGGCGGCACGATCACCGGCACCGTGATCGACGACACCGGCAAGCCGGTCGCCGACGCCAACGTGTCGAGCGACATGAACGGCGGCATCGCCGCCGACACGGGCCTGTTCGAGATCTTCGGCAAGATGATGCCGGAGAAGCACAGCAAGGTGTCGGTCAAGACCGACGCGCAGGGCCGCTTCCGCATCCCCAAGCTGTCGTTCGCCGACTACATGGTGCGCGCCGCGCACCCCGACTACTGCGAAGGCACCGCGATCAACCTGAAGCTCGAAGGCGAGGGCCAGGTGATCGACGCCGGCGTGATCCAGCTGTCGAAGGGCGCCATCGTCGAGGGCTTCACGACGATCGGCGGCCAGCCCATGGGCCAGGTCAAGGTCACGTTCTCGGTGCCGATGAACGCCGAGACCCTGCCGGCGGCGGGGCGCGGCGACCCGAACGCGATGCTGCAGGCAGGCCCCGCCAAGATCCTGTTCAACGCCAGCGTGCACAGCGATGGCGACGGCCGCTTCCGGCTGCTGAAGCGCGTGCCCCCGGGCACCTACCGCGCGACCGCGCAGCGGCCGGCGACCGCGGGCGACATGTTCACGCCGATGCTCGACGCCAAGGAAACGGCCCGCGAGATCGTCGTGGCGCCCGGCCAGGAATACGTGCAGGTCACGTTCGAGCTGCCGCGCCGCTGAGCCCGGCTGCGCCGTTCACTTCGCCCGCGGCCCCGCGGGCACGCGCCGCTGCAGGAAGTCGGCGAGCGCGTCGTAGAGGTGCGCCCGGGTGCCGTCGCGTTCGCGGATCGCATGCGTGCGGTTCGGGTACGCCAGCATCTCGAAGCGCTTGCCGTGCGCGACCAGCGTGTCGACGAGACGTTCGGTGTGCTGGTAGTGCACGTTGTCGTCGCCAGTGCCGTGCACCAGGAGCAGCGGGGCCTTCAGGTTCTTGGCGAACGTGATCGGCGAGCACTGCCGGTAGACCTCGGGGAACTGGCGCGGATCGCCGCAGTACCGTTCCTGGTAGATCGTGTCGTACAGCGCGACGTCGGTGACCGGCGCCACCGACATGCCGGCGGTGAACAGGTCAGGGTAGCGGAACAGCATGTTCAGCGTCATCGCACCACCACCCGACCAGCCCCAGATGGCGAGGCGCGAACGGTCCATCCACGCGTGCTGCTCGCACAGCTTCGTCACCGCGGCGTTCCAGTCGGCGGAGCTGGTGACACCGATCTTCTGGAACAGCGCCTTGCGCCAATCGCGACCTTTCGGTGCTGGCGTGCCACGCGCGTCGACCGACATCACGACATAGCCGAGCTGCGTCAGCCAGCGATGGAACAGGTGGTGCTTGAGATCCCAGCGATCCATCACCGTCTGCGACCACGGCTCGCCGTAGACGTGGAACACCACCGGCCACGACTTCGTCGGATCGAAGTCCTTCGGGTACATCGCAAAGCCGTCGAGGGTGACGCCGCCGTCGATCGCGACCGTGAAGAACTCGTTGGTGCCCTTGTCGACCTTCGCGTAGCGCGCACGCAGTGCTTCGTTGTCGACCAGCACGCGCACCACTTCCTGCTTCGGCAGGCGCACCAGATCGACCACGGGCGGTTGGTCGAACGACGACGACGTCCGGATCGCCAACGTCCCGTCCGGGTTCGGGATGAAGTCATGCCATGCCTCGGCCACGACTTCGGCCGCCTGGCTTCCGTCGGCCAGGTTGCGCCCCGACACACGCAAGAGCTTCTGCGTGGCAACCGGACCGACGGTGCACAACACATCTGGACCCCGAAGAGAGGGCTCGCGCGATGGGTCTCCGACCCACAGCACCTCGATCACGTCGTAACCGCTCGTCCAAGCCACCAGGGGCCATTGGCCTCCCATGGGATTCCAGCGGATCGATCCACACTGGCGGTAGCGCGGTCCCTTGCCGTCGTGGAACGCGCTGTCGCTGGTCCAGAAGAAGTCAGCCCCCTGGCCGAGCCAGCGGAAGTCGTCGCGCACGTCGATGTAGGCCTCGTCGCGCTCCTCGTGCACGACCCGCACCGCCCCGGTCGCCACGTCGGCGGCGTAGACGACGAGGTGGTTCTGCGCGCGCGGCAGCCACTGCACCATCAGTTCCTTGCTGTCGGGGTGCCATTCCATGCGCGGCAGGTAGGTCTCGCGCGGGTCGCCCGGCGTCTGCATCCACACCGGCTGCTTCGCACCGTCGGCGGCGAGCACCCCGATACGGCACGCGGAGTTCGTCGTGCCCGCCTTCGGATACTGCACCGGCACGACCTGCGCGTAGCGGTCCGCCAAGTTGTCGACCATCACGAACTCGCCCACGCCGCTGCAATCGAGCTGCCAGAACGCGATCGACGTCCCGTCCGGACTCCAGCGGAAGCCGTCGCGGCAGTCGAACTCCTCCTCGTAGACCCAGTCGAACGTGCCGTTGATCGTCGTGCGCGAGCCGTCCTTGGTCAGTCGCGTGCGCTTGCCGGTCGCGACCTGTTCGACCCACAGGTCGTTCTGCGCGACGTACGCGACGCGCGTGCCATCCGGCGACCACTTCGCGAACTGCAGCGTCGAGATCGGCAGGTCGCCGCCGAGCCGACGCGGTTCGGACTTGCCGTCGAGAGCGAGCACGAAGAACTCGCCGCGCGTGTTCTGCCGCCACACGCGTTCGCTCTGCGTGAACACCAGGATCTGCGTGCCGTCCGGAGAGAACGTGTAGTCCTCGATCCCGAGCGCCCTGGCGAGCCGATCGACCCACAGCATCGCCGCCGACACGACGACCTCGCGCGCGCCCGAAACGGCCTCGTAGCGCACCAGTTCGAGCACCTCGGTGCCGGGCTTCGGCTCGAGCGTCGCGAAGTGCGCGCCGTCGAGCCAGCGGGCGGGCCCGAATCGTTCGGCGGCGAACTCGGTCCCGGCGACGCGCTGGGCATCGAGCCGCCCTTCCTGCCCAGGCAGGCCGGCGACGAGCAGAAGCAGGGCGAACGAACGGACGGCGGCGTTTCCCATGCCGCGATGCTACGGACGTGAACGCGCGCTAGCGAACGGGGCTTGCCGGCAGCGCGGGGACCAACGACACGTGGCCAGGTGCCACGAGGTCGTCGGCGCGCAGCAGGCAGGGCAGGCTGCCGCCGTTGTCGAACCGCAGCTCGACGTCGTAACGCCCAGGCGTGAGGCCGCTGATCGGGATCGTCGCGTCGGATCGCACCCGCGGCCGCACTTCGAGCCACGGCGTGGCTTCGCGTCCCGACGACAACCGCCGCCACAGCGTCATCGAACCACTCTGGCCGACGAAGTCGGCCGGCACGGTCAGCACGAACGGGTTGCGCACCAAATCGACCGCGGGGATCGGCACCGACCGTTCGCCGCTCGCGTCGCGCACCACGACGTGCCCCGACCCGACCGTCGCCGGCGCCGCAACGGAATCGACCTCGGGCTCCGGAGTCGGCGCGGCCAGCGTGGCCACACGCAGCAGCACCACCAGGGCGCCGGGAATCACCCACCACGACAGTCGGTCCGCCATGCGGCGGTTTTCGGCAGTTCTCGTCCCGGGACTGAACCGGCCGTGCGCCTCAGGCCTGCTGCAATGCACCGTCGGCGACGATGCCGATCGCCGCCATGCGTTCGATCCACGTCGCCAGCAGCGGCCACGTGGCCGCGTCGTGCACCTGGCGGGCCACCGTCACGACTCCGGCGACGAAACGTTGCGGCGGCAGGCCTTCGGCGGCGCGGTTGAGCACCCACTGCGCGGCATGCTGGCGGCGGCCGTAGTGTTCGATCGCGCGTCGCGCGGTGCGCACGCCTTCGAGGTCGACCACGGGCGCGAATCCGCTGAGCAAGTCCGCCTCGGCGAACAGGCGGTCCCGGCGCAGCGCCTTCGGCACCAGCACACGGACCAGGCCGTCGAGCACGACGAACCCGCGCCGCCGTTCGATCGCGACGGTGGCCCGCGTGTTGACGAGTTGCGGCACCTGCGGCCGCAGATGGCGGTTGCGCGCTTCGTCGCTCATCGCGTCGTTGCAGGCGCGCACGAATGCGCCGAGCACCGGGCAGGCGCACCGCGGTTCGTCGCTGTGCGGCTCGCCGGCGAGCCACGCCACCATCTCCATCGCGCACATGCCGGCACCGCGGTCGGGATGGGAACCACGCTGCAGGGGATGTTGGTCGATCAGGCGTTGCATCGGGACGAACGGGGGCTCGCGGTTTCCTGGGGGCGCAGAACCCTACCCCATCCAAACGCACGCGGCCCGTCCGCGAAGTTCGCGAGAGCGACCGGGGGCGCTGCCGCCCATGCCATCGCCGCTGGGTCAGGGCAGGCGGAACGAGGCTGGAACGGTGTCGCTGCTGCCGGCAGCCCGCGGCAAACCCAGCCGAGCGCGAAACCACGTCGCGCCGAACCCGGGCGTGATCGGTTGGTCCTCGACGACGCCGGCCGGCGCTCCACCACCGATCGCGAACGCGACCACTTCGCGGTCGTAGGGATGAGGCGTGCCGTGCGAAGCCGGCGTGGTGCCATCGAGCCAGCCCGGCTTGATCACGAGCTGCACCTCGCCGGCCCGTCCCGGGGCCAGCGCCTTCTTCAGCGACTCGACGATCGGGTCGCCCGGCACGCGTCCGGCGAGCAGGTCGTCGGTCGCGTAGGCGGCGGCGAGGCCGGGCACCTTGGTCGCCGCGGCCGCGGCGATCTGGGCCGCTTCGAGCCGGACTTCGGCGAGCGACCGGCTGCCGCGAACGGCGTCGAGCAGCGCGTCGTCGAAGAAGATCGAGAACTCGCCGACGTGCGTCTGGTAGCGCTTGCCCGCCGCGGGCTCGCCGAACTTGTCGCGCAGCGCCTTCTCCACCGCGGCCCCGACGAACGTCTGGATCGCGCCGCGGCCGGCGTCCTTGCCCTGGGCCTTGGCCCATTCCGGCGTCATGCCGACACCGTGGTCGGCCGTCAGGAACATCGCCCATTGGCCGACCCCGACTTGCGCGTCGAGAAACTGCAGGAACGTCGCCAGTTCGCGGTCGAGCCGCAGCAGGGTGTCGCGGGCCTCGACCGAATCGGGCCCGAAGTAGTGGCCGACCAGGTCGGTCGACGAGAACGACACGCACAACACGTCCGGTGTGGTGTCGGCGCCGAGCCCCATGCCGCGCACCATCGCTTCGGCGGCGAGCCGCACCGCGGTGTTGCCGAACGGCGAGTTGTAGATCTGCGTGTAGTACTCGAGGCCCGGCTTGTTGCCGCCGCCGTCGAGCCAGGCCGGCAAGGTGCGTTGCCGCGAGCCGTTGAAGTGCGCCATCTCGTACGGACGGTCGTCGACGAGGTCCGCGTAGGCCGCGTCGGGCCCGCAGCGCTCCCACCGGGTGCGGAACCACTGGTCGACCACGGCGCGGCCGTTCCACAACTGCAACCACTGCGGCGTCGTCTGCGCCCACTTCGTGTTGGTGACGAAGCGGCCAGTTGCGTTCTCGCACCAGACCGCGAGGTCGGCGTGCGGCCCGGCCATGCAGATCGCGGAGCGGTCCTTCCACGCGACACTGCCGGCGAGGCTGCCGGGCACGCCGCGCTTGACCGACTCGGCCAACGTCGGCGCGAGCATGAGCCCCGGTCCACGGTCCTTGCCTTCGGGCAGGCCGGGCAACGCCGCGGCCTTCTCCTCGACGCAGTAGATCGCCTTCTGCTGCGCCGGGACCCACCACTTGTTGCGCACGATGCCGTGCACGTTCGCGGCGACGCCGGTGCCGACGGTCGCATGGCCCGGGCCGGTCTCGGTGCAAGCATGCTCGTAGGCACAATGGGTGAACGTCACGCCCTCGCGCGCGAGCCGGGCGAAGCCGCCGTCGGCGGCGAGGTGCGGCCGTCCCGCCGCGAACACCCAGGCCGCCAGCTGGTCGACCGCACCCAACACCACGAGCCGCGGCGGGGTGACGGACTTCTGGTCCTGGGCCCGGCCGCAGGCGGGCAGCATCCCCACGAGCGACGCGATGGCAACGGCGACGGAAGGTCTCATGCGCACAGCATCTTGGCGGCCCGTTCCAGCGTGCGCCACGGCAACAACCCGAGATGGTAGATCGCGATGCTGGCGACACCGGCCCGGGCGGCCAGGTCGCGTACCTTCACCAGGTCTTCGTCGGAAGTGAACTGCGGCGCCTTCGGCCACAGGCACAGCCGCTTGTCGGTGGCCGCGGCGAAACCCGGCGCGGCGAGCGCCTTGCCGATCGCCTCGGGCCCCTCGCCGTAGCACGTGAGCACACGTTCGTCGCCGGCCGGGAACGCCGCCGCGGCCACGTCGACGGCGAGCTGGCTGCCAGTGAACCACGCGTGTGGATGCACCTGCACCGCGCGCGCCGTCTCCGGCGTGGCGTCGACGACGAGCCGGCCGAGTTCCTGCAGCGTGCGGGCGCGCACCGCCAGCACCGCGGCCAGCCATGCCGTGTCGAGTCCGGACGCGGCGAGGTCGGCTGGCCCCGATGGCTGTTTCGCCGGGGCCATCGCACAGCCGTCGCGCACGCCGCGCTGCACGAAGGCCACCACGGCCGCCCGCAGGCGTTCGGGATCGTGGCCGTCGTTCGCCAGGCGATTGGCGCAGGATGCGCAGAAGCACGCCGACAACGCGGCGTCGAGCAAGCCGGTCGGCGTGAAGCTCGCCTTGTCGTGATGGCTCGAGTGCTTCCAGCCCATCTGGCCGAGTGCTTCGAGCTCGACGGTGTGCACGCCGTGGTCCGCCAGGTCGCGCACCATCGCGACGGTGTACTGGCGCACCGCCGGTTGGGCCGGGCACAGCGCGTAGCGGTACAGGTCGCCGAACGCGTTCTCGACGCACTGTTCCGGATGCAAGGCGCCCAACCTCGAGTTGTGGGTGAACACGGTCCAGGCGCGCACCCGCAGGCCGTGCAGCGCGGCGTCGCGGACCAGCAGTTCGAGCGGCGACGGGCCCTTGGCAGGCACGCAACCCGACGGCTGCGGCTGCAACGGGCCGTAGTCGGCCCGCGGCCGGAAGTGCACGGTGCCGTCCTCGAGGAACCGCACCGGTCCCTCGGGATGCCAGGGCATCAGCCAGCGGCCGTCGTGGTAGCTGGTCGCCAGCGCGATCTCGGCGACGCCGAGATCGCGCAAGCGCCCGAGGCCACCGCAGCCCGAGAGCGCCTTCAGGTCGAACGGATGGGCGTAGACGCAGAGCTTCACCGCGGCAGCGTAGGAACGGATCCAGTGCCGCGCACCATCGAGTTCGATGGCAGGCGGCCCGAGGCGTCGCTAGCCTGCTCCGCCCGATGCTCGCCCTCAGTTCACCGCTCCAGTGGGGCCTGTTCCTCGCCTTCATCGGCGTGATGCTCGCCCTCGACCTCGGCGTCTTCCACAAGAAGGCGCACGTGCCGTCGTTCCGCGAAGCGCTCGGCTGGACCGCGGTGTGGGCGACGCTGGCGGTGTGCTTCGGCGGCTGGCTCGGCTTCTCGCAGGGCCAGCAGCCGATGGTCGAGTTCTACACCGGCTACGTGATCGAACTGTCGCTGTCGATGGACAACGTGTTCGTGTTCGTGCTGATCCTGGCCGGACTGAAGATCCCGCGCGAGTTCCAGCACCGGGTGCTGTTCTGGGGTGTGCTGACCGCACTCGTGCTGCGCGGCGCGATGATCCTCGGCGGGGCCGCCCTGGTCGCGAAGTACCACTTCGTGCTCTACGGCTTCGGCGCGTTCCTGGTGTGGATGGGCCTCAAGCTGCTGTTCGGCGGCGGCGACGACGACGCCGACGGCCAGAAGTCGGAAGGGCGGCTGATGCAGTTCCTGCGCCGGCGACTGCGCGTCACCGACGAACTGCACGGCATGAAGTTCTTCGTGGTGAAGGACGGCAAGCGCGTCGGCACGCCGCTGTTGCTCGCATTGATCATGGTCGAGATCTCCGACGTCGTGTTCGCGGTCGACTCGATCCCGGCGATCTTCGCCGTCACGCAGGACCCGTTCCTGGTGTTCACCGCGAACGTGTTCGCGATCCTCGGGCTGCGGTCGTTGTTCTTCGTGCTGGCCGGCATGCTCGACCGCTTCCGTTACCTCAAGTACGGCCTCGCCATCGTGCTCACCTTCGTCGGCTGCAAGCTGCTGCTGCTCGACGTCGTGCACGTCGATGCGTTGCTGTCGCTCGGCATCGTGGTCGGTGTGCTCGGCACCTCGGCCGTGGTCTCGCTGGCCAAGACCCACCACTCGTGAACGCCCTCCGCCTGGTTGTCCTGCTCGCCGTCGCGTCGTGCGCCGGCACCCCCGTGGTCGCCGACCGCGCCCTGCACTCCGCTCGAGGCACCCTGGTCGCCAGGCTCGTCGCCGAGCCGCTGGATCCAGCGCGCCACGCCGCGACGTGCAAGCCGTGGCATCAGCTGTTCGCGCCGGACGGCCGGCAACTCACCAAGGACCTCGGCGGCGAATACGAGCACCACCGCGGCTTGTTCGTCGGCTGGAACCAGGTGCGCTGCGGCGACACCCGTTTCGACTTCAGGCACTGCCGGCAGGGAGAGT
>JAEUHV010000315.1 GCA_016794485.1 Planctomycetota bacterium
CAGCTCCTTCTTGTTGGAGCCGTCGGGATCGACGAAGAACAGGTGCGGGATCCGGTCGCCTTCCTTCTCCTTCTTGAAGAGGTTGTAGAACGGATGCGCCTCGGTCAGCACGTTCGGCGGCAGCTTCACGCAGCGGAACCAGTGCGCCAGCAGGACCGTTTGCTCGTTGTCGAGCGAACGGCTCAGCAGAGCGTGGTCGGTGCCTTTGCACCGTTCACACTCGCGCAGGATCAGCACGGGACGCTTGTCGCCGTCGGTCACCAACTCGTAGGCCTGGGCCAGAGGCAAGGCGCGCTCCACCTGTCCGGCGACGGTGCCCGAAGGCTTGTCACCAGCACTCGGCGACGGCGCGACCGGCTTCCAGACCGGGTACACCCATTCGATCTCGAGCAGCTTCTTGGCCGTCTTGCCGCGGGTGAAGTCGATCTGGATGCCACCACCCCGACCACCACCACCGCCGCCGCGAGCGCCAGCGCCGCCCATGGTTCCACCACCACCTGGCGGGGCCCAACTGGACCCCCCTCCACCGCCTCATCATTGGGGAGCGGCCGGGCGCGCCAAGACCAGCGCTGCCACGGCAACAAGCGTGGACACGAACACTCGATGCAACATGGGATCTCCGTAGAGGCTGTGGGGCAGCCGGTGCGGCATCCTATCGGCGTTCGTCCGCCGTGCAACCAACCCGTTCCGCGCCGGTCCGGACGCTCGACGGCACCGCGCCATCGGGTGGCCGCGGTTGACGCGGCCACTCTCCCGCGCCACTCTCCTCGCCCCCAGCCCCCGGCGAATCGCCGGAGGGTGCGGCCCAGGCCCAGACCCAACACCCCTCGTGACTGCATCCGAGACCGATCTCCCCCCCGCCGACAGCTGGGAAGGCATGCTCGCCGCCCTTCGCCGCCGGTACCCAGGCCAGAAGGACAGCGTGCTGTTCTGCATCCACAAACTGCAGATGAACGGCGAGCTCACCCTGCGCGACTTCCGCGCCGAAGCCGAACTGCACGGCATTCCGGTCGCAGGCCGTTCGCTGCACACGGCCCGCACGCTGCTCGGCCTCGTGAAGGAGACTCCGGCGGCCCCCGCCGACGACGTCGAACCGGTTGCGGCTCCGCTGCCCAAGCTCGTGCGGCGGCAACGTGCGACCGGCGCCGACGACGGCGGCAACTCGATCGAGACACAGGTGCTCGCGGCCGTTCGCCAGATCCAGTCGCAGGCATCGGCCGACGCCGAAGGGCTGCGCACGGCGATCCGCCAGGCGATCGCGATCCTGCAGCGCGCCATCGGTTCGTGATCGCAGCAGCGCGCCGCAGCGGTCAGAACACCGGCTTGCCCAATACCGCGCGCCCACCCAGGTAGGCCTGCAGGGCCTTCGGCACCGACACGGTGCCGTCCTGCTGCTGGTGGTTCTCGAGCAGCGGAATCAGGATGCGCGGACTCGCGGCAACCGTGTTGTTCAGCGTGTGGCAATACATCGCCTTGCCGCCGTCCTTCTGCCGGTAGCGCAGGTCGAGCCGCCGCGCCTGGTAGTCGTAGAAGCGCGACGCCGAGTGCGTCTCGCCGTAGCCGTTGCGCGACGGCATCCAGGTCTCGATGTCGTACTTCATCGCCTGCGGCACGCCGAGGTCGCCACCGCACACCGCGACGACGCGGTACGGCAGGTCGAACGCCTGCAGCATGTCTTCGGCGTTCTTGACGATCTCGTGGTGGTGCTGGATCGAGCGCGCCTTGTCGGCGACGTCGACGATCACCTGCTCGACCTTCTGGAACTGGTGCACGCGGTAGAGGCCACGCGTGTCCTTGCCGTAGGTGCCGGCTTCGCGGCGGAAACACGCGGAACGGGCCACGTACTTCTTCGGCAGGTCGGCCTCGGCCATCATCTCGCCGCCGTGCAGCGAGGTCACCGGCACCTCGCTGGTGCCGATCAGGTTGAGGCCGTCCTTCTCGCAGCGGTAGGTCTGCTCTTCGCCGCCGGGGAAGAACCCGGTGCCGAACATCGCGGCGTCGCGGACCAGCAGCGGCGGGTCGATCGGCGTGAACCCGCGCGCGACCAGCAGGTCGACCGCGTACCGCAGCACCGCGTCGTGCAGCAGGGCGAGGTCGCCGAACAGGATGTAGTTGCGCGACCCGGCCATCGCCGACGCCTTGGTGAAGTCGAGCCAGCCCTGGGCTTCACCGATGTCGTAGTGCGCGCGCGGCGCGAACCCGAACTCGCGCACCGTGCCGATCCGGCGCACCTCGACGTTCTCGCTGTCGTCCTTGCCGTCGGGCACGTCGCCGTCTGGCACGTTCGGGATCAAGCCCAGCTGCTGCTCGAGTTCGGCGCGCAACTGCTTCTCGCGCTCCTCGAGCGCCTGCATCTCGGCCTTCTTCTCCTTCTGCTTGCCGAGGAAGGCCTCGCGCTGCTCGGGCGTCAGCTTGCCCATCTCCTTGCCGGAGTTCTTCAGGTCGCTGCGCATGCCGTCGAGTTTCGGCATCATCGCGCGCAGCTCGGTGTCGAGGGCCAGGGCCTTGTCGACCGCGGCGGCGCGGTCGGGGAGACGTTTCTTCAGCGCACCCGCACGCACCGCGTCGGGGTTCTCGCGCACGAACTTGAGGTCCAACATGCGCGCGGCAGTCTATCGGCGCGCCGGGACGAGGCCAGCGCGCGTCACTTCCAGACGGTCTTGAGCTCGCCGAAGATCGGATGCTTCTTCTGCACGAGGCCGACCTTCATGCCGGCGGCCAGCTTGAACGTCAGCACCATCTCGCCGGTGCGGTAGCCGTCGGGCATCGGGAAACACGCGATCGGGTTGCCGATGTTCTTGTGCGTCTTCTGCGCCACGTTCACCAGTTCCGGGTCGGTGAAGCGCACGAACTTGCCGACCAGCTTGGCCCCCTTGCCGTCGGCTTCCTTGGCGGCCATCACCTCGCAGGCGAGGCTCATCCCGTGCAGGTCGCCGAACACGCAGCCCGACGACTCGGCCAATACGACCTTGAGCGCATCGAGCGAGACCGACTCGTCCCCGCGGCGGGTGAAGGTCAGCTCGAACGGCCCGCCCATCTTCAAGTCGAACGTCTTGCCGGCTTCGACGGTGAACGGCTTCGCCTCGCCCTGGTAGAGATTGGCGACCTGGGCGCGGGCGCCCTTGCCGATCATCATGCGGCCCCAGATCACGGTGTATTCGGCCGCGGGCACCTCGATCTCCTTGCCGCCCGCCACGTCGAACATCGCGGTCCGGTAGTCGCCGCCGCCGCGCACGACGAGTTGCACCGGCGCCGTCGGCTTCGGCCCGCTCCAGACCAGCTTGATCTTGCCGGTCTTCACGTACTCGGGATTGAGCGGACGCACCGCGACGTCGTCGCCCGGCCCCTTCTTGATGTGGAACCAACCGGGCGTCAGCTTGACGAACTCGGAGTACGGCACGCGCGGCCCCTTGCCGACGCGCATCGAGTCGAGCAGCGGCACCACGGTGCCTTCGGTGTCGTGCGCTCCCAGGTTCGGCTGCTTGAGTTCGGCGCCGTACGGATCGGCGTCGCCGAAGCGGCCGTCGCAGCTGTCGTCGTAGAACACCACCGGATCGGCGCCGATCGTGCCCTTCCAGCTCGCGGCACTGCGGTAGTGCACGTTGCACACGGTGTCGGCGGGCGCCAGGTTGCACTCGGCCTCGTTGACGAACTGCCGGTCGGTGCCGGTCCAGAACGCCATCGCGTACGGCGTCTGCTTGTCGGCGTCGAGCCAGAACGTGCTGACCTTGCCCTTGTTCGAGATGTCGACCTCGAAACCGCCCTTGGCGTCGACGGCGGTGCCGGCGATCACCGCCTTGGTGGCCCCGGTGCGGTGCAGGAACACGTCCTTGCGGCGGAACCATTCCAGCTTGCGGGCCGTGCCCTCCTTCTCCAGCGATACGAGCCACCAGAACGGCGGCACCGGCCCGCCCTTGGCACCGTAGTCGAGTTCGTCGACGTTCGGCAGGGCCTCGAACTTGAACGAGTGCTTCTGCGCCGTCACGTTCGGCATCACCAGCGAGTCGACGCCCTTCGAGTTCGGGTCGTAGCCCTCGGCCTTGCGCTTGTCGCCGGCCTTCTCGTCGGCCTCGATCTTGGCGCGCTCGGACTTCGCGAACTCCTCGCTCGACAGGTACTCGGGCCCGAAGGCGAACTTCAGCCGCTTGCGCGCCTCCAGGAACTGGTCGATCGCGAACACGACGTCGCGGCGATTGGCGAGGTTCTTCTCCGGCATCCGGTTGCCGATCACGCTGGCCAGGTTCCAGATCTCGGCCGTGTCCTTGAGGTGGCCCACCGCCTCCGCGTTGCGCGCCAGCTCCATCATCTGCTGGAACGCCTGCTCGTACTCCGCCTTGGTGAAGCCCTTGCTGACCACGTCGACGTAGTGGCTCCACAGCTTGCGCAACTGGGTGCGGCCGTGCTCCAGGGATTCGCGCGTGGTGGCCGTGGCGCCGCTGCGCCAGCGGTCGATCTGGTCGATCGTGTCACTGCCTTCGAAACAACGCGGCCAGGCGGCCTGGATCGCGTCGGCGCGCTTCTTCGCCTCCTCGCGGTTGCCCGCGCGCTCGTCCCACAGCAACTCGAAGACGTTCATCGCCGCGACCGGCGCGCGCTTCACCGCCTTGTCGACCAGCTTCTCGTCGCCCAGCTCCAGCGCCTTGCCGAGTTCGGTGCGGAACTGCTCTTCGGCCTGCACCTGGGCCGCGGCCAAGGCCGGCAGCGCGAACACGACGCACAGGAGCAGCAAGGAACGGAACGCGGAGCGGATCGGATTCATCGGCGAAGCTCGGGTGCGCCGATGCTAGCCGCCGCACCCAGCCCGTCCCAGGAGCTGCCGCGCCGGACGCGTCAGCGGCCGTGCCCCTGCTTCTGCCGGCTGATCCGGTCGAGCAGGCGACGTTCGGCCGGGAGCAGGGCGCCGATGCCGTGTTCCTTGACCTTGGCCAGGATCGCATCGAGCTGCAGTTCCTGCTGTTCGGCGGCGCGTTGGGCACCTGCCGTGCGCCGCCGCCGCCACGCCTGCAGCAGGCGCTGGCCGAGACCCGGCCGGTCGGGGGCGTATTCCGACCACGACGCGAACAGGCGCAGCCGCCACGCGACGAACCCGAGCAGGGCGCCGCCGAGGTGCGCACTGTGCGACACGCCCCCCTGGTAGCCGGTCGCGAGTTCGACCCAGGTCGAATAGACGCCGATGCCCACCAGCAGCGCCGCGAGCCCCCACAGGGGCATCTGCACGATGAAGAACACGATCTGCGCCTGCGGTGCGGTGCACGCAGCGAAGACGAGCAGCGCGTAGCAGGCGCCGCTGGCGCCCACCAGCGGCACCGCGGCCGTGCCCAGCAGCGACGCGACGGCGAGGTGGCCGAGCGCGCCCGCCATGCCGCCCCACAGGTAGAGCCGCAGCGTGCCGGCGCGGCCGAGGCGCGACTCGACCATCGGGCCGAACACCCACAGACTGATCATGTTCGTCAGGACGTGCATCACGTCCTGGAAGCTGTGCGTGAACTGGTAGCTGACGACGCGCAACAGGCCGAGGCCGAAGCCGTCGAACAATCCGGGCCACGAAAACGCGAACCACTGCGTCAGCCGGCCGAACAGCAGCATGTTCACGAGGAACACCGCGACGTTGACCAGCAGCAGGGTCTTGGTCGCCGACGGCAGCGGCAGCGGGATGCTCGGGCCTCGATAGCTCATGGCGGATGCAGGGGGTGGTGTGGCATCTTTCGGCACAACCCCCTCTGGAGGCGTAGCGGTGCCGGCCCAAATCCTCGATGGCAAGCTGATCGCGCAGCAGATGCGCCAGAAACTGAACGCGGCGCGTCAGGCGCTCGGACCCCGCCCGATCCGGCTGGTGTCGGTGGAAGTGGGGCAGAACCCGGCGGCCGCCGTCTACGTGCGCAACCAGCAGCGCGCCGCCGCCGAGGTCGGCATCGACATGGAGGTGCGCAACCTGCCGCTGTCGACCAGCGAAACGGACCTGTGCGCTTCGATCGGCGAACTGAACCGCCGCAACGAGGTCGCCGGCGTGATCGTGCAGCGGCCGCTGCCGCCCGGCATCGACCCGCGCGTCGTGCAATCGGCCATCGACCCGAACAAGGACGTCGAGGGGATGCACCCGGCGAACATGGGCGCGATCCTCTACCGCGAACCGCTGCTGCCGCCGTGCACCGCCGCGGCAGCACAGCACCTGATCCTCGCCACCGGGCTGGACCTGCGCGGCGCCGAGACCGTCGTCGTCGGCCACAGCGAGATCGTCGGCAAGCCGATCGCGGTCTTGCTGCTGCACCGGCTGTCGACGGTGACCGTCTGCCACATCGGGACCAAGAAGCTGGTCGACCACACGCGCCGCGCCGACATCGTCGTGGTCGCCGTCGGCAAGGCCGGACTCGTACACGGCGACATGCTGAAGCCCGGCGCCTGCGTCATCGACGTCGGGATCAACCAGGGTGCCGACGGCAAGATCGTCGGCGACGTCGACTACACGTCGGCGAGCGAGGTCGCGGGGTTCATCACCCCGGTGCCGGGCGGCGTCGGTCCGGTCACCGTCGCGATGCTGCTGCGCAACACGCTGCGCGCGGCCGGGGCCTCGGTGTGACGGCGCGGTCGTTCGGCGTCCTGCTGCTGGCCCTGGCGGCCGGCTGCACCGCCGTTCCCGTTGGCACGCCGAGGCGACCCAACGTGGTCGTGTTCCTGGTCGACGATCTCGGCTGGCGGGATTGCAGCAGACCCTTCGCCAGCGCGCGCGATGCAGGAACCAGCCATTTCCGCACGCCGAACCTCGAACGTTTGTGCCGTGAAGGCACGCGCTTCACGCAGGCGTACGCCCACCCGGTGTGCACGCCGTCGCGCGTGAGCCTGCTCACCGGCATCGCCGCGGCGCGGCACAAGGTGACGCACTGGACGCTGCGCAAGGGCACCCCCACCGATCCCGAACGGAACGGATTGCGCCGTCCGGCATGGAACGTCAACGGCTTGTCCGACGATGCCGCGACGCCGCGCGCATTCGTCGCCCCGACGCTGGCGGATCTGCTGCGCCAGGTCGGCTACCGCACGCTGCTGGTCGGCAAGGCGCACTTCGGCGCCGCGGGCACACCGGGCGCCGATCCGAAGAACCTCGGGTTCGATGCCAACGTCGCTGGCCACGCCGCCGGGGCGCCGTCGAGCTACCTGGCGAGGAACGCGTTCTTGCGCCCCGGCGACGAGGCGATCTGGCAAGTGCCCGGACTCGCGAACTACCACGGCCAGGACCGGTTCCTCAGCGACGTGCTGACCGACGAAGCGCTCGCCGCCATCGCCGCCGGCCGCGACTCCGGGCAGCCGTTCCTGCTGTGGTTCGCGCACTACGCGGTGCACGCGCCGTTCGACGCCGACGACCGCTTCGTGCAGAGCTACCGCGACGCCGGCCTGCCGGAGGCCGAGGCCCGCTACGCCGCGCTGGTCGAAGGGGTCGACCACTCGCTCGGCCGGCTGCTCGACGCACTGGCGGCATGGG
>JAEUHV010000221.1 GCA_016794485.1 Planctomycetota bacterium
AGCGGCAACAGTTCGGTGTGGGTCGTGGTGTGGCGGCCCTGGCGGATGTGGTTGAGGTCGCCGATGCGCAACTGCACGCCGGGCACGACCGCGTTCAGCAGCGACGACTTGCCGGCCCCGGACAGGCCGATGACGACGCTGCGGTTCTGGTGCAGCAGGCGGCCGAGTTCGTCCAGCGTGTCCTGCGTCGACTGGCCGGGCACGGTGCACGTCATCAGCACGCGCACGCCGGCGTTGGCGTAGATGCGGGCCCAGCGCTGCGCGAGGTCGGCGTCGAGGTCGACCTTGGTCAGCACCAACGTGCAGGGAATGCGTTCGCGCTGCGCGGCGGCGAGGATGCCGTCGACCAGTTCGGTCTGGAACGGCGGCGACGCGACGCTGGCGACCGCGAGCACGTGCGTGAGGTTGGCGGCCAGCACCTGGGCCTGGTCCTCGCCCTCGCTCGCGGCGCGCCGGTGCAGCTGGCTCGAGCGCGGCAGTACCGCGTCGATCGCCTTGCCGGTGGGGTCGAGCACGACACGGTCGCCGACCGCGAGCGGGCGCTTCTCGTGCGACCGTTCCTCGAACAGTTTGCCGGCCAGCGGCAGCTGGTGGCGTTCGCCGTCGACCTCGACATGGCACACCTTGGCATCGATGCGTAGAACGAGGCCTTGCGGCGATGACGGTTGCATCCAGTAGTTCTTTGGTGGGCAGGTTGGCGCCGAGTCCGACCGGGGCGCTGCATCTCGGCAATGCCCGAACGTTCCTGTTGGCGTGGCTGTCGGTCCGGTCGCGCGGCGGCACTCTACTGCTGCGGCTCGAGGACATCGATGGCCCGCGCATCAAGGCGGGGGCCGCGCAGCAGACGATCGACGACCTGCGTTGGCTCGGGCTCGATTGGGACGGCGAGGTGGTGGTGCAGAGCGAACGGCTGCTCCGGTACCAGGCGGCGGCAGCGCAGCTCGTCGCTGGGGGCCACGCGTACCCGTGCGTGTGCACGCGCAGCGAGATCGACGCCGCGGCGTCGGCCCCGCACGAAGCGGGCGACGACGGGCCGGTGTATCCGGGCACGTGCCGCGGGCGATTTGCGGATCTCGCGGTGGCGAAAGTGGCGACGGGGCGTGACGCGGCGCTGCGGTTCCGGGTCGACGTCGACGCGGTGCCGTTCGTGGATGGCTTCGCCGGTCCGCAGGCGGGAAAGGTGCGGGGCGACTTCGTCGTCCAGAAGCGCGACGGCGGGCCGGCGTACCAGTTGGCGGTCGTGGTCGACGACGCCGCGCAAGGTGTCACCGAAGTCGTGCGCGCCGCCGACCTGCTGCCGAGCACGCCGCGGCAGTTGTTGGTTTACCGGGCGCTCGGGCTCACGCCGCCGACGTTCGTGCACGTGCCGCTCGTGGTCGGGGCGGACGGGCTGCGCCTGGCGAAGCGGCACGGCGACACGTCGCTGCGGCACTTCCGCGAACGGGGTGTGCGGGCCGAACAGGTCGTCGGCTACCTGGCCTACTTGTGTGGCCTGCGGCCGCGCGGCGGGCCGTGTTTGCCGCGCGATCTGCTCGGCGGGTTCTCCTGGTCGGCGCTGGCGAAGGGGCCTGTGCGCGGCGACGACCACGCCCTGCTCGGTTGATCAGCGCGTGAGTTCGCGGGCGAAGCGCACGCCGATGTTGTGGTAGCGCGCATCGCGTTCGATGCCCTTGCGCGCGAACGATCGCGCGGCCTCGACTCGCTTGAACCAGCTGCCACCGCGGTGGCCGACCTGCTTCTTGGTGAAGCCGACCATCTCGCCGGTTCCCTCGGCGAATCGGAACTCGGGGCGGGTGGCGAGTTCGTCGTAGCCGGCGAAGTTGTCGCGCGTCAGCTCGGCGACGTTGCCGTGCATGTCGTGCAGGCCCCAGCGATTGGCGGCGAAGTAGCCGACGGGGGAGGTCATCGGGAAACCGTCGTTGAGGTCGGGATGGAACAGGCTGTCCTCGATGTTGGGCTCGGAGCCCTCGGCGGCGTTGAAGCGGACTTCGTTCTTCTCGTCGACCAGGCTCGCCAGGGTGTCACCGAAAAACCAGGCCGTGCGGGGAAGGGCCCGGGCCCTGCACGCGTGTTCCCACTGGGCTTCGGTCGGCATGCGCAGGCCGAAGCGGGTCGCGCAGGCGACGGCTTCGTTCCATTGGATGGACTCGACGGGGTGGACGCGGGTCTCTGGGCCGAACTTCTTGGCGTTGACGAAACTCGGGTTCGTGCCGGTGAGGCGCTCCCACTGCGTCTGGGTGGTCTCGTACTTGCTGAGGAAGTACGGGGCGAGCACGACCTTGTGTACGGCGCGGTCGCAATCGAATGCGGCGGTGGAATCGGTACCGAGTGTGGTTTCGCCACCGGGCACGAGGACCATCACGATGCCGGTCTCCGGCGTGATGACCCAACGGCCGTTCTCGCGGACCGGGCGCTCCCCACTGCGCGCGAAAAGGAACTCCCAGAGCCCCGACTCCGGGTCGCGTTCCAGCGGGATCAGACCTTCCTGGGCGAGCAGGTCGAGCGGCAGGAAGTCCGGGTGCGCCGCGGCCCAGTCGTGCACCTCCTTCCACTTGGAGGCATGGTCGACGACCGTCTTCTGGTGGACGGTAGAGGCCCAAGCAAACGCTCGTCTGGTGCGATCGAGCGTGCCTCCCGTGGCCTGGAACGCAGCCAATTCACGGGCGAGTTTCGACAAGGCATCGTGCAAGAACTTGTCTGCAGGATCCCGGAAGGCCAGGGAACCGTCGGCTTGTCGAGCGCCGTTCTCGAGGGCCTTGAGAGGGGCTGTCGGGTCTTCGACCTCCTTGAGCCATTGTTCGCACTCACGCATCCAGGTTCGCAGCCCGTCGCCATCCGTGCTCGTCTCGGTGAACAGTTGTGCCTTTGCGACGAAGTCGTCGAGCTGCACCTGGGCGCGCAGTCGCTTGAAGTTGGCAAGATTGGCTTCGGCGACGCCGCGCAGTCCGACGGCCTCGTTTCGGGCGGTTTCGGCGTCGAGCTTGGCGTCGTTCGCAGCCGTCCATTGCCACACGGCGAGAATCAGTCCGATCGCCAACGCGCACACGATGCCCGCTCCAGCCAGCAACGGCGCCTTGTATCGTCGGTACAGTTTGCGCAGGACGTAGCTGGCGGTCGGTGGTCCAGCGAGAACCGGTTCGTCGTTGAGGTAGCGCTCGAGATCCGCGGCCAGCTCCTGCGCGGTCTGGTATCGCCGCGTCCGGTCCTTCTCGAGAGCCCTCAACACGATCCAGTCGAGATCGCCGCGCAATTGCCGTTGCAACTCTCCGGTCTGCATGCGCCGAGCCGCAGCGTTCGCGATCGCCGCGTCGCCGAGCGTGGTGATCTTTGTGCTCGGCTTGGTCGGTTCCTCCTCGCGAATCACCCGCTGCATTTCCATCATCCCGCCGCTGCGCAGTTCGTTCCTCGAGAACGGCAGCTCGCCGACCAGCAGTTCGTGCAGCATCACGCCAAGAGAGTAGATGTCGGTACGGGTGTCGACATCGAGACCGCCGAGGCCTGCTTGTTCCGGCGACATGTACTCGGGCGTACCAATGAGCACGCCGTGTTCGGTGTAGATCGTCTGTTCGACGAGATGGTGGTCCGTGGCTTTGGCGAGTCCGAAGTCGATGATCTTGGGGATCGGGGTGCCGTCCTGCAGTGTCACCAGCACGTTGCCGGGCTTCAGGTCGCGGTGCATGACGCCCTTCATGTGCGCGTGCTGCACGCCCGAGCAGACCTTCTGGAACAGCCCGATGCGGTCGCGCAGCGAGAGTTTGTTCTGGTCGCAGTACGCCGTGATGGGGATGCCCTTCACGAACTCCATCACGAAGTACGGCTGGCCCGAGTTGGTGGCACCGCCGTCGAGCACGGTGGCGATGCAGCTGTGCTCCATCAGTGACAAGGCGCGGCGCTCGGCTTCGAAGCGAGCGAGCACGGACTTGCTGTCCATCCCGCGCTTGATCAGCTTGACGGCGACCCGACGGCGGATGGGCTCCTTCTGCTCGGCAAGGTAGACGATGCCCATGCCGCCTTCGCCGATCTGCTCGAGGATGCGATATGGCCCGATGTGATCCGGCCCAGACGCGGCATGCTCACGCAAGATGGCGAGAACGTCTTCAGCGAGTTCGTGGTCGTCGCCGGCCTCGCGCCGAACATAGGCTTCGCGCTTCTGGGGCGGAAGTCCGAGCGCGTGGTCGAAGATCAGCTTGGCGCGATGGCGACGGTCAGGATCGGGGGTATGGGTCGACATGGCGGCAATGGCACGGTAGCAATGGAACATCGGTGGCCAAGGTCTGGACCTTCGGATTCGCCGGGAGGGTGGCACAGAAGCCTGGGGATGCTGCGAAGGCGACCATCCATGCGGGCTTGGCCCAAATCTTCATGTGGCTGCGAGGCGACAATGCCCGACCGACCTT
>JAEUHV010000255.1 GCA_016794485.1 Planctomycetota bacterium
ATTGGGCCTGCAACATCAGCAGATCGGGGTTCCCGCCGGTCTCGACCGCATCCGCCTGCCGCACCGCCTGGTCGAGCAACTGGGCCAGTTGTTCGTGGGCTTCCCCGGTCGATGGTGCCGACTCCACCATCGGGGCGGCGACCCGCACCAACAACCCGAATGCGGATCGCATGCGCTCGGTGCCGACGTGCAGACGCCGTTCGGCCGCAGCGACTTCCTGGGCCTGCCGGTAGGCGACCACGAGGCCGGCGGACAACAGCATCGAAGCTCCGACCACGGCCGCGACCGACCAGGCGAGCGTGCGGTGGCGGCGCACCAGCGTGCCGAACGACTGCCACGCCGTCGGCCGTCGCACCCGGACCGGACGTCCACGCAGCATGCGCCGCACGTCGGCGAGCATCGCCCCGACCGACGAGTAGCGCGCGTCGCGCGCGAAGGCGAGTGCGGCGTCGACCAGCGCGGCGAGGTCGCGGTCGGCCTTGGGCAGCACGTGCAACAGCGAGCGCGCCGGCACCGTCACCAGCCGCCGCAGGACCTCGCTCTCGCTGGCGCCGGTGAAGTCGTGCGGCAACGAGCCGCTGACGGCCTCGAACAGCAGCGCCCCGAGGGCATAGACGTCGGCACGAGCGTCGACCGGCCGGCCAGCCGCCTGCTCCGGACTCATCGTGGCGAACGACCCGAGCACCTGGCCGGTGCGGGTCGCCTGCGCCTGGTCGACACCGATCGTCGTGCCGATGCCGAAGTCGACGACGCGCGGGCGACCGGATTCGTCGACGAGCACGTTCGCCGACTTCAGGTCACGGTGCAGGATGCCGCGGCCGTGCGCATAGTCGATCGCCTCGCACACGGCCGCGAACGCACGCAGGATGGTCGGCAGCGGACGGCCGGCCAGCGCCTGCGCGAACGGTTTGCCGTCCACCAGTTCGTACGCGATGTACGGCGTGGCGAGACCGGCCAGCTGCTCGAATCCCGAGTCGAGCACGCGCACGATGCCCGGATGGTCGAGCGCGGCCGTCAGCGCACATTCGCGCCAGAACCGCGGCAGCTGGTCGGGCGCCGCCACGGGCATGCGCAGCACCTTCAATGCGACCACCTGCCCGCTCCGGCGATGGCGCGCGGCGAACACCGTGCCCGACGAGCCCTCGCCGAGAGTGCGCTCGAGCGCGAAGTCGCCGATCGTCCGCCCGGCCGCGGCCGCGTTCGCCGGCAGACGGACCGTCGCGGAGTGGCGATCGACCGGACGGGCTCCAGCTGGCTCGTGCATGGCGGCGAGACGGGCGGTGGCTGCGCAGAAGGTGCCGTCTTGACGACGGCCCGTCAACTCGGACACGCTGCGGCGATGCCCTACGATCGGGAACGGCACGGCCCGCGGCGCCTCGTGGGCCCTGGCTTCCACGGGCGGGTGCACGGTTTGGTGCACACGCTGCCCGTCGGCGCCTTGACCACGTACGGCGACCTCGCCGCAGCCCTCGGAGCGAAAGGCCTGGCGCGCCATGTCGGCTTCGCGCTGGCCGCACTGCCGCCGGGGACCGGAGTGCCGTGGTGGCGCGTCGTCGCGGCCGGCGGCCGCATTTCGCTCACCGGCGCCGCGGCACGCGAACAGGGCCGGCGGCTGCGCGCGGAAGGCCACGTCGTGCGCGGCGACCGCGTGGCGACGTTCGCCACCTGCCGCTACCCGTGGCCGGGGACCGGACCGGGCGGGCCGTGACCAGCGCCGCTGCGGGACGGTCCGCGCGCACGCGCCTCACGGCCGGACGAGCGGCACGTGCATGCGCGTGAGGTTGCCGACCGTCGGATTGCCGGCCGGGACCGTCAGCGTCTGCAGGCCGACGCGCAGGCCGATCAGGTCGTCGTCGTTCGGGATCGGCAACACCATCGGAACCCCGACCGGCACCGTGAACGGCAACAGCAGCAGGATCGACTCGCCAGGGATCGCGCCTACCAGCAGCATGCCGTACGGCACGACCGGCAGCGTGCCGTCGAGGAAGCCGACCGCCCACAGCGAATCGCCGGGCGGACCGTTCAACGTGTAGAACAGGGTCTCGCCCGGACGGGCCGTGCCGACCACGTCCATCGTCCACACGCCGAGTTCGAAGGCCCCCATGTCCGGCAGCGACACGCCACTGAGCGCGTGGTCGAGCACGCGCGAGTTCTGGTCGTGGTCCTCGCCCGTGACGAAGCCGTTGAGCAGGTCGGCCGCACCCAGGCACGGCGAACCGGGCTGCAGGTGCAGGTCGCCGCTCGCGGCCGCGACGAACAGCGGATCGACGTCGAGGTTGCCATTGCTTCCGGCGAAGCCGCCGTTGCTGGCCAGCACCTGGGTGCCGGTGCCGAAGTTCGCGAAGTTCGTGCCGTTGCCGCGGCTGATCGAGTTCACCACGAAGCCGGTCCAGGCCACTTCGCGGCGGATGCCCGTGCCGCAGGCGGTCGCCGTCGCGTGGCGGACGTGGTGCCCGCCGCCAGTCAGGTGGATGCCGATGCCGCCGCACTGGAACGCGACGAGGTTGTCGGCCGCGGCACAATCGCCGAGCACGAGACCGCGGTCGTAGGCCCCGTCGACGCGCACCGAACGCAGCGCGACCAGCGGGCTGTTGCAGGTCAAGCCCGGCAGGTAACCGCTGCCCGTCCAGCGGATGCGGGTGTGCTCGAAGGCGCCGGCCGTGGCCGTCGCGTTCACGACGACACCGCGCCACGCCGTCGGACCGCTGCTGCTCGGACCGTTGTTGTTGGTGTCGCCGCCGAAGTCATCGTCGGCGAAGCCGGTGAACACGACCGGTTCGAAGCCGGTGCCCAGCACACGCAGCGTGCCGTCCACCGTCACCTGGTGCGCGCCGTCGAACTTGACCACCACGCCCTGACGCAGCGTGAGCTGGCCGGACGCGGCAACGGCGATACCGGTGCGCAACACGAGGGCTCCTTCCATCGCCGACTCACTGCCGATCGCCAGCGGCGCGGTCACGTTCGCCGCGACGACCTCGAGGTAGTTGCCGCCGTTGCCGGACGCGTGGTTGTTGGTGAAGCCGGGCACGTCCTGCAGGCGCAGGCCAGCGACCGCGTAGCCATTGCTGCCGGTGAACGTGCAATTGGTCACGGTCGGCGACGAATTGCCGTTGCAGTTCATGCCGTGCGTGTAGTTGTTCCGGATCGTGCAGTTCGTCAGCGTCGGCGACGCCGAATTGAGGTGCAGGTTGGAAACGTAGCCGTTGCCGCCGTAGCGCACGTCCGCCCAGGCCAGGTCGCACGCAGTCGACGTCGGCGTGAACACTATGCCGCGCCACGCGGTCGGCCCGGAATTGCTGGCGCCGTTGGTGTTCGTGTCGCCGCCGGCGCTGTCGTCGGCGAAGCCGGTGATCACTACCGGGCTGCCCGCGGTCCCGGTCGTCACCAGGGTGCCGTCGACGGTGATCTGCTGGCCGCCGGAGACCATCTTCACCACCGTGCCGGCGCCGATCGTCAACGATGCACCCGCGGCGATGCCGACCGTCGTGTCGAACACGACCGCCCCACCGAGCATCTGGGCCGACCCGATCGCCAGCGCTCCGTTCACGGTGCCGACCGTGACGCGCGCGATGTTGGTGCCGTTGGCGCTCGCGGTGTTGTTCGTGAACCCCGGCAGGGCCATCGCCGGCACGCCGTGCACCGCGTCGCCGCCGTTGCCGGTGAACGTGCAGTTCGACACGGTCGGGAACGAGTTGCCGTTGCAGTTGATGCCGTGCGTGTAGTTGTGCCGGATCGTGCAGTTCGTCAGCGTCGGCGACGCCGAATTGAGGTGCAGGT
>JAEUHV010000333.1 GCA_016794485.1 Planctomycetota bacterium
GGCGTGCCCTTCTGCGCCTGGAACGCGGCGAAGCTCTTGTCGTAGGCGGCGAGCAGCCCCTTGCTGCCGAGCCGGTCGTAGAGGTTGAGGATCGTCGAGTAGGACAGGTTGAAACGCGACGTGATCGGCTCGACCTTGCCCGAGTGGAATCGCGACAGCGGCGCCGCCATCAGGTCCTCGTCTTCGAGGATCGCGATCACGAGCCCCGACTTGTCGAGGCCCTGACGGCCGGCGCGCCCCGCCATCTGGAGGTAGTCGCGCGCCTTCATGTAGTCCATCTGCACGCCGTCGAACTTGCGCAGCAGGTCGAACACCGCGGTGCGTGCCGGCATGTTGATGCCGAGCGCGAACGTCTCGGTGGTGAACAGCATCTTCAGCAGGCCCGACGTGAACAGGCGTTCGACCACTTCCTTGTGGATCGGCAGCATGCCGGCGTGGTGGTAGCCCACACCGGCGATCGCGCGACCGAGGATTCCGCGCAGGCCGGGATCGGCGGCCGGGTCGAGTTCGAAACGCGTGCAGATCTCGGCGAACAGCGCCTCGACGCGCTTGCGTTCGGTCTTGTCGAGCAGCATGCGGCCCATGCTGCGCTCGGCCTTGATCTCGCACTCCTTGCGCGAGAAGCAGAAGTACAGCAGCGGCAGTAGCTGTCGGTGCTGCAGTTCGTCGAGCAGCTGCACGTAGGGGCGCGGTCCCATGCCGATCCGGCGGCCCTGCGCGCGTTCGCGTTTGTCGCCCCAATGGCCCCGGCTGGCTTCGCGGCGGCCGACCCGCTTGCCGTGCCGGCCGTCGCGCGCCACGGCGCGTTCGTGGAACGTGATCGCACGGGCGCGCTGTTCGAGCTGGAACACGCCGGCGTCGGGGTGGAACAGCCGATGCGACAGCGGCACGGGCCGGCGCGTGTGCTCGATCACGGCGAGGTCCTGCGGCCGAACGTGCCGGATCCACTCGCCGAACTCGTGCAGGTTGGCGATCGTGGCCGACAGGCCGACGAAGCGGACGTGTGCCGGCGCGAAGATCAGCGATTCTTCCCAGACCGTGCCGCGGTCGACGTCGTCGACGAAGTGCACCTCGTCGAAGATCGCGAAGTCGGTGTCGTTGAACCGTTCCGGGTCCTCGAACACCGCGTTGCGGAAGATCTCGGTCGTCATGATGACGAGCGGCGCATCCGGGTCGAGCGTCAGGTCGCCGGTCATCAACCCGACGCGCAAGCCGTCGTTCTTGAAGTCGCGGAACTTCTGGTTGCTCAACGCCTTGATCGGGCTCGTGTAGATCGCGCGCTTGCCGGCCTTGACCGCGTGTTCGATCGCGTATTCGGCGACCAGCGTCTTGCCCGAGCCGGTCGGGGCCGCGAGCAGAACGTTCTTGCCGGCTTCGATCGCGCGGGCAGCCTCGACCTGGAACGGGTTGAGGGTGTAGCCCTTGAACAGGATCTGGTCCGGCGCGGGCATCTTGGTCGACACTCCCGCAGTCTCGCACACCGCGTGCACGATGGGAAACGCGCCGCGGCCACGTTGGGAATTGTGAGTGCTTCTCCACATGCGCGACGTCGTCTGGACGACGATCCACGACCCGCTGGTTTCAGTCGATCGCGTCGTTATGCTGCGCCACGCTTCGCCGAGCGGCGGAGCGTTTCGCAACCGGTCGTCGCGGCCTCTCGCGGTCGCGGCACGATGGGCAGTGTGGCGGTCAACCACGCTGCTCGAACGAGGAGCCAGCCATGGAAAACAAAGAAGTCAACGTCCCGAAGTTCATCGGTCGTCACCTGTCGCAGATCAAGGTGCTCGCGCGCTTGCTCGAGCACGAGCTCGAGTCCGGCAAGGGCGCGCGCGAGGTGACGATGGATCGCCACCTGATCGAGAACATCCTCGACACGCTCGAGATCTTCACCGACGACTGCGAAGCGGTCAGCGGCTTCCAGCGCGACCGCCAGAAGGTCGAGCAGAAGCCCGTCGTCGCGCGCCTGAACTGAGCTCGCGTTCCATGATCGGTCGCATCCGGCGGCGCTGATCGGCGCCGGTGTGCGCCAGGTTCTTCGTCGCCTCGTCCACTCGCGTGACCGAACGCGTATCGGCTGAACGCTCTGCCAACGCCACGCTCCAGCCCTGGATCGTGCGCGTCGGCGTGCTCACGGTGTTCGCACTGACGGTGTGGCTGTGTGGTCCGAAGGCCGCCGAGGTCCTGGCGGCCCGGTTCGACCAGGCCGCGCAGAACAGCCCACACGTGGCCCTCGACCGGGTCGGCTTCGCCAGCCGCCCGGAGTGGATGGACAAGAACCTGCTGGTCGCGGTGTCGGCGGCGTTGGCGCCCTGGTTGCAGGAGGATGTGCCGATCCTCGACGACCAGGCGCAGCGCGGTTTGCGTGATGGGCTTGCCAGCGTGGCCTGGGTGCGAAGTGCCGAAGTGCAGCGTGTGTTCCCGGACCGGCTGCGGCTCGTCGTCGACCTGCGCCAACCGATTCTCGCCGTGCGTGCCGCCGACGGTTCGCCGTTGTGCCTGGTCGATCGCGAAGCGGTGCAGTTGCCGTTCGTCGATACGCCTCTGCCGGTGGTCCGGCTCTACCGTGAGGGGGGCGCTGGCACGATGTCGGTGGCCGTCGGCCAACGCTGCACCGAACGGCGTGTGACCGCGGCCGTCGCGATCGCACTCGAGTGGCGTGACCAGTTGGCGCCGCTGGTGGCGGGATGTCCGCGTTTGCTCGAGGTCGACACGACCAATCTCGGCGAGCAGTGGTTGCGCGGTCCGAGTTATCCCGAGGTGCGCGTGCAGGTCGCTCGCTCCGACGGTGCCGGCGTGGTGTTGAACTACGACCGACCCGTCGACAGTCCGCTGCCGCGGCTGCCGGTCGCGACCAAGGCGGGGGTGCTGAACAAGGTCCTCGCGCGGCATCCCGGTCTCGTCGGACTCGTGGCCGCCGACTTGCGATTCGCCAAACGCTGGGCCGACTACTTGCAGCCGCGGCCCGCGGGCGTGCGCGACCCGCACGAGAGCTGGAACACGCTGTTCACGCCGCGTTGAGGCTGGCGTCACCGCGGCAACGCGGCGAGCAGGTCGCGAAGCAGCGCGTGCAGGTCGAAGCCGCCGTTCTTGGTGCAGCCGAGCCGGACCACGACCAGCTTGTGGCTGCGCACGACCGCGCAGGCCTGGCCTTCGTGGCCATGCATGCATGCAGTGTCCGCCGGCAGGCCAGGGCCGGTCTCCAACCACAGGTGGCGACCGAAGCGCCCATTGCTGCCTGGCGCGGGCTGCCACGCGGCTTCGAGCCAGGACCGGGCGACGACGCGCTCGCCGGCGAACTCACCGAGGTCGCACCACAGCATGCCGAGCCGCGCCCAGTCGCGCGCGGTGGCAAAACCGTACGAACTGCCGACGAAGGTGCCCGACGCGTCGGGTTCGAGCACCGTGCCGTGCATGCCGAGCTTGTCGAACAACGCCGTGCGCGGAAAGGCCAGGTGGCTCGCATCGTCCGCGAACGTGCGGCGCAGTTGCCGGCACAGCAGGTTGGTGGCGCCGCTGGTGTAGTGGAAGCGGGTCCCCGGCGGCTCGGCGCTCGGGCGCGCGACGTAGGTTGCAGCGTGGTCCGTTCCCGCGAACAACATGCGCAGCACGTCGCTGGCGGCATCGTCGTACGACTCGTTCCACGCGAGTCCCGCCGTCATCTGCAGCAGGTGGTCGGTGGTGATCGCGCGGCGGCCGTCGTCGGCCCACTCGGCGACCGGCGGCAGGGGAGTGCCGCGCATGCCGAACAACGTGTAGGCGAGCGTCTTGGTCATCGACCAGCCGGGCAACGGCATCGCGGCGTGGTAGCCGTCGGCATACCGTTCCGCGATCAGGTGGCCGTCGTAGACCACGACGATCGCACGGGTGACGCGGCGCCGCTGCGGGTCGGGTTCGGCGAATGCGGCCGCCAGGGCGGCTGCTACGGCCTTGTGGTCGACGCCTGCGATCGGCTCGGGCGGCAGAACGTCGCCGCGCGGCCATGGGCGCGGTTCGGCGACGGGCGCCGGCAACGCGGTTCGCGCGCGCAAGGCGGCCACGGTCATCGGGGCCACGGCGAGCGTGCAGCCGAGCCCCGGCGTGAACACCGCGGTCGCTTGCGCCTGCCCCAGATCGCAGGCGACCGTGCCCGCAGTCCGGTCGACGTGGAACTTCAGCATGGGCCTCACCAACGCTTCGAGCGGGCGCGTCGGCGCGAACTCCTCGGCCAGCACCGATTCGATCCGACGCCCACTGACGAAGATCGCCGATGCGGCGACCTTGGCGGCGTACGCGGCGACGACTTCGGCGAGTTCGCGGCTCGGGGCTGCCTCGCGCTGCGCCAGCAGGGGCGTGCACAGGAGCGGCACCAGGGCGAGGGGCGGGGCTGCAGCCATGGCGCGGATGGTAGCGCTGGCGAGCGGCCGGCGTAGATTGCGTCCGTGCGCCGCCTGTCGCCGTTCCTGCTGCTCGTTGCCGCGTGCGTGCCGATGCGCCACGACGCCGGTTCGTCGTGGACCTTGTCGGATCCGTCGGGCAAGGCGACCAGTTGTGCGATCGCGGCCACTCCCGCGGAGTGGCGCCGGTTGCGCGCCGTGCTCGGTCCCGAAGCGGCGGCCGTTCCGGAGCCGCCGTGCGACTTCGTCGGCACGCGGGTCGTGGTCGCGTGGCTGCGGGGCCTCTGCGTGTCGCCGCCGGTTGCCGTGCAGACCGGCACCGAGGAAGGGGTCACCGTGGTCACCCTGGTCCCGAACGTGCGGGCCGAGGCCGGAGAACGGACCCTCGTGCACGTGTTCGTCGTTGCCGAGTGCCCAGGACAGCTCGCGGTGGTCGCGACGTTGCCCGACGGGGCGCATGGCCGCGAACAGACGCTCGCCGTGTTCCCGCGCCATTGAGTCGGAAGGTGTGCGCAGCCGATGGCATGGCGTGCGCAAGGCAGAACGGACGGTACTCGTCGGCATCGTGGTCGCGGTCGCATTGGCGATCCGGCTCTGGTACGTGCTGACTGCCGTCGTGCAGCACCCGTTGCGCGCCGATGCCGGCCAGTACGCGGCCTATGCGAAGAACCTCGTCGACCACGGCGTGTTCTCGCTGGCGACCACCGTGCCGCCGCCACCCGATGCGTTCCGTTCGCCTGGCTACCCGGCATTGTTGGCGCTGTGCCGCGCGTTCGCCGGCGAGCAATCATGGCTGCTCGTCGTGGCGGTGGTGCAAGCGGTGCTCGGCGCCGCCACGGTGCTGCTGGTGTACCGCATCGCGCGGGCCTGGTTGCCGTTCGCGGCTGCGCTCGGGGCCGCACTGCTGACGGCGTTCAGTCCGCACCTCGTGGTGGGCTCGGCCTACGTGCTGACCGAATGTGCGACCACATTCTGCGTGGCACTCGCCGCGTGGGCGTTCGTCGGTGCGGACAGCCGGTCTCGGCTCGCGCTCGCGGCGCTGGCGGCCGGTGCCGGTGTGTTGTGCAACGAGGCGCTCGTCGTGTTGCCATTCGCCTTCGGATTCGCCGCGTGGCGAACGGGCAAGGGGCGCGCGGTCGCGTACGTGCTGGTCGCGCTGCTGCCATTGGGCGTGTGGTCGCTGCGCAACCAGGTACAGCCGTTGGCGAAGACGGGCAGCGAACGCGCCACCGCCTCGATCAGCCACGGCAGTTACCCGGGCATGGTGTTCCGCGACGTGCGGTACCTCGGCTTTCCCTACCGCGAGGACCCGGAGCAGCCCGCGTTCGGCGCTTCGTGGGCCGGACTGCGCGAGGTGCTCGGCCGGCGTGTCGCTGCCGAGCCGCTGCGCTACGCCAGCTGGTACCTGCTGGAGAAGCCGTTGTGGTTGTGGCGATGGCCGCTGGTGCAGGGCAACGACGTCTACGTGTACGAGGTCGCGAACTCGCCGTACGAGACGCAGCCTGTGCTTGGGGCCACGCATGGGGTGATGCGGTGTTTGCACGTTCCGCTGATGGCCGCGGCGGCGATGGCGGCGCTGGTGGCGCTGCTGCGCCCCCGCACCGCGCCCGTGCCCCTGCGCGCACTCGCCGCAGCCGTCGTCGCGGCCACGCTCGCGTACCTGCCGGTCATTCCCGACCCGCGCTACCTGCAGCCGGTGCGGCCACTGCTGTTCGTGCTCGCCGCGGCCGGCATCGCCGCCGCGTTCGCCTGGTGCCAGCGCCGGTGCCGGCCCGTGCCCGCGGCGGTGCCGTCGCCGTCCTGACGCCCTTGCTACGCCGATGTGCGGACGAGTCGGGAGCGAGGGCGTGCTCCGATGCCGTGATGACGGTCCATTCCTGGTCCCCGCCGCAGGCGCGCGCGATCGCTTCGCTCCGGCAGTTGATCGGCAACACGCCCTTGCTCGAGATCCTGTACCGGTTCGACGGGCACGAGCGCCGGCTCTATGCCAAGTACGAGTCGATGAACATGACCGGTTCGACCAAGGACCGCATGGCGTGCCACATCCTCGGCGAGGCGTTCGCGAACGAGCAGTTGCGCCCAGGCGACACGATCGTCGAGGCGAGCAGCGGCAACACCGGCATCGCGTTCGCCGCGCTGGGTGCCGCCCTCGGCCATCCGGTGCGCATCTACATGCCGGACTGGATGAGTCGCGAGCGCGTCCAGCTGATCGCCAGCTTCGGCGCCGAGATCGTACCGGTGTCGGCGGCCGCAGGCGGGTTCCTCGGTGCGGTGCAACTGGCCGAACGCTTCGCGCGCGAACACCCGGGTGTGTTCCTGCCGCGTCAGTTCGAGAACCAGGCCAACGTGCGGGCGCACGCTGCGTCGACCGGTCCCGAGATCCTGCTGCAACTCGAGGAGTTCGGCGTTCGTCCGGCGGCGTTCGTGGCCGGAGTCGGTACCGGCGGCACGGTGATGGGGGTCGGGCGGGCGTTGCGCAGCGTGTTCCCGAAGGTCCGCGTGCATCCGCTCGAGCCCGGCAACTCGCCGACGCTCCGCACCGGCACCAAGGTCGGATCGCACCGGATCCAGGGCATCTCCGACGAGTTCGTTCCGCCGGTGGTGGACCTCGATTGGCTCGACCCGGTGGTCGACGTGAACGACGGCGACGCGATCCTGATGAGCCAGGAACTGGCACGGTCGCTGGGACTCGCGGTCGGCATCAGTTCGGGTGCGAACTTCCTCGGCGCGGTGCAACTGGTGGAGGAACTCGGTGCCCGCGGTGCGGTCGTCACGGTGTTGCCCGACAGCAACAAGAAGTACCTCTCGACCGACTTGTGCCGCGAGGAACCGGTGTGCGCCGGCTACCTGGCGCCGCGGGTCGAACTGGTCGGCTTCCGCGCCGTGCGCTGAAGTGGACGGTCACTTCGGTCCGGCGATCCGGCTGCGCAGCAGCGCGTCGACCAGGGCCGGGTCGGCACGGCCGCGCGTGGCGCGCATCACGTGGCCCTTGAGTGCGTCGATGGCCTTGTCCTTGCCCTCCCGCACGGCCTCTGCCGCGGCGGGCAACGCCGCGATCGCCGCCGCGACGGCGGGCTGCAAAGTGGCGGGATCGGTGATGCGGTCGAGGCCGAGTTCGCGGAGGGCAGTGCTCGGCTCGACGTCGTGTGCGAGCAGGTGACGGAACACCTTCTTCGCGGCGACCAGCGTCGTGGCACCCTCGGCGACCAATGCCAGCAGCCCCGCGAGGCGTTCCGGCCGCAGCGGAAACGCCGCCAGTTCGATCCCGAGTTCGTGGCACGCCGGCAGCACGTCTTCGCCGAGCCAGTTGCACGCGGCCTTTGCCTCGGCACCCGCGGCCACGACGCGTTCGAACCAGTCGCCGATCGCGCGGTAGACGACGAGGCGCTGCACGTCGATCGCGCCCAGTCCGAACGTGGTCCGATAGCGAGTGGCCCGTTGCGCGGGCAGTTCGCCGAGGGCTTGGCGTTGGGCTGCGATCAACGCCGCGTCTATGCGCAGTGGCGGGAGTACCGGGACCGGCAGATAGAGGTAGACGGCGGCCATCTCCAAGCATCGTTGCGAGCGCGACTCGCCGAGATCGACGTGACACACG
>JAEUHV010000369.1 GCA_016794485.1 Planctomycetota bacterium
GATCGGGCCGTCGACGTCCAGCAGTTCGCCGACCACGAACAGGCCCGGCACCCGCTTGCTCTGCATCGTGCGCGCGTCGATCTCGTCGAGTGCGACGCCGCCGCGGGTGACTTCGGCGTGGGCATAGCCGAGACTCCTGCCGACCGGCACGCGCAGGTCCTTCACCGCCGCGAGCAACTTGCGGCGCCGCTCCTTGCCCCAGTTCGCCAGCGTCGTGACGCTGTCGCCGAGGCCGCACAAGGCCGCGCGCAACCGGGCCGGCAGGTGCGGCGGCAACACGCTTTCGACCGAGCGCGGGCCGGACTTCGGCACCGCCGCGAGCCAGGTGCGCTCGAGTTCGTCGGCGCTGGTCGCCGGGGCGAAGTCGAAGCGCACGGCTCCGAGGCCGGCGGCCTCCTCGATGTCGCCGGCGAGGTCCATCGGAGCCGGCCCCGACAGGCCACGGTGCGTGAACAGGATCGGCCGTTGGCGCGAGCCCACGACCTTGCCGTGCCGATCCAACGAAGCGAGCGCGACGTCGTGCACGACGATGCCCTGCAGGTCGCGCACCCAGGCGGCGTCGACCGCGAGCGGCGCCAGGGCGGGGAACGTCGGCGTGATCGTGTGGCCGAACGCGCGGCAGAACCCGTAGCCGTCACCGGTGGCGCCGGTCTTCGGATAACTGAGTCCGCCGGTAGCGAGGACCAGCGCTGCGGCCACCACGTTGCCCTGCGGCGTCGTCACCACGAAACCCGGCCCCTCGCGCGCGATGTCGCGCACCGGCGCGCCGACCCGGAGTTCGACGCCCACCGCGCGGCAGCGCGCCAGCAGTGCGTCGACCACGTCGCGCGCCCGCTGCGACACCGGGAACAGCTTCTCCAGGTCCTCTTCCTGCAGCGCCACACCCGCCGACTCGATGAAGGCACGCAGGGCCGTCGGTGGAAACGCGCGCAGCGCGTGGCGCAGGAAGCGGCCGCGCCGCGCGCCGAACTGGTCTTCGAGGTCCTGCCCGAGCCGGGTCGTGGTCAGGTTGCAGCGGCCACCGCCGCTGATCAGGATCTTGAGCCCGGGCTGCGGGTTCTTCTCCAGCAGCACGACTCGGCGGCCGCGTTCGGCCGCGACGATCGCCGCCATCATGCCGGCAGCGCCCGCGCCGACGACGACGACGTCGCACGGCCGCGGGGAGGAAGGCTTCGGCGTCATGCCGCAGCGGCGCGCGCGTCGCGCGCGACGTAGCCGATCAGCCCTTCTGGGGCTCGGTCGGCTCGGTGATGCGGAGCACCGGCCGGGAAGCGGACGGCTGCTTGTTGTTCGCGGTGTAGCCCTTGCCGAGCTTCTTCTTCTTGAAGGTGCCGCGGCGGGGGCCACCGTGCTTGCGTCGGGAACGTGCCATGGATTGTCTCGCAGGTAGTTGGGTTGTGGCTCAGCGCCGGGGGTTCACTTCTTCGCGCCCTTCGCGGCCATCGCCTTCTGGGCGGCGGCGCGCACGACGAGGCCAGGACGGAACTCGATCTGGCGCTCGTTCTTGACCGTCTTCCTGATGGTCAGGTAGCCATTGGTGTGGCCGGGGACGGCGCCCTTCAGGAACACCAGGTTGCGCTCCTTGTCGAGCTTGACGACTTCGAGCCGCTGCATCGTGACCTGCTCGACGCCGTAGTGACCGGCCATGCGCTTGCCCTTCGGCACACCGCTGCTGATCGAGTGCTGACGACCGAGGCCACCACCGGTGCGGTGGTTCAACGAGTTGCCGTGCGAGGTGGGCTGCCGGCTGAACTTGTAGCGCTTGATCGTGCCGGTCCAGCCGCGGCCCTTGGTGACGCCGGTGACGTCGACGAACTTGATGCCGTCGAGCACGCTGACGTCGACCTGGTCACCGGGCTTCTGCGTCGGCGCCTGCTCGAGCCGGAACTCCTTCACGAAGCGCATGCCCTGGTCGAGGCCGGCCTTCTTGAGGTTGCCGAGCTCGGACTTGGTGCAGACGCGCGCCGGCTTCTGGTCGAAGCCGAGCTGCACGGCGTAGTAGCCGTCGGCGAGGCGGCCGCGGTTCTGCTTGCCGCCCTTCTTGCCTTGGTTGTTGGCGGCGGTGCGGTGGCCTTCCGGGAACTCGGCCGCGGTCGCCATCTTGACCGTCAGGACCTTGCACGGGCCGGCCTGCACGACCGTGACCGGAATGACGTTGCCGTCGGAGTGGAAGATCTGGGTCATCCCGAGCTTCTTGCCGAGGATGCCGAGGGTTTTGCTGCCAGTCATGGGGTTCTCGTCCGGGCCTCCGGTTCCGTGCAAGACGGAAACCGTGGCGCCGGTCAGGGGCGAAGAGGTCAGCCGGGAAGGGGTCCCGCGCGTACGTTCGCTGTCAAAGGGGCGAGGAAGCTACGGATCGGCTCGGACCGGCGCAAGGCCTTACCGGAACCAGAGGCGCAGGCACAGGCATACGAGCCCCCCCAACAGGAACCACGCCCCCAGATCGCGGCTCTCGGTGGCGAACGGCGGCAACGGGCGGTCGACCCCGGTGGCCGCGGACTCGAGATCCGCTTCCTGGGCGGGTGCCGGAACGGTGCGTACGACCGCAGCCGCCTTCGCCCCGTGCGCCCGCACGAACGCGCGCCGCAGCAGCTGCGGGAAGGCCGGCAGCAACGGCAGGTTGCTGTCCTGCAGCCGGAACGCAAAGTGCACCGAGGCACACTCCGGCCCAAGGCACAGCACCGCCAGCGGCTCGCGCCCCGCCGCGGCATCGCCCCACAGGAA
>JAEUHV010000443.1 GCA_016794485.1 Planctomycetota bacterium
CATCGATGGGGACCGAAGCGGCAGCGTCGCCGCCGGCGCCGGCGGCGACCAGCAGCGGCACGAAGTGGTCGTCGGTCGGGTGCGCGAGCTTCAGGTCCGGCGCCTTGTCGCGGAAGGCGACCAGGTCGTCGTGGGCACGTGCCTGCAGCCGGTCGCGGACCCAGCCTTCGAAGTTGGACGCCCACGCCGCCGGGTTCGCGCCGCCGTTCCAGTCCAGGCGCCCGAGGTTGTGCACCATGCCGCCACTGGCGAGCACCAGGATGCCGCGTTCGCGCAGCGGGGCGAGGCGGCGGCCGAGTTCGAACATGCGTGCCGGCGACCAACGCCACGGCATCGACAGCTGCAGCACCGGCACGTCGGCCGCCGGGAACATGTGCACCAGCGGCACCCACACGCCGTGGTCCCACGGACGGTCGTCGGCGCGCGCGACGTCGGGTAGGAGCTGCGCAACCTCGTCGGCGAGACCAGCGGCGGCCGGCGCCGCGTAGCGCACGCGGTAGAGCTCGTCCGGGAAGCCGGAGAAGTCGTAGTAGAGGTCGCGCGTCGTGCGCGAGCCCAGCGTCGGCGGGGCGTCGAGCCAGTGCGCGCTCACCGCCAGAATCGCGCGCGGCTGCGGCAGTGCTGCCGCCAGCGCCGCGAAATCGCGGCCGGCGACGCGGTCGAGGGCCAGCGTCGGGGCGCCGTGCGACACGAACACCACCGGCATCGCCTTCGTGGCGGCAGTCGTCGAGGCCGCAGGGGAGGAGGCGGGGCGCTGGTTCATGTTGGCGCTCGTCGGGGTGCACGCCGCGGCCGTGAGTCCAGCCGCGGACAGTTGCAGGAAGTGGCGGCGGTCGGCGTTCATGCGCGGGCGGCGACGATACGGGCATCGGCCGACCAGGGCCCACTGCCGGTCAACACCAGGGCAACCGCGATCAGGTGCATGCCGACGAGGGTGGGGCCCCGGCCGTGGCACCGGGGAAAGGCCAGGGGGTGGCAATCGCCCGGGCCGCGGCGACACTTCCGCGCCCGAATGACCGAAGCCGCTGCGAACGTGATCGCGTCGGGCCTGTCCGGCCTGCGCGCTGCCCTGCCCGAGCCGAAGGCCGTGCTGGCGCGGCGCCTCGTCGCCGCCGGCCGAAGGCCGACGCCGTATGACTTCGACAAGCACGGCCTGCGCCTGCGGCCCGAAGAGCAGGCGATCCTGCAGCAATGGCTCGACGCCGGTCTCGTGACCAAGGTCGCGCGCGAAACCCGTTCGAAGGACGGCACCGTCAAGCTGCTGCTCGAACTGCGCGACGGCAAGAAGGTCGAGACGGTGGCGATGCCGATCGGCGCCTGCTGCGTGTCGACGCAGGTCGGTTGCGCGGTGGGCTGCCGCTTCTGCGCGTCGGGCCTGTTCGGGGTCGAGCGGCACTTGTCGTCCGACGAGATCGTCGAGCAGATCGTGCACGCACGCCGCGTGATGCCGATCGATCGCATCGTGTTCATGGGCATGGGCGAGCCGTCGCACAACCTCGACAACGTCATGCACGCCGTCGAACGCATCCGCGACGAGGTGTTGATCTCGCCGAAGAAGCAGACGTTCTCGACGGTCGGCGGGGTGAAGCCGCTCGAACGCATGCGCACGTTCGCGGTGAAGCCGTGCCTGGCGTGGTCGTTGCACACCGCGAACGAGACCAAGCGGCGCGAACTGCTGCCGCGCGCCCACAAGGATCCGCTGCCGGAGATCGCCGCCGCCGCCGATGCCTACGCGCGCGACGTCGGCACGCCGATCCAGATCGAGTGGACGATGCTCGCCGGCGTCAACGACGGCGACCAGGACGTCGAGGAGCTGTGCGCCCTGCTGCAGGGCGTGCGCTGCTACGTGAACTTCATCGTCTACAACCCGGTCGACGGGTTGCCGTTCACCGCCCCGAGCCGCGAACGCATCGTGGCGATGGTGCGCGCGGTGAAGAGCCGCGGCATCCTGGCGACGATCCGCGATTCGTCGGGGCCCGACGCGGAAGCCGCGTGCGGCCAGCTCCGGCTGCGCGATCGGGTGGCAGCGGATTCCTGAGTACGCTGCGTACCCTGGACCGGGCGGCGGGGATACCCGCGTGTGCCGATCGTGATCCGACCCCGACCTGCCGACCCCGACCGCGCCATCGATGCCGTTGCGGCGTTCGTGCGGCGGCATCAGGTGGGCGCGTGGCGGTTCCTGCGCGTGCTCGGTTGCCGCGGGCTCGAGGCCGAAGCGATCGCGCAGGACGCGCTCGTGCTCGCCGTGCAGAAGGGCATCGCGACGCGGCCGGACGCCGAGGCGGCGGCGTTCCTGCGGCAGACGTGCAAGCACCTGTGGCTGCGAACGCAGCGCGCCGACCGGCGGCGGGCCGAACGGCATGCGGCGGCTGCGGAGATTCTCTGGCGGCGTGACCTCGGCCACGACGATGGTGCAGGCTGGCTCACGGCGCTGGCTGCGTGCCTCGGCGAACTGCCGGAACGTTCGCGGCGCGCCCTCGACGCGACCTACCGCGACGGGCTTTCGCGCGGGGAACTGGCGGAGGAACTCGGCATCGGCGAACACGGCGTGCGCACGCTGCTGCAGCGATTGCGCGCGGCCCTGCGGACCTGCATCGAGCGAAGGCGGCAAGCATGAACGCGAACGACGACGTCGATCCGGTGCTCGACAGCCTGCTCGGCGAGGCGTTGGGTGGCGAACGGGCGCCCGACCTCGTGGCGGAGGTGCGGGCGCGCCTCGCCGCCGGGAACACGGTCGACATCGGCTCCGAACCGTCGGCCTGGTCGCGGTCCTGGGCCGTCGTCGCGGCGCTGCTCGCGATCGGCGTCGTGGTCGCCCTCGCGACGTGGCCGCGCTACCCCGCGGTGCACGTCGCGGGGCCGCAGGATCCGAAATCGGTCCCGGTCGTGACGGTGTCGACGATCGGCGAGGCCGAAGCCTTGCCGGTGACGACGCGCGCCGTCGAGGTCGTGGGTGGCAACGACTTGGTGCTCGCCGCCTTGTCGCACTTGCACGGGTTGGAAGTGCTCGTCGTGCGAGAGCCGTGGAACGAGTCGTACGGTCTCGGCCTCAAGACGGGGCGTCCGCGCGACGTTCGCTACACGACGGCGGAGTGCTGGGCGACGATCGCGACGTTCACCAAGCTGCGGCGGCTCGAACTGCGCGGCACGGTGCACGCCGGCTTCTTCGGTTGGCAGGGCCTCGGGCTCACGCCGGCCGACTGGTCGGGCGACGTGGCGCGGGTCGCCGAAGCGTTCGCCGCACTCGAGCGGCTGCCGCTCCTGGAGAGCCTGACGCTGCGCTGCATGGACACCGCGGACGCCATGCTGACGAAGCTGCCGCGGTTCGCGTCGCTGCGGCACCTGGACCTGTCGTTCAACCATGGCTTCGAGGAAGCGGGCATCGACGCGATCCTGCAGTGCAAGGAACTGCGGTCGCTGTCGCTGGCCGGTTGCCAGCAACTGCATTCGCGGTTGCTGGCGCGGCTGCACGAACTGCCCGAACTGCAGGTGCTCGACGTGTCGTCGATCGACGGCATGAACTGGCGCAGCGGTGCGGCGGAGCTGCCCCTGTTCGGCGCCACGCAGTTGCTCGAGCGCGCGCGGCGCTTCGCCGATCGCTTCGGCATGGGGCCGGTCGATGCCGCCCTGGAGGGCTTCGGCAAGTGCCCGAAGCTGCGCGTGCTCGACGTCTCGAGCGGGCACTGGTCGGCGGCGGGGCTCGCGGAACTCGGCAGCTGCCGTTCGCTGCGCGAACTGGACGCGTTCGGCGGCCAGGAGCCGAACGCCGGCTGGGTGGCTGCGATGCCGAAGGAGCTCGAACGGCTCGAACTGTGCGGCGAGTACACCGACGACCTCTGCCGCGCGATCGCCGAGCACCTGCCGAACCTGCGCCACCTGTCGCTCGCCGCCTGCTACCGCATCACCGACCGCGGCCTCGCCGCCATCGCCGGCATGCGCTCGTTGCGTGTGCTCGACATCAAGCAGATGCGCGGGCTGTCGCCGAAGTTCGTGGACGCGCTCGCCGACTCCGGGATCGAGCGGCTGGACCTGCGCCACAACGACGCGTTCGGCAAGGACGGGCTGCGCGCACTGCGCGAGTTGCCGAACCTGCGCGTGCTCGACCTCGGCTACTGCTCGCAGTTCGGAACGGACTCGTCGGCGATCACGTCGGCGGAAGCCGTCGACCTGCTGTTGGCCTTGCCCGCGGTCGTCGACCTCTCGTTGGCCAACTGGGCGCCGATCGGCGATTCCGACCTGGCCCGGCTGAGGGCGAAGCCGGGCATGCAGCGGCTCGTCGTCCGCGACGTCGATCTGCTGCGCTGACCGATCGCGCTACTTGCCGACTTCGTCCTTCGTGTTCTTCTCGGGCTTGGCTCCCTTGCCGCCCTTCGCCCGGATTTCCGCGACCTTGCCCGGCAGCTTCGCGTCGCGTTTGCGGAACTCGTCGAATCGGCGCGCCAGCTCCTGGTCCGGCAGCCCGTCCTCGATCGTCTCCTTGTTCTCGCGCAGCTTCTGCAGCAGCGCGTCGTGGTAGAGCCCGCCGGTCGCCTTCTTGATGGTGATCTCGTTGCTGCCCGCGACGCCGAAGCCGATGCGCGTCAGTTCGAGCTCGCGCACGAACGTGATCTCGTTGTCCCAGAAGAAGCGGAAGCTCGGCGATTGCGCCATCTCGCGGCGCAGCGCCGTTCCGGCGACCTGGACGCTCTCCTCGGGGATGCTGGTGTTGGTGACGTCGCCGCCGCCCTGCCGGCGTTCGGCGACGCCGAGCCGCTCGATGATCTCTTCGGGCGAGTGCCGGAGGAAGCGCTGCTCGAGCTGGCCCTTGATCCAGGCGTGGTCCTTCGCCGACACCGGCAGCCGCACCTCGAGGCGTCCGCCTTCGAGCACCAGCAGCTTCTCGCCGCTGCGCAGGAACTCGCGCACCAGCTCCTTGGTGTCGCCGTCCCACGCGTGCGAGCCGCCGAAGCCGGGTGTGCCGTTGGCGAGCTGCGTCTGCGCGAACACCTCGAACGCGAGGTTCAGCTTCTTCACGAACGCCTTCGCGTCGCGGATGCGCACGAACTGCTGCGCGCACAGGACCCCGTGCGGGTCGGTGAACAGGCCGCCGTTCTCGACGTCGAGGTGGGCGGTCACGGCCGCGATCGGTGCCGCGAACTCGCGCGTGAGATCGACCGACAGCGGCCAGTTGCACCAGAACACGAACTCGCCCGTCTGCTTCGCTTCCTCGAGGTCGCGCACGGCCTTGGCCAGCGGATCCTTGTCGCTCCCCTGCCCGCTCTCGGCAAACAGGCCGCGGTAGACGATGTGGATGTCGATGCGGTCGGCCTCCGGGTCGAACCGGATCGTGATGTCCTGGCCGTCGATCTCGAGGCATCCGGACAGCAGCAGCAGGAATGCGAACAGGAACGCGGTGGCGAGCTTCTTCATGGCGGGGCGACGGAGCGTGGATCACACCGGGCCCGATCCGCCGTGGCAATCGTGCAAGATGCCCGGATGGCCGGTCGCTCCGCCGGAACGTTGCCGCCCGGCCGCCGATCCCGCACGATGGCGCGCACATGCTCCGGTCGCTGCAGGCTCTGCGGATCTTCGCGCTGGTCGAGGCGGTCTCCTACATCTTGCTGGGCATCGCGATGTTGGTCAGGAAGTTCACGGGTGAGCACATGCCGGTCCGCGTGTGCGGCATGATCCATGGCGTTCTGGTCCTGGTCGTGATCTGGCTGGCGATCCGCGCGCACTTCGAACATCGCTGGCCCAAGCAACGCGTCGCCCTGTTGCTGGTCGCCTCGCTCGTACCGGTGTGGCCGTTCCTGCTGGACGGTCGCGTTCGCCAGTGGATCGCCGAGACGCCGAAGCCATGAACGGTGCATTCGCGAACCCCGGCCACCCGATAGGACGGCCCTGACGTGGCAGCCCCTCGCGACATCCTCTGCTTCTGCGGCCAGGACTGGTGGTACCACAACCGCGCCCACAGCGACTTCCAGCTGATGACGCGCGCGGCGAAGCACCGCAAGGTCCTGCTGGTGAACTCGATCGGCATGCGCATGCCAACCCCCGGGAAGTCGCCGATGCCGTTCCGCCGGATCTGGCGCAAGCTGAAGAGCATGTTGCGCCACGTGCGCAAGCCGCTCGCCGACACGCCCGACTACACCGTGATGACGCCGTTGCTGTTGCCGTTCTACGGCAGCAAGAAGGCGCGCGAGTGGAACGCCCGCAGCATCCGCGCGCAGGTCGAACGCCAGCTGAAGAAGCACGGCATCGTCGATCCGCACATCATCGTGACCGTGCCGACCGCGTGGGACGTGGCGAAGGACATGGCGCGCACGAGCCTCGTCTACAACCGCAGCGACAAGCACTCGGCGTTCGGCGAGGCCGACCAGGGCCTGATCGCCGGCCTCGAGCGCGAACTGCTGACCAAGAGCGACGGCGTGCTCTACAGCAGCCGCGCGTTCCTCGCGAGCGAACGCGAACTCACCGGCGAGCGCGCGTTCTTCCTCGACCACGGCGTCGACAAGAAGCACTTCGCGCCGCGCGGCCGCACCGAGGTGTTCGCCAAACAGGGGCTGAAGCGGCCGATCATCGGCTTCTTCGGCGGCCTCGACGACTACGTCATCGACTTCGACCTGCTCGAACGGCTCGCGGTCGAACGGCCGGACTACACGCTGGTGCTGATCGGCGACGCGACGTTGCCGATGGACCGGCTGACGCGCCATCCGAACGTGCGCTGGCTCGGCTTCCGGCCGTACGCGGAGATCCCGGACCTCGGCGCCGACTTCGACGTGTCGATCATGCCGTGGCTCGACAACGACTGGATCCGGTGCTGCAACCCGATCAAGTTGAAGGAGTACCTGTCGCTCGGCCAGGAGGTCGTGACGACGTGGTTCCCCGAGGTCGAGCACTACCGCGACTTCGTGCACGTGGCGAAGACCGGTGACGAGTTCCTGGCGCGCATCGACGACGTCGTGCGCGGCAAGAGGGCGCCGGGCGATCGTGCGTCGCTGCTCGGCAAGGCGACCTGGGACGACCGCACGCAGGAACTGCTCGGCTATCTCGATTCGCTCGCGGCGCGACCGGTCGTGGAGGCACGCTGATGTGCGGCATCGTCGGCATCCGCCGCTTCGACGGCAAACCGATCGACGAGGCGCTGCTGCGCGCGATGGCAAAGCAACTGCACCATCGTGGGCCGGACGGCGACGGCTTCCGCATCTGGCGCGACGTCGGCTTCGGCCACACGCGGCTGTCGATCATCGACCTCGCGGGCTCGCCGCAACCGATGACCTCGGCGAGCGGACCGTTCCACGTCACGTTCAACGGCGAGATCTTCAACTACCAGGAACGGCGCGCGGCGCTGCAGGCGGCCGGCGTGCCGCTGCGCACGCACGGCGACACCGAGGTGCTGCTCGAGACGCTGCGCAGCGAAGGCCTGCGCGGCCTCGATCGCCTGAACGGCCAGTTCGCGTTCGGCTACTTCGACGAACGGGCGGGCACGCTGCTGCTGGCGCGCGACCGGCTCGGCATCCTGCCGCTCTACTACGCGGAAGGACCGGGCTTCCTGGTGTTCGCGAGCGAGATCAAGGCGCTGCTGCCGGCCCTCGGTGCGCCGATGCTCGACGACGACGCGGTCGAGGACTACCTGACCTATCGCTCGGTGCCGCCGCCGAACACGCTGTTCCGCGGCGTGAAGAAGCTGACGGCGGGCACGGCGCTGCACGTCGGCGCCGACGGCAAGCTGCGGCACGAGACCTGGTGGAAGCTGCCGGCGGCACTGCAGGGCGAGACGGTCGCGGGCGACGCTGCGATCGCGGCCGTGAACGACGCGCTCGAACGCGCGGTCGCGGGGCGCCTCGTCGCCGACGTGCCCGTCGGCGCGTACCTCAGCGGCGGCCTCGACAGCAGCCTGACCGTGGCGCTGATGAAGAAGTTGCGGCAGGGCGGCGAGGTGCAGACGTTCGCGGCCGGCTTCAACGACCCGCGCTTCGACGAGCTGCCGTACGCGAAGCAGGTCAGCGACGCGGTCGGCACCACGCACCACGAGATCAACGTCACGCCGCAGGACTTCCAGCAGCTGTGGGGCAAGCTGTCGTGGCATCGCGACGGGCCGATCAGCGAGCCGGCCGACGTCGCGATCTTCCGCATCGCCGAGTACGCGCGCCGGACGGTGAAGGTGCTGCTGAGTGGCGAAGGCAGCGACGAGATCTTCGCCGGCTACCCGAAGTACGCCTACGAGCCGAAGCTCGCGGCGCTGGCGGCGGTGCCGGCGTTCCTGCGCGTGCCGACGATGCGGTTCGCGGAACGGCTGTTGCCGGGGTCGAAGTACCGGGCGCGACAGGCGGCGCGGGCCCTGACCGGTCGCGACACGGCCGAACGATTGCAGACGTGGTTCGCGCCGTTCACGTGGTACGAACGCAAGGCGCTGCGCACCGGCTACGGCTCGCACCGTTCGCTCGGCCAATACGAGCGCTGCCAGGGCGACCACCTGCGCCGCATGCTCTACGTCGACTGCCACACGTGGCTGGCCGACAACCTGCTCGAACGCGGCGACCGCATGTCGATGGCGGCGAGCATCGAGAACCGGCCGCCGTTCCTCGACCACGAACTGGTGGAGCTCGCGTTCCGCGTCGACTCGGCCCTGAAGGTGAAGGGCAAGAGCGGCAAGTGGATCGTCAAGGAGATCGCGCGGCGGCACCTGCCGGCGAACATCGTCGATCGCAAGAAGGTCGGGTTCCGCGTGCCGCTCGACGAGTGGTTCCGCGGCGGCCTGAAGGACTACGTGCACGACCTGCTGCTCGGCAAGGACGCATTCGTCAGCCGCTACCTGAACCGCGCGCCGATCGAGGCGATGCTGCAGGACCACCTGCGCGGCCGCCGCAACGAGGAACTGCGGCTGTGGACGCTGCTCGGTTTCGAGGTCTGGCAGCGCGAGTTCCTGCGCAGTTGAGGCGGGCGGCGGTCACTCGACGACGACCGCGGTGCCTGTTGCCGTGACGACCACGATCTGGGGGTTGACCACGGCGTGGTCCACGTCGACCCGGACGATGGCATTGGCGCCCAGTTCCCGAGCGCGTGCGACGAGCTCGGCCAGTGCGTTCGTGCGGGCCGATTCGAGCCCATCGCGCAGGCCTTGGGCGTTCGCCTCTTGAGCTCTGCCGCTGAACAAGGTCCGCAGGTTCGACGGCGCCACCGTGCGGGCCGATTCGGCAGCGACGACGCCGAGGTAGCGCCTGATTGGCCGCCCCTCGAAGGTCGCCGTGGTCGTGGTGTGGATTTCCTTGTCGGTCATGCGCGAAGCATGGCCAACGCTGCGCCCGACTTCGAGTCCGGGCATACTCGCCGGGATGCGCACCGCATTCCGTTCCCTGTCGCTGCTCGCGCTCGCGGGCGTCACCCTCGCCGCGGTCACCTGGCAAGGAGCGGCCACGCTGCCGCGCGCGTTCGTCGACGGCGCAAGCTGGACGCCGCTGGCACTGGCCGACTTCGACGTCGTGAACGGCGACGCGACCACCTGGACCGAGAAGGACGGCGTCATCGTCGGCACCGGCAAGCCGGTCGGCGGCGCGCGCAGCAAGAAGGTCTACACCAACTTCGAGATGGTGCTCGAGTGGCGCCACCACACGCACGCCGGCAATTCGGGCCTGTTCCTGTGGTGTCCGGAGTCGGCGTTCACCGACCTGAAGCCAGGCCAGCTGCCGCGCAGCGGCATCGAAGTGCAGGTGCTCGACATCGGCCTCGAGATCGACTGGAAGAAGGACAAGCAGAAGCACAGCGACTGGTTCACCAGCCACGGCGACGTTTTCCCGGTCGGTGGTTCGAAGATGACGGCGTTCACGCCGACCACCACCTACACCGAGGACGGCGACACCTGGACGGTCGGCGACGGCAAGAGCAGCCGCTGTTTTCCGACCAAACGCATCACCCGGCCGAAGGGCGAGTGGAACCACTACTACGTGCGCGCCATCAACGGCGAAGTCCGCCTGTGGGTGAACGGTGAGGAGGTCAGCGGCGGCCGGCAGTGCTCGCCGGCGACGGGCTACCTGGCGCTCGAGGCCGAAGGCGCACCGGTCGACTTCCGCAACCTGCGCATCCGGGAGCTGCCGTGAAGCTCACGCCGCAAGCGAAGATCTGGTGCAACGGCGAGCTGGTCGACTGGGAGAAGGCGACCATCCACGTGCTGTCCCACGCGTTGCACTACGCGTCGAGCGTGTTCGAGGGCATCCGCGCCTACGCGACGCCGAAGGGGCCGGCGGTGTTCTGTCTGGCCGAACACGTCGAACGGCTGTTCCAGTCGTGCCGGATCGTGCGCCTGCCGCTGCCGTGGACCCAGGCCCAGATCGCCGACGCGATCCAGGCGACGATCCGCGCCAATGCGCAGCAGGCGTGCTACATCCGCCCGCTCGTCTACCGCGGCTACGGTGCGCTCGGCGTGTTCCCGGACGACTGCCCGGTCGACGTCGCGATCGCGTCGTTCCCGTGGGTGCGACCGAACGAGGAACAACTGCTGGCGAACGGCCTCGCCGTCGGCGTTTCCAGTTGGCGGCGCATGGCGCCCGACACGCTGCCGGCGATGGCGAAGTGCGCCGGCAACTACGTGAACAGTGCACTCGCGGTCGGCGAAGCGAAGGACCGTGGCTTCCAGGAGGCGGTCGTGCTCGACGTCGACGGCTTCGTCAGCGAGGGCAGTGGCCAGAACATCTTCGTCGTGCACAAGGGCAAGGTGTCGACGCCGCCGATCGGCAGCTCGATCCTCGGCGGCATCACGCGGGCCTGCGTGATCCAGCTCTGCCACGACCTCGGCATCCCGATAGTCGAGCAGCGGCTGCCGCGCGAGCTGCTCTACACCGCCGACGAGGCGTTCTTCACCGGCACGGTCGCCGAAGTGATGCCGATCCGTTCGGTGGACGGGCTCGCGGTCGGTTCCGGCGCGCGCGGCCCGGTGACGCAACGGCTGCAGGAACGGTTCTTCGCGATCGCCCGCGGCCGCGCCGAAGACCGGCACGGCTGGCTCACTCCGGTCGGCTGATCACTTTCCCTTGACGATTCGCCACGTACGTCGGGGGTCGTTGGGTGCGGAGCCGACTGCCGTCACATGCCCCGTGTCGACGAGTCGACTGAGTTGGTTGCGTACGGTCCGTGTCGTTCGCTGGAGTATCTCGGCCAGTTCCGCAGTCGATAGGTTGTCGTGGGTGGCCAATGCTTCGAGCAGCGCGGTGTCTCGTTCCGACAACGCGGGTCTCGCTATGGGGTGGAATGAAAAGACCACCCGGAAGTGGGTGCCGAGTTCTTCGAGGTGGGGGTCGGCGATTCCCGCGGCTCGACACGCGGCAGTCATGCGTTGAATGCCGGTACCCCACTGTTCGATCAGCCCCACTTCGCGAAAGACCCTGCCGAGCACACGGTTGCGAAGTTTCGAGTGCCCCGCCTTCATGTCGTCGATGGTCATGCCGAACGGTAGCAGTCCCGGATTGTCGATCTCGACCCGGTCGGCATACACGCCGATCCTGATCCGGCTGCCTCGCATGGAGTAGTCGGCGTGGACGACGGCGTTCACGATGGCTTCTCGCAAGGCGCTTTCCGGGACTCTGCCGATGCTTCGGCGTCTCGAGCCACGTATCGTGAACCGTTCGCGCGTTTGCTGCAGTACGACGGCGAGTGCACGGTCGATCGCGGGGATCGGCATGTCGTCGATCGTTTGCATGTCCACGAGATCGGTCCGGTCCTGGCCGGCGAACTGACCGAGTTCTATTGCTGCATCTGGAAACATCTCGCGCCGGTCCTTGCCGAACAGGATCACGCCACCGACGGTCGGCACTTCACGAGAAGCGATCCGTCGCAAGACTCCCAGCGTGAGTAGGTCGCTTCGGCGGAGCTTCCTGACCGACTCGAACTGGTCGACTGCAGCTGGATAGTCGATTGCCTCCGCGTCGAGTCGTGGCAACGGTTGTTCATCGTGGGCTTCGCCCGTATTGGCTCGACGCAGTTCTGCGATGACCTCCGGTCCCGCCGTGCGGTTGGTCGAACCGACGCGCACATAACTGCCACGCTCCATACCGTCGCTTGCAACGTGGTAGGGCCGCGCTGGGCCGGGGAACACCTCGACGACGATCAGGCTCTTCCCGCGATAGGCCACGATGCCGATTTCGACGACGAGTTGCGGTCGGATCGCGTCGCTGACCAGGTTGGCCACTCGCTCTTCTTCCATCAGTGGATCGGCAATGTCGTGGATCGAACGGTCTCTGCTGTCGACGCCGATCACGATCGTGCCGCCAGCCGTGTTGGCGAATGCCGCGACCGTACGCAGCAGGCCGGCTGGTGATGCAGCGTTGCGCTTGAACTCGAGTGTCTTTCCTTCGGTGCGGCTGAGGAGTTCCTCGATATCCATACTAGGAAATCTACTAGGAAGTCCGGAAGGTGACCACGACTTCCGAGTAGTGCCGAGTTCTCGTAGCCCTGGAGTTGCGCCGTTGAGTGCCCGGGAACGGCCACGGGATGGGGTCTTTGGCCAGTTTGCGCGGGGAGTCGAGGACTCGGTTCCCCGTCGTGCACGGCAAGCTCGGAAGTCGGAAGCGCTGTAGGACCTTCCGAGTTGCCGCCGGGGAGGTCAGCGTACGCGCTTCTTCGCGGCGGGCTTCTTCGCCGGGCTGGCCTTCGCGGCGGCGGGCTTCGCCTTGCCCTTCGCCGGGCTTTTCGGCTTCGCTGCCTTGGCTTCGCCGCGCAGGCCGACGTAGGTGTCGATGTAGTTCTGCACGCCGACCTTCTTCAGCACCCCGGCGATGACGTCCAGCGCCAGGTCGTCCGCCTTCTTGAAGCGGATGCAGGCCTTGCCCATGTCGAGCTTCTTGCCGGTCTTCTTCCACTCCGCCTGGAACCACTTGAGCAGCGGCGACTCCATGTAGAGCGGCATCAGGTAGAGCGAGCACGCGTTCTTCTGTGCGGCCAGGCCCCCGAACGGCAGCGGCTGCTTCGGGTCGCAGTGGTAGCCGTCCGGGAAGATCGAGTGCGGGATGCAGTAGCCGATCATTCCGTACTGCATGACCTCGGCGAAGCCCTGGTCGAGGTTGTCGAGCAGCACGCGGCGGACGGCTTCGATCTCGACGCGGCGGTCGAGCGGGAGCGAGTCGAGGTATTCGGCTACGGTCTTGGCCTTCGATTGCACCATGGCCAGGAACGTAGCGGCTCAGCTCGCGGTCGCGAGGGCGAGTCCGGGCACGCGGGCGGGCAACGCCGCGAGCCGTTGCCGGCATTCGATGCGGTGGCCGTCGTGGACCTCGACCTGGAACCGGTGCAGCTTCTCGAGTCCGAACGGGGCCGTCGTTCCGGTCCAGCGGCGCACTTCGGTGGCGGCCACGGCGAGCAGGTCGGCGTCCGGCGTCGTCGGGGGCGCGGCCGCCAGTTCGGCGCGCACCAGGAACCTCCCGGCCAGGGTGCGGGCGGGGAACACTTCGCTGCAGAAGATCAGCTCGGTGAGGGCCGTGGCTTCGCCGTCGGCCGGCACGATGCCGTAGCCGGCGAGGTCCGGCCAGTCGGTGCGCACGCCGCCGAAGAACGCGAATGCGCGGTCGGCCACCTGCACGCGTTCGGCGACGTCGCCGAGGGCCGGGTCGAAGCGCGTGAGCAAGCCAGCGGCGGTGCGGTCGGGCAAGGCGACGGTGAGCCGCGGGGCCGCTGCCTGGGTCGGGACCTGGCCGCCGAGCGTGACGACGAAACCGGCGCCGTCGTGGTCGATCGCCGTCGCGGCGCGGCCGAGGCGCAGCGCGGGGCCGAGTTCGCGCCGACAGGCTTGCGGCAGCTCTTCGGTGCCGGAACGGAAGGAAATCGGCTCAGGCGTCACGGCGATCGGCTGCTTGCCGGCTGCCGAGTACAACCAGCCGGTGCGGGCCGCGTGGTTCGCCGGGATCGGTGCCGGCGGCGTCGGCAGCAACGCCAGCAGCGGGGCGGCTTCGTC
>JAEUHV010000459.1 GCA_016794485.1 Planctomycetota bacterium
TGAAGTACCTGACCGCCGGCGCCAACCACGCCGAGCTGATCAAGGGCATCAAGGCCGCGACGCAGGCTCTGGTCGACGAGCTGAAGGCGATGAAGAAGGACGTTCCCGCGAACGACTACAAGGCGATCAAGCAGGTCGCGACGATCTCGGGCAACAACGATCCCGAGGTCGGCGAGAAGCTCGCCGAGGCGATGAAGAAGGTCGGCGAGAACGGCGTCATCACGGTCGAGGAAGGCAAGGGCCTGGAGACCGACATCAAGCTCACGACCGGCATGCAGTTCGACCGCGGCTACCTGTCGCCGCACTTCGTGACCAATCCGGAAGCGATGACCGTCGAGCTCAAGGACTGCTACGTGCTCGTGCACGAGGACAAGCTGTCCAACGTGCGCCCGCTGCTGCCGCTGCTCGAGAAACTCAAGGAGAGCAACAAGCCGCTGCTGATCATCGCCGAGGACATCGAAGGCGAAGCGCTGGCGACCCTGGTCGTCAACAAGCTGCGCGGCGTGCTGAAGGTCTGCGCGGTGAAGGCGCCCGGCTACGGCGACCGCCGCAAGGCCATGCTGCAGGATCTCGCGATCCTCTGCGGCGGCGAGGCGATCTTCAAGGATCTCGGCCTCGACCTCGAGAAGGTGGCCCTGCGCCAGCTCGGCGTCGCCAAGAGCGTCATCATCGACGGTGACAACTGCACGATCGTCGAAGGCAAGGGCAAGGCCGCGGACGTCAAGGCCCGCGCCGAGCAGATCCGCCGCGAGATCGACGCGACCACGTCGGACTACGACCGCGAGAAGCTGCAGGAGCGCCTCGCCAAGCTCACCGGTGGCATCGCCGAGCTGCGCGTCGGCGCGCACACCGAGACCGAGATGAAGGAACGCAAGGCGCTCTACGAGGACGCCATGCACGCGACGCGCGCGGCGATCGCGGAAGGCATCCTGCCGGGCGGCGGCGTCGCGCTGCTCAAGGCCGGCCAGGCGCTGGCCAAGCTCGACCTCGCCGGCGATGCCCGCTTCGGCGTCGAGCTGATGAAGCACGTCGTGCAGAAGCCGATCCGCCAGATCGCCGAGAACGCCGGCGTCGACGGTGCAGTCGTCGCCCGCAAGGTGCTGACCAACAAGTCGAGCACGTTCGGCTACAACGCGCTGACCCGCGAGTACGGCGACATGGTCGGCTTCGGCGTCGTCGACCCGACCAAGGTCACGCGCAGCGCGCTGCAGAACGCGGTCTCGATCGCGACCCTGCTGCTGACCACGGACTGCGTCATCACCGACGCCCCGAAGGACAAGGACGCCGACAAGCACGGCGACCACGGCGAGATGTGAGCCGGTCCTCCGGCCACCCACAGAACCCCATTCCCCCCCACATTCGTTCGGAGTAGATCCCATGACTTCCCTGCGTCCCCTCGAAGATCGCGTCGTGCTGAAGGTGCTCGACGCCGAAGAAAAGACCGCCGGCGGCATCCTGCTGCCCGACACCGCCAAGGAGAAGCCGCAGCGCGGCAAGGTCACCGCGGTCGGTGAAGGCAAGTTCGGCAAGGACGGCAAGCGCCAGGCGCTCGACGTCAAGAAGGGCGACATCGTGCTCTTCGGCAAGTACGCCGGCAGCGACGTGAAGGTCGGCGGCGAAGACCTCAAGATCCTGCGCGAGAGCGAGATCCTCGCCAAGGTGGAGGGCTGATCCGATGGGCAAGCAGATCATGTACGACGACGTCGCACGCCGTAAGGCGGTCGCAGGCGTCCAGAAGCTCGCCAAGGCCGTGAAGGTCACGCTCGGCCCGGCCGGCAAGAACGTCATCATCGAGAAGTCGTTCGGCGGCCCGCAGGTCACCAAGGACGGCGTCACGGTGGCGAAGGAAGTCGAGCTCGAGGACCCGTTCGAGAACATGGGCGCCAAGCTCGTGCGCGAGGTCGCCAGCAAGACCAACGACGTCGCCGGTGACGGCACCACGACCGCGACCGTGCTCGCCGAAGCGATCCTGACGATCGGCCAGCGCTACCTGACCTCGGGCGTCGACCCGAACCACCTGCGCGCCGGCATCGACGCCGCGGTCGCGAAGGTCGTCGAGCAGCTCGCGGGCATGAGCAAGAAGGTCGACAACAAGAGCCGCGACGAGATCGCCCAGGTCGGCGCCATCTCCGCCAACAACGACATGGAGATCGGCAACCTGCTCGCCGACGCCATGCTCAAGGTCGGCAAGGAAGGCGTCGTGACCGTCGAGGAAGGCAAGAGCTTCAAGACCGAGCTCGAGCACGTCGACGGCATGCAATTCGACAAGGGCTACATCTCGCCGTACTTCATCACCGACCCGAAGTCGATGGAGGCGGTGTTCGAGAACGCGCTCATCCTGATCCACGAGAAGAAGATCTCGAACGTGCGCGAGATGATCCCGCTGCTCGAAGCGACCTCGCGCGGCGGCAAGCCGCTCGTGATCATCGCCGAGGACGTCGAGTCGGAAGCGCTCGCGGCCCTGGTGGTGAATCGCCTGAAGGGCGTGCTGAACGTCTGCGCCGTCAAGGCGCCGGGCTTCGGCGACCGCCGCAAGGCGATGCTGCAGGACCTCGCGACGCTGACCGGCGGTCAGTGCATCAGCGAAGACCTCGGCATCAAGCTGGAGAACGTCACCGTCGACCAGCTCGGCACCGCGGCGAAGATCCGCATCACCAAGGACGCCACCACGATCGTCGGCGGGGCCGGCAAGAAGGCGGAGATCACCGCCCGCGCCGACAGCATCCGTGCGCAGATCGAGAAGACGACCTCGGACTACGACCGCGAGAAGCTGCAGGAGCGCCTCGCCAAGCTGACCGGCGGCGTCGCGATCATCCGCGCGGGCGCGATGACCGAAGCCGACATGAAGCAGACCAAGCAGCGCATCGAAGACGCGCTGAACGCGACCCGCGCCGCGGTCGAAGAGGGCATCGTCGCCGGCGGCGGCGTCGCCCTGCTGCGCGCCAGCAAGGCCCTCGAAGGCCTCAAGGTGAAGGGCGACCAGCAGTTCGGCGTCGAGATCGTCGCGCGTGCCTGCGAAGCGCCGATGCGCCAGATCGCCGAGAACTCCGGCGAAGACGGCTCGGTCGTCGTCGACGAAGCGCTCGGCAAGAAGGCCAACGAAGGCTTCAACGCGCTGACCGGCGAGTGGACCGACATGTTCAAGGCCGGCATCGTCGACCCGACCAAGGTCGTGCGCAGCGCGCTGCAGAACGCGGCGAGCATCGCCGGCCTGATGCTGACCACCAACACGATGGTCACGTCGATCGCCGACGAGAAGAAGGCGGTCGAAGGCAGCACGAGCTGAGCCCGGCGAAGCGCGTGCGCAGTTCCTCACAAGACGCGGGGATGGCGAGCCGATAGGCGACCCATCCCCGCCTTGGCATCGGCAGTTCCGTTCCTCCCATGGCCCAGAAGCGCGACTACTACGAAGTGCTCGGCGTCGACAAGAAGGCCGACGACGAGGCCATCAAGAAGGCGTACCGCAAGCTGGCGCTCGAGAACCACCCGGACCGCAATCCGGGCAACGCCGAGGCCGAGAAGCGCTTCAAGGAAGCCGCCGAAGCCTACGCCGTGCTGAGCGACGCGGCGAAGCGGCAACGCTATGACCAGTTCGGCCACGCCGGGGTCGACGGACCGCAGGGCGGCGGCGGCGGCTTCCAGTCGGCCGAGGACATCTTCGCGGCGTTCGGCGACATGTTCGGCGGTGGCGGCGGCGGGTTCTTCGAGCAGTTCTTCGGCGGTGGCGGCGGCCGACGCGGACGCGGCCGACGCGGCGCCAGCCTCAAGGTCGACCTCGAACTGACCCTCGAGGACGTCGCGACGGGCGTCAAGAAGACGATCGAACTCAAGCGCCCGGAACCATGCGCCCACTGCAGCGGGAGCGGCGCCAAGCCCGGCACCAAGCGCCGCGACTGCAAGACCTGCAACGGCCACGGCCAGGTCGTGCGGCAGCAGGGCTTCTTCCAGCTGCGCCAGGTTTGCCCGAGCTGCAGCGGCCAGGGCTCGACGATCGACGACCCGTGCCCGAAGTGCCAGGGCCGTGGGGCGATCGCCAAGGAAGCGCCGATCACGTTGACCATTCCGGCCGGCATCGAGTCGGGCCACACCGAGCGCATCGCCGGCCAGGGCGAGCCCGGCGACGGCGGCGGACCGCCTGGTGACCTCGTCGTGGTGCTGCACGTCAAGGACCACGATGTCTACACGCGCTATGGCGACGACTTGCTGATGCAGACCCGCATCACGTTCCGCCAGGCCGTGGCCGGCGACGAGATCGAGATCCCCACCATCACCGGCGAAACCGTCGCGATGAAGATCCCGCCCGGCACGCAACCCGGCGAGAAGCTGCGGGTGCGCAACCACGGCCTGAAACACCCCGACGGCTACGGCCGCGGCAACCTGGTCGTACAGGTCCAGGTCGACGTGCCGAAGAAGATCACCGCGGAGCAGGAAGAACTGCTGCGCAAGTTCGACGAGATCGACGGCAAGAAGACCGGCAAGAAGGGCAAGAAGACGATCTTCGAGAAGGTCAAGGACATCTTCTCGTGAGGAACCTCCCGTGAACCAGACGCAACCGGACGACCCCGGCCAGAAGCCGGACACCACCACCGAGCCCACGAAGGAACGAACCGTGGAGATTCCGTCGCACGAACAGGAATTGGCCCGCCTCCGCGAGGAGCGCGACCAGCTCGAGCAGCAGTTGCAGCGCCAGCTCGCCGATGCCGCAAACGTCCGTCGCCGCCAACGGCAGGAGATGGACGACCAGAAGAAGCGCGTGATCGAAGGCCTGACGCAGGAACTGCTGCCCGCCCTCGACAGCTTCGCGATGGCGCTCGCGGCGTTCGACGGCGGCACCGCCGATGCGAAGTCGCTGGTCGACGGCGTGCGCATGACCAAGGTCCTTCTGTGCGGCGCCCTGGAACGGCATGGCCTGCAGGAGATCAAGGCCGATGGCCAGGTGTTCGATCCGCTGCGCCATGAAGCAGTCGCGGTCGAGCCGACCACCCAAGTGCCGGAAGGGCAGGTCGTTCGCGTGCTGCAGACCGGATACCAGATCGCCGACCGGGTCGTGCGACACGCCCGCGTCGTCGTCGCCGGACCGCAACCCAAGAGCTGAGGACCCTGATGCCCACCTACGACTACGCCTGCAGTGCCTGCGGCCACCGGTTCGAAGAGTTCCAGAGCATCTCGGCGGCTCCCCTGAAGAAGTGCCCAGCCTGCAAGAAGCAGAAGCTCGAACGCCTGATCGGCCCGGGTGCGGGCGTGATCTTCAAGGGCAGCGGCTTCTACCAGACCGACTATCGCGGCAGCTCGTACGCGAGCGACGCCAAGAAGGACGAAGGCGGTGGCGGCTGCACGCCGAAATGCGGTACGCCGGACGCGCCGGCCGGCTGCGCGATGAAGAAGAAGGACTGAGCGAAAGCAGCAGAACACTGCCGCGAAGGGCGGCGTTCGTGGCCCGAGTGTGGTGCAAGCCTTCCCGGCCAGATTGGCCCGCTCTTCGGCGCGCGGTTCATTCGCAATCAGACGGATGGCTGCATCCTTGTGCCCGCGGCCTCGGTGGCTAGCATTCGCGCGGCGATCCGGGGACGGAGTGTTGGAGACGTCCTCCCGCTTTCGCCCCTTGCCACGCAAGAACCTGCCCTTCGAAGGAGACCCCATGCGTCACATCGCACTCGTCCTGGCCGCCGTCGCGGCCGTGGTTGGAACAGCTCGCGCCCAATCAACACCTCCGGCCACCGTGCCTTTCCAAGGTCGACTGACCCTTCAGTCCACCGGCGTGGACGTGAATGCGTTCCTGCAAGTCACCTTCCGCGTCTACACGGTTCCCACGGGAGGAGTGGCGCAGTGGACGGAGACGCACCCGCTCGTCCAGGTGAAGAACGGCTTGTTCAAGGCCGAACTCGGCAGCATCACTGCGTTCCCGACCAACCTCTTCGAGAACGGGGACCTGTACGTCGGCGTGCAGATCGGCGCCGATGCCGAAATGTCGCCGCGCACGAAGCTGACGTCGCAGGCGTTCGCCTTGCTGGCCAAGAATGCCGTCGACGTGCGCAACCGTGACATCAATCCGCGCACGGTGACCATCAACGGCCTAACGGTGATCGACGCGACCGGCAACTGGGTTGGCCCGCCGACCGGACTCGTCGGCCCGCAAGGTCCCGCCGGCCCGACGGGGCCGACCGGCCCCCAGGGAGCGCAGGGCCCGCAAGGCGATCCAGGTGCGACGGGTGCGACGGGTGCCCAGGGCCCGATCGGCCTCACCGGTGCGACGGGTGCCACGGGTCCGCAAGGCCCGCAGGGTGATCCAGGCGCCACCGGCCCGCAGGGTCCGATCGGCTTGACCGGCGCTACGGGTGCCACGGGCCCGCAAGGCCCCATCGGCTTGACCGGCGCCACGGGCGCCACCGGCGCCACGGGTGCTACGGGTGCCACCGGCCCGCAAGGCCCGCAGGGCGATCTACGGCGTACCGGCCGAAGTGATCGTGGCGATC
>JAEUHV010000466.1 GCA_016794485.1 Planctomycetota bacterium
GGGGATCGCGGCCGGTGCCGTTCTGCTGCAGTCGTTGCCCGTGCGCTCAGCTGCCCGTGGCGATGCGCGCGAGCTTCTTGTGCAGCTCGGCGCGCTTCTCGGCCGGCAGCGTGGCCTTGGCCAGCGCGGTCGAGATCGACAGGCGCAGCCCGACGTCGGTCGCACCCTCGAGGGCCGTCACCAGCGCGGTGCAGACGTCGTCCGGGCAGTTGCCGCTGCGGCTCAGGATGCCGCCGCAGGCGTTCGCCGCCGCCGTCTTCAGCTCGAGGCTGCCGCCGCCGGCGAGCGCCGCCAGCAGGGCCGGCAGTTCCGCCGCGGTGCCGCCGTAGCCGAGAGCCCGCGCCGCTTGGACCGCGACCGCATCGGTGCGGTTGAGCTGCTTGGCGAGGTTCGCCACCGCGCCGCCGATCGCGCCCTGGTTGGCCGCGAGCTGCGCCAGGGCCTTGCTGGCCTCGGCCGCGTACTTCTCGGCGCGATCGTTCGCCGGCGTGGTGACGCCTTCGAGCGCCGTCTTGACCGCCGCGACCAGGTTCTCCCCGGTCAGCGGTGCCTGCACGAACGCGATGCCGTCGCCGAAGCGGGCCTTGGCGGCCGCTTCGTCCTTGGCGATCACGACGATCTTGGCGTTCGCCATCGTCGCGTTCTTCTTGATGTTGCCGATCACGTTCTCCGGCATGCCGTCCGGCAGGTTCTCGTTGATCACCACGACGTCGACGCCGGGGTTGATCAGCAGCGAACGCATGCCGCTGAGCGCATCGGCGCTGGCTTCGACCGCGAAGCCGCGCTGCTTGCTCGAGGCCTCGACCGCGGCCGCGGTGGCCTTGGTCGGCGCGATCACCTGGATCGTGTGCACCGCTTCCTCGGTGACGGCGTCGGCGAGCACCGACACGACCTTCTCGATTTCCGGAACCTTGGCGCCACCGGCGCGCACCAGGGCGGCAGCGGCGGAGTAACGGACCTTCTTGTCGCTGCTGTTGAGCGCACCGATCATCGCACCCTGGTCGATCGTGTCGACCGACTCACCCTTGGTGATCATGTCGACGGCTTCGACGGCGATGCGGGCGTTGCCGGACTTGACGCTGGCTTCCAGGGCCGCGGTGACCGCGTCCTTGCCGAGCGACAGCGCCGCGTTCTTCAGTTCGGCGGCGACCGGGCCGAGCGCCTTCAGCGACTCGTCGCTGCCCTGCTCGATCAGGCTGACCTGGCCGATGTAGGCCTGCGACAGCAGGCTGCGGGCGGCGAGGCTGGACGGCGCGATGCGCACCGCGTCGCTGGCGACGGCCTTGGCGAGTTCGCTCGGGTAGAGCGGCGCCGCGACGTCGGTCGCGACCAGCTTGTCGTCCTTCAGCGACCAGACCACGCTGCTGTAGCCACCGAGCGGAACGTTGCCCTTCAGGTATTCGCCGGCCTGCGCGACCATCAGGTCGACCGCGTTGCCGGACACGTTCTTCTTGGCGAGGAACTTGGTGGCGATCGTGCGGATGCCCTGGCGGTCGTCGTTGGCGAGGTGCGCCATCGCCGGGATCGCGCGGTCGTCGCCGATCAGGTGCAGCGCGGCGGCCGCGTTCTGCACGACCTGCTCGTTGCTGCTCTTGGTCGCCTCGATCAGCGGCAGCACCGCGGCCGAACGCAGCTGCGACAGCGTGAACACCGCCTGGATCTGGCCCTCGGCGTCGTCCTTGTTGCCCAACTTCTCGACCAGGGCCGGCACCGCGAACTCACCGTGCTCGAGCACCAGCTTGGTGATCGCCGACTGGCGGTCGCCGTAGGCCGTGTCGAGCGCCGTGGCCTTGTCGACCAGCGCGCGGATCGCCGCGTCATCGCGCGACCGCACCTTCTGCTCGATCTTGGCCCGCTCCAGGATCGTGATCGCGATCTTCTGGATGTCGCTGGCCTCGCCATTCTCGTTCTTGTGCGTCATCAGCAGCCACCACTCGTCCTGCGAGATGGACTGGTAGAGCTGCATCGCATCCGCGTTCGAAGGATCCGACGCGAGGATCGCGCGGAGCTTCTCTTGTGCATCGTCCTTCTTGCCGACGCGCAGTGCCGTCACGGCCTCCTGCAGCGAGCCCTGGGCCAATGCGGAGCCACCGACGACGGCGGCAACGGCTGCCGCGAGGAGAGACTGGGAGAACGAGCGAGCCATGAAACGGGACTCCTTGGGAATCGAATGCGGTAGGGGTCTTGAGGGCAGCAGAGAGTGTTCGGGCACCGCGGGCGTTCGGACGAGTCAGGCGCCGGAACCCCTGGCCAGCCGGGCAGGCTGGAAAGGGCTGTCGAATGCTATGTTCCGTCGAGCGACCGTCAAGGGCACGCAGCGGCCGGGCAGGTTTTGGCCGAGCAAGGATAGCCCGCCAGGGCGCACCGCGCCGGGCTTCGTGGGTCGACCGAGGTTTCGGAACGGGACCGGACCGATGGCATCGCGGCGACCCGTCCGGACATTTCCAGGCGGCCGTGCGGGTGGCCAGCTATATCCCCAGCTCCATGGCCGGCACCCCGAACGTGATCCTGATCGTCGACGACCACCGGGCGGTGCGCGAAGAACTCGCGTTCACGCTCGGTTACGACGGCTTCACCACGCGCGAGGCAGCCGACGGCCCCACCGCCGTGGCCATGGCCATCGACCCCGCGGTCGACCTGGTGCTCCTGGACGTCAAGCTGCCCGGCCTCGATGGCCTGGACGTGCTGGTCAAGGTCAAGGAGGCCAGGCCCGACCTGCCGGTGGTGATGATCAGCGGCCACGGCGACCTCGAAACCGCCGTGCTGGCGATCCGGCGCGGCGCCTACGACTTCTTGCAGAAGCCGTTCCACGTCGACCGGGTGCTGCTGTCGCTCAAGAACGCGCTGCGCGCGGCGAAGCTGCAGCGCGACAACGACTCGCTGCGGGCGGTGATGCAGGACGAGCACAAGCTGTTCGGCGACAGCGCGGCAATGGTCGCCACGCGCGCGACGATCCAGAAGGTCGCCCCCACCGACGTCGTGGTGCTGGTGACCGGCGAGAACGGCACCGGCAAGGAACTGGTGGCCCGCCAGCTGCACCTGCAGAGCCGGCGGCACGGGGGCCCGTTCGTGGCGATCAACTGCGCGTCGATTCCGGCCGACCTGGTCGAGAGCGAACTGTTCGGCCACGAGAAGGGCGCGTTCACCGGGGCGGTGGCGGCGCGGCAGGGCGCGTTCGAGCAGGCCGAGGGCGGCACGCTGTTCCTCGACGAAGTCGGCGACATGCCGCTGGCGATGCAGAGCAAGCTGCTGCGCGCGCTGCAGGAACGGGTCGTGCAGCGGGTCGGTGGCCGCGACAGCCGGCCGGTCGACGTGCGGGTGGTCGCCGCGACCAACCAGGACCTGCAGCGCATGGTCGCCGACAAGACGTTCCGCGAGGACCTGTTCTACCGGCTGCACGTCGTGCGCATACATCTGGCCCCGCTGCGCGAACGTCCCGACGACGTGGGCGTGCTGGCGGAGCGGTTCCTGCTGCACGCAACCACCCGCAACGGACTCGCCGCGAAGCGGCTGCACAAGGACGCGCTCGGCTGGCTCGCGGCCCAACCCTGGCCAGGCAACGTGCGGCAGCTGCGCAACGTCGTCGAAGGTGCGGCGGTGCTCGCCGACGGCGCCGAGATCACCCGCGCCGACCTCGAAGCGGTCGCGGTGCCGCTGCCGACGCGCGACGGTGCGGGCGGGCCCGACTGGTTCGCGTTCGAGAAGCTCGAGGACTTCCGCGCCGCGACCGAGAAGGAGTTCCTGCGCCGGAAGCTGCTCGAGTTCAGCGGCAACATCAAGCGCACCGCGGAGCGCATCGACCTGCAGCGGAGCAATCTCTACAAGAAGCTCGAACGCTACGGTCTCAAGTAGCACGAGCCGCCGCAGGGCGGCTCCAACGGGCCGGCGAACGCTTCGCCTTCGGCTCGCTCACTGGCCGACTTGCTTGTCGTCCTTGGGCAGCACGATGTCCTGGCCCGCACGCACGGTTTCGCCGAGACCGGGATTCGCGGCCTTGATCGCCGCGACCATGCGGTCGGCGTTCTTGCGGCCGTAGGTCCGGTCGGCGATGCGCCACAGCGACTCACCGCTCTTCACGGTGTACTTCA
>JAEUHV010000469.1 GCA_016794485.1 Planctomycetota bacterium
CAGGTCCCCGACGAAGCGGCCGAGGGTGGGTTCCGGCGGGCGCGGCCCCTGTCGGCGTGGGCGCTCGACGCGCGCGACAGCCACACGGTGGTGGCGGTGAACCGCTTGCTCGCCGCGGGCCACGGGGCCTCCTTCCGCGACGGCTCGTTCACCACCGCCCAGTCGCCCGAGGCGACGGCGGTGCTCACCGCCGCCGCGGCCGAACTCGGCGTGCGGGTGCGCGAAGTGCCCGGCGGGCCGGCTGGCCGCGCGCTGCGGCCGGTGCGGCTCGGCCTGTTCGACACGTTCGGCGGCCACATGCCGACCGGGTGGGACCAGTGGCTGCTGCAGGAGTTCGGCTTCCCGGTGCGCCAGGTGTGGGGCGACCGCATCGAGGCTGGCGACCTGCGGCGCGACTACGACGTGCTGGTGTTCCACACCGGCCTGCCGGGCCCGCGCGACCTGCAGCGCGCCGCGACGCGCCGCGACGAAGAGAAGATCCCCGAACTGAAGCAGGCGTTGCCGCCGTTCGAGGACTGGAGCAACCTGGAAGCGCGGGCGACGCGGCTAACCGGCGAGAAGTCGTTGCCGGCGTTGCGCGAGTTCGTGGCCAACGGCGGCACCTTGATCGCACTCGGCGGCGAGGTCGAGAAGGTGATCCGCCACTTCGAGCTGCCGGTGAAGGTCGGCACGTACGTGCCGACGGCGGACGGTGAACGGCGCACCACGCGCGAGGAGTTCTACGTTCCCGGTTCACTGCTGGCGATCGAGGTCGACACCGCGCATCCGGCGGCGCGCGGCTGTCCGCGCGAGATCGCGACGATGGTCAACAACGGCTCGGCGATCCTCGAGGTGACCGATCCGAACGCGAAGATCGACGTGCTGGCCCGCTACCGCGGCATGGACACGCTGGTCAGCGGCTGGGCGATCGGCGAGGAGTACCTGGTCGGCAAGGCGGCGGCGTTGTGCGCGCACGTGGGCAAGGGCCGGATCTACCTGTTCGGCGCCGACGTCACCTACCGCGGCCAGCCGCTCGCGTCGTTCAAGCTGTTCTTCCACGCGATCCTCGGGGCTGGCTCGGACGGCTGACCGGATCCGGGCGGTTCGCCGCGAATCGTCACACGTCGGGGAGGAAGGCGTATCCTGCGCTGCCCCAAGCGAGCCCCCATGTCGACCTGGTCCATCTTCACCTGTTCCGTCCTGTTCGCCGTCGCCACGGTGTCGGCCCAGCGGCCCACGCCGACGATCGAGTGGCAGAAGCGCACCGCGACGATCGAGTTCGGCGCGGTGCCCGTCGGCAAGCACTCGCTGGCCGAGTTGCCGGTCGGCCAGAACTGGCGGCTCGGCAACAACGAGGCGAGCGTGCTTCGCCTCGACCTGCCGCTCCTGGCGGGTGACTCGGTGGTGGCTCCGGGCGCCTACCGCATCGGCCTCGAGCGCACCGCGGAGACCAAGGCGGCGCTGACGATCGCCGGCACTGGCCTGGCGGTGCTCGGAACGGGAGACGGCCGCATCGACGGTGTGCTCGGCAAGGCGAGCAAGCCGAGCAAGAAGCTCGACGTCCAGTGGCGCAAGAAGGGCAATTCCGCCGACGGCGGGCAGCCGGTGCAGATCGTCGTCACGTTCGGGCCGGACGAGTGGGTCGGTGAGGCGACGTTGCTCGGCGGCGAGGCGTTCACCGCGCAGGCGAACAAGGGCGTGGTGTGGACGCTGCCGGCTGCGCTGCTGGCGTCGGGCAAGGCCCTGCCGGTCGGCCAGCTCGTGCGCGGTGACGACCGCTGGAACATCGTCGCGGGCAAGGACGAGGTGAAGCTGGTGCCGACGATGCGGGCGCCGACGGAGCAGTTCGGCTTCGGTGCACCCGTGGCGCCGGAAGCGAGCAAGGTCGTGGCCGGCAAGGTCGGCAAACTCGACGCCAAGGTGGATGCCGAACTGGCGACGCTGGACCTGCTCGAGGCACGTCGTCAGGACGGCCTGATGCTCGCCATCGGGTTCGCCAAGGAGCGTCTGTCCTGGACGCTGCCGGAACCGAAGTCGGGCAAGTAGTCGCGATCGGGGCGGCCGTGGGAGCTTTGGCGGGGCGGAATCGTCGGGCGGCGCCCGCTACGTTGCCCCTCGAACCCACGCACCCGCAATGAACCGCTCGTTCGCCTTCCTGTTCCTGCTCTCGTCCGCCCTGATCGCCCAGGATCCGCCCGCTGCGGCGCCGCAACAGCCCGCGACCCAGGCCTTGCCCGCCGCCGGCTCGCCCGAGGCCCAGGCCATCGTCGACAAGGCGATCGACAAGATGCTGGCCTACGGCAAGGGCTCCTTCAAGACGACGCAAAGCGAGGACAACGCGATGATGCGCGGGGCCGGGGTGCCGTTCGGCCAGGACGACACCGAGGTCGAAGGTGGCTGGAGCCGCAACCTGCGGTGGGGCAGCTTCGACGGCAGCGACTTCCTGCTCGCGAACGGCCGCATGCTCGCCAAGGTCGGCGGTGCGTGGAAGCTGCGCGGCAAGAAGCTCGGCGACGGCAAGCCGGCGCCGTTCACGCTCGACCCGGAGCTGTTCTTCACCGTGCTGAAGGACCTGCCGGCGGAGTCGCGCAAGGTGGTGCACGTCGACGCGGCGGAGGTGGCCGGCAAGGCCTGCACCGTGCTGTCGCTGCAGTTCGACGGCGAAGCGGGCACCGAACTGGCCGAGAGCGGTGCGTTGCCGGGCGGTGGCGGCGGCGGGTTCATGATGATGGGTGGCGGCGGCGGCTTCCCGATGCCCGAGATCGAGCACACCGTGTACGTCGCGTTGTTCGTCGACGCCGGCGGCGACGTGGTGCGGCTTTCGACCAGGTCGTTCGAGGACAACCCGATGTTCGCCAACGTGCAGATCCAGGTCGCGGGAGGCCCTGGCGGTGGTGGCGACGACGATGGCGACGAAGACAAGGAACAGGAGAAGGACGCCGACGCCGCGAAGGGTGCGCCGCAGTGGAAGAAGGGCCTGCCGGTGAAGAAGCCGGGCAAGACCGAGTCGGTGACGACGTTCCGGGCCGACTTCAAGTCGCTGGGCCTCGCCGACGCACCGCCGCTCGACGACCGCATGAAGGCGATGCTGCGCGCGCAGTGAACTTCGCCGCCGATTTCATGGCGCACCACGACGGCCTGGCGGCGTCGTTCTTCGCGCACCAGCGGGCCCTGCTCGATCGCGACTTCGCGCGTGCGGCCGGCGAACTCGCCGCGTACCGGGCGGCGTTGTGGGCCCACATGCACGACGAGGAGTCGGCGGTGTTGCCACGCTACGAAGCGTTCGGCGGCGACCCGGACACGCCGGTGCGGCTGTTCCTCGGCGAGCACGGCAACCTGCGCAAGTTCGTCGACGAGTTCGTCGCGCGTGTCGAGGCATTGCGGGCCGCGCCCGACGACCGGGTCCTGCTCGAACTCTTCGACCGGCAGGCGACGTTCAAGAACCTGATGCTGCACCACGACCTGCGCGAGCGGAACGTGCTCTATCCGTTCCTGGCGGTGCGGCTGCCCCTGGCCGAGCAGGCGGTGATCCTGGCGGCGCGAACGTGCCGCGCGTGATGTGGCGGCATCGGATGGCATGATCCCCGCATGACTCGTCGTGCGCTGTCGGCCTGGTTGCTGCTCACCGGTGGATTGGTTGCCCAGGCCCAGGGTGGGGAGGCGTGGTCGCTCGGCGAGGTCTCTTGCGCCGTGCATGCGCCCGCCGGACACCGCCCGGAGCGGTTCGTGCCCGTGGCAGTCGTGTTCGCCGGGGACGGTGCCTCGGCCGAGCAGGCCGACGCCGTGGCGCGCGCCATTGCCAGCAAGGGCGTGTTGGCGGTGGTGCCGCACCTGGGCGACGTGCGCCCCGACGGCGTGCGGCGCATGTTCGCCGGGTTGCGCCGCAAGGTGCGCATCGAGCAGGGCGGAATGCACGCCGTCGTCACCGGCGATCCCTCGCGGTTCGTGCCGTTCGTGCTCGAGCATCGGGTCGAGTTCCAGTCGGTGACGGTGCGCCAGGACACGGCCGAATCCGCGCTCCAGGCGTTGCGGCGGCTGCCCGCGCGCCGGATCGAGGTCGTCGTCGACGAAGCCGAACGCATCGCCGAACGGGTGGCCCATCTGCACTCCGGCCGGCAGCTCGCAGGTGTCGCACGGACCGTCGCCCAGGTGCTCGACGACTTCCACGATGCAGCGGCGGTCGGCGACGAGGCGCGCTACTTCGCGATCTTGCCCGACGACGCGCTGTTCCTCGGCACCGACGGCACCGAACGGTGGACCGGGACGCAGTTCCGTGCGTTCGCGATGCCGTACTTCGAACGCGACTCGGCCTGGACCTACGTTTGCCTGCAGCGCTTCGTCGACGTCGAGCCGGACGGCGACGTGGCGATCTTCGACGAGACGTTCGACAACGCCGCCTACGGCGAGTGTCGCGGTTCGGGGGTGCTCGCCAGGCGCGGCGATCGATGGGTGCTGCGGCAGTACCACCTGACCGTGCCGGTGCCCAACGACGTGTCGCGCGAAGTGGCGGCGCGCATCCGGGCGTTCCAGGACCAGGCGGTGTCGCCACGCACCACGATCGTGTTGGTTCGGCACGCCGAGAAGACCGGGCCCGATGCCGACGAACTGAGCGACGCCGGCAAGCAGCGCGCCGAACGGCTGGCGGCGGCTTTGCGCGACCTGAAGGTCGACGCGGTCTACACCAGCACGAAGGCGCGCACGGGCCAGACGGTGGCACCGTTGTGTGCGGCGCGCGGCGTGCAGCCGCAAGCGTGGACTGGCAGCCAGGGGGCGCTGGCGTCCCGGCTGCGCGGCAGTTCGGCGGGCTGCGTCCTCGTCTGCGGCCACTCCAACACCGTTCCCGAGTTGCTCGCCCAACTTGGGGTTCGCGCGAAGGTGACGATCGCCGACGACGAATACGACCGGTTGTTCGTGGTCACGCTCGGCCTCGACGGTGCGCAGCTCGTGGCCCTGCGTTACTGAATCGGCGCGTCCGCGAACAGTTCTGGCAGCGAGTCGGCGTCGAGCACACGCTGGGTCCAAGCGTCGAGTTGGTCCAGCGACGCGCCCGCAAGGCGGGCCGTGAACTCCGCGGGAAGTGGGCCGAACCGTCGAGTGAGGATGCGATGCAGAGTCGTCGCGACGCCTTCGACGCGGCCCTCGACGCGGCCTTCGACGCGGCCCTTCTCACGCAGCTTGTCGGCGGTGGACATGAATACGCTCCCTGGGGTTCTGAGGTTGTCGTCGAGTGTCATGTGCACGTCCTCGGCGGGGGTGTCGTTGACTTGCAGAAGATAGTCGCAGAAGGCTCCCAGGTGTTCGCTGCCGTACCGGCGGTCGTCGTCCGCGACTTCCTGCAGCAGTGGAGCCCACCGTGCGATCGCCGCCAGGGTCGCCGGCGGTTCGAGTCCCGGCAGGAACCGCAGTGCGAGGATCATGAGCCGGCCCGCCGGCAACAGGGGTCGTGCCAGCAGTTCCTCTTCCGTCGCCTGGGTGAGGTCGTCGGTGAGCAGTTGGATCGTGGGTTGCCAGGGAAGCCACGGAGCCGCCGTGTCCGCCGGCAAGTCGGCTTGCAGGCGCGGCCGCAGGACCACCGGGTTCTGGCCGTGGGCGAGCACGAGCCCGAGCACGGCGGTCGGGACCCGCTCGCGTTGCCGCCTGGCGTTGCGCAGCAGGTAGACCGAGTAGCGCAGGGCCGTGTCGTGCAGGTCCGCCGCGGCCCGGCTGCGATGTTCCAGGAAGGCGCGGGCCTGGCCGGCCGCGTCGACGAAGTCGGCCACGTAGACGATGTCCGGTGCACCGGTGTGCAGTCGCGCGTCGGTGTGCCGTTCTTCCGCGCGACGCAGTGTCGCCCAGTCCAGCCTGATGGCGAGTGCTGGCGGCAACAGCCACCTCAACCAGGCCGCGAACTGCGTCGTGTCGCCGAACGTGGCCAGTACGTACGAATCGTGTGGGGTCGCCATCCTTCTCGATGCCTCCAGAAGAGATGGACGGAACGGGCGTGTTTCCGACGGAATCCGCGAGAGATTCGTCAGCGGCGTGCGGGGAACGCGGGAGTCCAGGTCTGGATCGTCGGGCGTCGCGTGGTCACGAACTGCACGACAGGGCCGAGCAGCCGGGCTTGTCGCGCGCCCAGTCCGGTCGCTTCGCCGCCAGGTCGGCGTGCTGCGGTTGCTCGTCGAACGGCCGCGCCATCACCTCCAGCAGCCGCGCGACCTTCTCGGCACTGCCGCCGTGCGCGGCGTCGATCGCCTCCTGCGCGAGCCAGTTGCGCAGCACGAAGCGGGGGTTCACGCGGTCCATCGCCACGGCGAGTTCGGCCGCCGGGCGGGACTCACGGCGCGTACGGCGCCACCAGCGCTGCAGCCACGAAACGCCGGCGGCGCGGTCGTCGGCGTCGGGCTCGCGGTAGCACGCGGCGACGATCGCTTCCGGCAGCGTGCTCGGGGCCGCGGCTGCGACCACGACCCTGGACAGCGACCGGAAGAACAACGTCATGTCGATGCCGGTCTTCTGCAGCCACGTGAACAGGTCGCGCAGCAGTGCGCCGTCGTCTTCGCCGGCGGAGAACGTGAGCCCGAGCTTGGCCGCGAACCGGCGCGTCGCTTCGCCGGAATAGGTCGCGTCGTAGGCCGCCAGCGCCTCTTCGACCACCGACTCGGCCCCGTCGACGAGCGGCAGCAGCGCCTCGCCGAGGCGCATCACGTTCCACAGCCCGATCGTCGGTTGGTTGCCGAACGCGTAGCGCCGCTGCGCCGCATCGGTGGTGTTGGGCGTCCAGCCGAGATCGAAGTCGTCGATCCAGCCGTACGGCCCGTAGTCGATGGTGAGGCCGAGCATCGACAGGTTGTCGGTGTTCATCACGCCGTGCACGAAGCCGATCGCCTGCCAGTGCGCGATCAGGCGGGCGGTGCGCTCGGCGACTGCGCGCAGCAGCGCCGCGTAGGCGTCGCGCGCCGGCGTGCCGAGTTCGGGGAAGTGGTGCCGCAGCGTGAAGTCGACCAGGGTGCGCAACAGGGCGACGTCGCCGCGTGCACTCGGCAGTTCGTAGTTGCCGAACCGCAGGAACGAAGGCGCGACGCGGCAGACGATCGCGCCCGGCTCGGGCCGCGCGTTGCCGTCGTAGAACATGTCGCGCACGACCTGGTCCCCGGTCGCCACCAACGACAGCGCGCGCGTGGTCGGCACGCCGAGCGCGTGCATCGCTTCGCTGCACAGGAACTCGCGGATCGACGAACGCAACACGGCGCGGCCGTCGCCGCGCCGTGAGTACGCAGTCGGTCCAGCGCCCTTGAGCTGCAGCTCGGCGATCGCACCGTCGGGCCGCCGCAGTTCGCCGAGCACGATGGCGCGGCCGTCGCCCAGTTGGCCTGCCCAGTGGCCGAATTGGTGGCCGCCGTAGTTCGCCGCGTACGGATCCATGCCGGGCCAGAGGGCGTTGCCGCCGAGAACGGCTGCGGTCGACGGATCGAGTTCGAGGCCGCCGGCGAGGCCGAGTTCGGCCGCGAGCCGATGCGAAAAGGCCAGGAGGTGCGGGGCGGCCACCGGCGTCGGTTGCACCCGGGACCATGCCGCCCCGACCACGGCGCGCGGCGCGGCTGCGGTCGCTGGATCACCCGGCAGTTCGTCCAGGAACCGTCGGTGGAACCGTTCGGCGGGCGGCGGTTGGACCATGGCGCACGGTATCGGCCGGTTGCGTCATCGCGGCAAGAGGCCACGTTCGAGCAACAGCGTCCGCAGACGCTGCAGCAGCAGGTCGTGACCCTTCGCGTTGGCGTGCGAGTCGAGCAGGCTGATGCAGATGCCGTTGGCGAGGTCGGCGTCCGAGAACGCGAACGGGGCGATCGCGATGCCTTCCGCGCCGCAGAACGTCGGCAACGACGTGATCGCCGGCCGGGTGTGGTCGAGCAGCAGGAACGGCACCTTCACGGCGGCGCACGAGTCGCGGATCTCGCGCAGTGCCTTCTGGCTGCGCGCCCATCCGCGCGGGCCTTTGCCGAACGTCTCCGGCGCATAGGTTCGGCCCCCCAGGCCGCGCTGCACCCGTCGTTCGATGTTGGTCTGCGCCGCGAGCAACTGGCCGAGGGCCGGCGTCACCGATTGCAGCGTCTCGCCCGTCCAGCTCCAGAAGTCGTGCGGCAGGACGGGGATCTCGGCAGGATCGGGCGGGGGGCCGCCCAGCAGCGCCTCGACCGTGTCGCGCGAGGGCTCGAGGTCGTTGGTGACGTAGACCAGCAGCACCAGGTCGGGCTGCAGGCGCGGCAGGAACTCGCGCAACGTCGCCGCTTGCTGGACCGTGTCGTAGAGCGGGTGGCCGGTGTCGACGACTTCGAGCCGCGGGCGCTTCGCCGCCGCGTTCCACTCGGTCTCGAGGCGGCGGGCGAACGTCACCTCCTCGTCGACTCCCCAACCGAACGCGACGCTGTCGCCGAGGAGCAACACGCGGAACGTGTCCGCCGGCTTCGGTTCGGCGACCTCCGGGCCGCGCAAGCCGAAGCGGTTCGAACGGACGCGGAAGCTGCCCAGGTCCAGTTCGATGCCGGGCTTCATGCGCAGCAGGTGGCCGTCCAGGTCGACGTCCGCCAGTGCCTTGCCTTGCCAGGAGTATTCGACTGCCTGGGTCACGTAACGATGGAACTCGCCGGCGTAGTTGAGGCCGATGGGGTCCAGCGTGCGCAGCAGGATCTCCACGCCCGCCACGGCCAGGGTCGTGCCGACCAGCATCGCGGCGATCGCCAGCGGCCAGCGGCGGCGGCGCTTCTTCGGCGGAGGCGTCATTCGAGGGCGCGGAGCATATCGACGCAGCGATCGATAGTCTGTGCCGCGTGCCCGTCGTCCACAGCTTCGCCCCGGTGGCAAGGGCCGATGCCCGCGTGCTCGTGCTCGGCAGCATGCCGGGCGCGGCGTCGCTCGAGGCCGGCCGATACTACGCGCATCCGCGCAATGCGTTCTGGCCCATCGTCGGGACGCTGTGCGGTGTTCCGGCGGATGCACCGTACGAACGGCGCCTCGCGGCGCTGCACGATGCCGGCATCGCGCTGTGGGACGTCTTGCGCAGTTGCGCTCGCGACGGCAGCCTCGACGGCGACATCGAAGCGGGCTCTGCGCGCCCCAACGACTTCGCCGCGTTCCTGCCGACGTTGCCACGTCTGCGGGTGGTCGCGTGCAACGGTGGCACCGCGCTGCGGTGGTTCCGCCGCGTCGCGGCGTCGTTGCCTGCGACCGTCGCCGCGCCCGCGATCCTCGCGTTGCCGTCGACCAGCCCGGCGAACGCGGGGCGCACCCCGGCCCAGAAGCTCGCCGCCTGGCGCGCTGCCCTCGAACCGCATCTGCCATGAAGGTCCTGCTCGTTGCCCTCGTTCCACTGGTTGCCGCGGTCGCGCAGGACGCAGTGCCGATCCTGACGCACGGCCCGTTCCTCGGCCACGTCGACACCACCACGATGCACGTGTGGGCCAGGGCCGCAGCGCCGGGAACCTGGACGTTGCACCTGCGCGCGTTGCGCGACGGAACGGTCGCGACCGCCGACGCCGAAGCGACCGCGGCGAACGACGGCACGCTGCATTTCGTCGCGAAAGGGCTCGCCCCGGACGAACGCTACGTCCCGCGCCTCGTGCAGGGTGCCACGACGGTGTTCGCCGGAGCCGACGTCGTCTGGTCGACGTCCGTTGCCGATGCGGCCCGCACCGCGACGGTCACGTTCGGATCGTGCGCCAACGAGAAGCTCGTGCCCGAACAGCCGATCTGGGCCCGCATCCGTGCGCGGGCGCCGCACGCGCTCGTGTTGCTCGGCGACACCCCGTACATCGACCTCGGCACGGTCGCCGCTCGCCGGCAGCGGCACCGCGACTTCTTCGCGTTCCCACCGATCCGCGACACGCTGGCGACGATCCCGACGTGGACCACGTGGGACGACCACGACTACGCCACCAACGACACGTTCGGTGCGGTCGCCGGCAGCGAGACCGCGCGCCCGGTGTTCGTCGACTACCACGCGCACGCCGGGTACGACGACGGCACGCACGGCATCTGGACGAAGTTCCGGCGCGGCCCGGTCGAGGTCTTCCTGCTCGACACCCGTTCCTGCGCCGACGTCGAACCGTCGCTGCTGGCGCCGGGGGAACGCAGCGCGCTGGGCCGGGCCCAGACCGAATGGCTGCAGGCGGGGCTGCTCGCCTCGACGGCGCCGTGCAAGGTGCTCGCGTGCGGCATGGTCTGGAACGGCGGCGTGCGGCCCGGCAAGAAGGACTGCTGGGGCAACTGGCTGCCCGAACGCGACGCGCTGTTCGCCTGGCTCGGCAAACACGACGTCGACGGCGTCGTGCTGGTGTCCGGCGACGTGCACCGCAGCCGCCTGATCCTGCATCCGACGCGCGACGTGGTCGGCTACGACGTGCCCGAGGCGGTGACGTCGCCGTTGGCGCAGAACGTGATCGAGGCCAACAAGGTCGACGTGCCCGGGCTCGCCTTCGACGCCGGGGAGGCCAGCAGCTGCCTGTTCCTCACCGCGAACGTCGACGATGCCGGCCAGGCCGTCGTGCGCCTCGTGTTCCAGGCCGGCGACGGCCGCGAGTTCCACGTGCGCGAGTTCGCACCGGAAATGCTGCGCTCGGCCGATGCGGCGGGGCACTACCGTCGCCTGCAGGCGCGGCTGCACGCGGCGTTCGGCCAGCGGTTGGAGGGCTTGCCGCTGGAAGGCGACGACGCACCCGCCGCGTGGCGGCGCACCGCGGAGTCCGCGGCCTGGCGTGCGGCCGTGGTGGCGGCTGGGCCGGCGTTCGCGGCGTGGCGCCTCGCCTTGGCCGTGCCGACGCTCCGTTCGCGCTCGCGCCTCACCGGCGACTCCGCGACGGAGTTCGCCGAGAAGCTGACGATCGACTGCCAGGCCATGCAGGTGCTCGTCGACGCGCGCGCGCGGCAGGCGTTGGCGGACGGCGATCCGGCCGTCGCCGTGGCGGCGGTCGGCGAGTTGCTCGCTCACGCGACGCACCTGCGGCAGCTGGACGAAACGATGCCGTGGATGGGGGCTGCGGGCGTCGAACGGCGGGCGGTCGGGCTCGTCGACGCCGTTTGGCGGCAGGCCGGAGCCGTCGCGGCGGAGCCGCTCCGTGCCACGCTGCGCACCCACCTCGCCGGGCGTCCAGGACCCGCGCGGCTGGCGGTCGTGGCGCGCGCCCGCAACCACCGCGATTTCCAGGAGGCGATCGCGACCCTGTCGCGCGGCAAGGACCGCCAGGCGTTGTTGGCCCGCACCTTCACCGACGACGTCCGTCGGCTCTACGAGGAGTTCGTGGGGCCGATGTTCTCGTTGGGCGAGCGGCTCGGCGATCGGATGACCGCGGCGGATCGCGATGCCATGGCGAACGTCCACAAGCAGATCGCCGCGCGGATGAAGGAACGCAAGTCGGAGCTCGAGGACTTGTCGCGTGCGGCCGGGGCCGGGGAGAAGGTGACGGTCGATGCATCCGCCGACCTCGCGTTGATGTTGGCGACCCTGCTGTGCCCGCCGCTCGACCGCATGCTGGAGGAACACCAGACCGCGGGTGACGCGCTCGCTGCCGCTGTGGCGAAATGAAGCGAAGTGGGCGTGCTGGCGACATTCCGGCAAGTGGCGCTCCTGCTATGGTGCCCGCCCTTCTCGCCCCCTGATCCCTCGCCACTGCACCCGATGATCCGTCGACTCACCTCGGCCGCGCTGCTCGCGACCGCGTCGCTCTCCGCCCAGTCGTTCTCGTATCCGAACTTCAATGCGACCACCGGACTGGCGTTGCTCGGCAACGCCACCGCGAACGCCGGCGCGCTGCGCCTCACCGCGAGCTCGAGCAACCAGACCGGCTGGTTCTGGCGCACGGCGCAGATGCCGGTCATCGCCGGCTTCGACACGACGTTCACGTTCCGCATCACGCCGCCGACCGCCGGCACCAAGGCCGAGGGCATGGCGTTCGTGATCCACGACGACCCGAACGGCACGGCGACGACGGGCGGCACCATCTGGGGCATGGGCTACGGCACCGGCGCCAACAGCTCCGTGGGCATCCGCAACTCGATCGCGATCGAGTACGACACCTACATGGACGTGGCGCCGATCAGCGACACGAGCGCCAACGAAGTCACGATCCACACGCGCGGAGCGACCGGCAACCACGAGTACGAGCAGTACTCGATCGCGCGCGGGACGCCGGCCACCGTGCTCGCCAACGGCCAGGTGCACTCGCTGCGCATCCGCTACGTTCCCGGCACGATCGAAGTGTTCGTCGACGGCTCGGCGACTCCGCTGTTCACGCGCGCCTTCAACCTCGTGACCGGCGGCCAGTACCTGAACAACGCCGCTGCGCCGGGCACCAACCTGGCGAACGGGGTCGCGTGGCTCGGCTTCTGCGCCACCACGGGCAACGGAACGCTGACCGAACTGTGCGAGATCCTGTCGTGGGACTGGACCTCGACGCCGCTGGCGCACCCGTGCTACGCCGGCTCGCTCGGCGTCGACACGTTGACTGTGCAAGGCAGCAGCGGTGGGGCGCTGCGCGAAGTGCACCTCTCCACGCACCAGTCGTTCGGCATCGGCATCGCCAACCCGCCGGGCGGCACCGCCGCGCCGTACGTGTTGTTCGCGTCACTGCTGCCGCAGCCCGGTGCGCTGGGCACGCAGCTCGGCTTTGGCGAGACGTGTTTCCCGGTGCTGCCGTTCGGCGCCTCCGAGCTCGTGCTCGCCGACACCTTCGGCCTGTTCCCGGCGGTGCTGCCGGCCGCGCCCACGCCGTACACCATCGCGCTGCCGCCCGGGGTCGTGACGTCGCCGCTGGCGATCACGCTGCAGGCGGTGACGTTGGCGCCCGCGAGTCCGTTCGGGCTCGGCGTCACCAACGCGATCGACCTCGACTTCGCGCCGTCGCTGCCGCCGACGATCACTGCGGTGGCGCCGCTCAGTGCTGCGGTCGGCCAACCGATCACGATCACCGGCACGCGCTTCCTGCCCGGGGTGCAGCTGCTGGTGAACGGCGCCCCGGTGGTG
>JAEUHV010000478.1 GCA_016794485.1 Planctomycetota bacterium
GACGAAGACTGCCGCGCTGCCGCCGCCCCCGTCGAGGCCGAACGGGCCGAACCCTGCATGGCCTGCATCTCGGTCGCGATGCTCTCGCCGGCATCGCGGATCACCGTGAACGAATCGGCGAAGTCGTGCGTCACCGCGCTCTGCTCCTCGACCGACGAGGCGATGCCGGCGGTGCTGGTCTCGAGATGCGTGGTCGCTTCCTTGATCTCGCCGATCGCCTTCTGCGTGTCTGCGACCCGGCCGACGAACGACTCGATGCGCTCGCCGATCTCGGCCGTGGCCTTCGCGGTCTCGATCGACAACGACTTGACGCGTTCGGCGACGACCGCGAACCCGGCCCCGGCTTCGCCCGCGCGCGCGGCCTCGACCGACGCGTTCAAGGCCAGGAGGTTGGTCTGGCGCGCAATCGACTCGATCATCCCGACGATGCGCTGCACGTGGCTCGAATCGCGGCCCATTTCGTCGACCACCTGGTAGGTCGTCTCCGCCCGTTGCCGCACTTCCTGCGCGGTGACCATCAGCCGCTGCGCGCTCTCGGCGATCGCGGTGATGCTGGTGCTGAGTTCCCTGGTGGAATCGGCGGCCCTCGCCGTGGTCTGGGCGACGCGATCGGAAGCCGTGCTCGCCTTGGCGACTCCTTGCTCGACCGCGCCAGCACTGCCGGTCACGCCGTCACCGACCTCGGCCACCGCCTTGGCCGCATCGGCCACGCGACCGGCCGTCTGCCGCAGCGAACCGACCATGGCGTGCAACCCCTCCACGAAGCGGTTGAAGGCCTTGGCGAGCGCGCCGACTTCGCCGCTCGCCACCGGCAGGCGCTGGGTCAGGTCGCCGTTGCCGTCGGCGCACTGCTGCAAGGCCCGCACGACGCGGCCGAGTGGCCGCACCACGCTGTGCACGACGACCAATCCGAGCACGACCAGGAGGATCGTGCCGAGGGTCAGTTGCTCGACGAACGATTCGCGCAAGGCACTGGCGTCGGCGATCGCCGCGGCGCTGGCGGCCACGGCGGACGACTGGCAGGCCTTCGTCGCTTCGTCGAGGGCCTGCTCGACCGCGGCCGCGTTCTCCTTGCTGAGCCCCATCGACAAGTCGATCGCGTCGCGGCGTGCCGCAGGCGTGTCGTCGCCGAGGATCCCGAGCACCTCCTTGCTGACCTTGCACCACTCGGCGAACGCCTTGGCAAAGCCGTTCTGTGCCGCGTCGGCGGGAACCGCGGCGACGAACTTCGACCACGACTCTTCGGCGAGAGCGATCGCAGCCCCGTGTTCGCGCACCAGTTCCTTGGCCGTTTCGGAACCCATGCTCTGGAACAACAGGCTGCGCTCGATGAGGTAGGCGCGCAGGAACTGCGCCCGCACCCGACCGATGCCATCTACGGCCGGCAGGTCGCGCTCGGCGAGATGTGCCACCGACGCCCCCATCTGTTCGATGCCGCCGAGCAACCGATGGCCGAGCCAGCCGAGCAACAACGAGGCGAACGCGACCAGCGCCAGCAGGCGCAGGCGCACGGTGAAGCGGGCGCGCAACCAGTCGAAGGTGGAGGACATTGTCGCTCGTTCGGGTCGGGGCTTTTGGGTGGAGACCATCGGCGCCGCGCGTCGCTCACTTCGCCGGCGCGGGCTTCGCCATCTGCGTCAGGTTGAGGCCGACGACGAGCACGCCGATCGCCTTCTTCGCGTCGGCCGGATCGAACACCGGCACCGACACCTGCACCGCGTAGGTCTGCGACGACTCGTCGAACTCGGGCTCGCCCTGCCAGGCCTCACCCTTGGTGAACGGCTTGTCGAACTTGCCGGAACCGGCGTGCAGGTAGCTCGACGTCTTCTCGAGGAACGCGACCTTCTCGCCCTTCTGGGCGTTCAGGAACGCTTCGCTGACGATTCCCTGCGTGGCCGCCGCCTGCTTGGCCAGAGCCTTCGCAGCGTCGTTGGTGGTGAACACGTCCACCTCCGGCGAGCGGCGACGCAACGTCTTCCACTTCTTGTTGTCCATGCCCTCGATCGGGCCCTTCTTGTTCTGC
>JAEUHV010000524.1 GCA_016794485.1 Planctomycetota bacterium
GATCCGACCCAGCTGCCGCCGCACGTTCCCGATGCCGGCACGCCACTGCTCGGCCCATCGCGACGGGCGCGCGCCGAAGACCTGCGCACGATGTTCCGCACCGCCGCAGCCGGCCCCGACGCAACCGGACGCGATCCACACGCCGTCGCGCTCGAACGGGTGTGGCCACTGGTCGACGATCCGGTCCGCAAGTGCAACCGCGTGCACGGGCCGATGCGGCTCGAGTTCTCGGAAGAGACGCTGAACCGCCACGTGCTGTCGGTCGGTCCGCCGGGCGTCGGCAAGACGACGCAGTTCGTGCTGCCGATGACCGCAAGCCTGCTCGCCGATCGCCGCCGCACCGTCGTCGTGTTCGACCCCAAGGGCGACCAGTTCGGAGTGCTGCGCGACCTCGCGGTCCGCCTCGGCCGCCCGCGCGCCAGCGTGCTGCGGCTGAACCTGACCGATCCCGGCGGCAGCCTCGGCTGGAACCCGCTGCGCGCCGGCATGGACAAGACCATGGCGCAGTCGATCGCGGCTTCGCTGGTGCTGGCGGTGGAGAACAAGGTTTCGATCGACAGCCCGTTCTGGCGCAACAACTCGATCGACATCCTCACCGGCGTGATCCTCGGCCTGTGCCACACGGCCGACGAGACGTTGTCGCTGCCGCGCGTCTGCGAGGTGCTCGATCTGCCGCGGCCGAAGCTGCTCGAGTGGCTGAAGGTGCACGAAGTCGCCAAGTTCGCTGCGTTCCTGGAGAGTGGCAGCCACAACGCCGAGACCTGCCTGGCCGACGCCAGCATGCGCCTCGTCGCGATGCTCGACCAGGATCTGTGCGCGGTGCTGTCGCATGCCGAACTGCAGCTGGAACACTTGTTCGTGCGGCCGCAGGTGCTGGTCGTCGAGATGAGCGAGACCCGGATCGAACGCCTGCGGCCGATCTTCAACGTGCTGGTGCAACAGATCTTCGACCGCGCGATCGAAGCCGCCGAACGCCGCCCGGACGCACGCCTGCGTTTCCCGGTGTCGGTCGTGGTCGACGAGTTCGGCTCGGCGATCGGCGCGATTCCGCGCTTCCCGGTCTACCTCAACACGCTGCGCAGCCGCCGCGTCGGCGTGGTCGCCGCGGTGCAGAGCACGAGCCAGATCCACTCGCTCTACGGCACCGATGCCGGTGCGGTGCTCGCCGGGTTCTCCAGCAAGATCTTCTTCCCGAACGTCGAAGCGATCGACGCCGAACTGATCAGCGCCGCCGCCGGCACGATGACCGTGCGCCTGCCCGGCGACGCGAACCACGGCGGCCAGTGGGCCGCGCGCCGCGTCTACCTGCCCGAGGAAGTGGCGCGGCCGCGGCGCCATCCGATCCTCGGGCGTCCGGTCACGATGCTGCTGGCCGACGAGATCGCGGTGCAGGCCTGGCTGACGCCGAGCTTCGCGTTGCCCGCACTGGCCCCGGTGCTGCAGGCGCACGCGCGCCGCCGCCGTCGGCCGCGGCGCAAGCAACCGCTGGTCTACCGCCCCACCGTGATGCAGGCGCGCCCGGCTCCGGCGTTCACCGACACCCGCGGCCTGCCGGCCCTCGCCCTGCATCGGTTGATCGGCGACGCCGAACGCAAGCTCGGCATCAGTGCCGTGGAACCCGAGGCCCAGCGCGCATGGCTGCACTGGCGGCGCGAGTTCTTCGACGGCCCCGCGGCGACGTTGCGGTTCTGTGAGGAGTTGCTGCAGCGACGGGCGACGTTCGCGCAGCTGACCAGTGCCGCGCGCGAGAGCCGCTGCGGCAACCCGCACACGGCGCTGAAGTACCTCGACTTCGTGCTGGCCCGAGCCCAGAACGAACGTGAACCGAAGAACCCGTTCTGAGCGAACCCGAGGACTCCGCGGCCACGATCACGCTGCCGTAGCATCCCGACCATGACCGGCGGTGCGTCCGACAACCTGCAAGCCTTCGTCGCCAGCCTGCCGCTGCAGCCGCAGCGCCCGTGCAACTACCTGCCGGGCAAGGTGGCGCGCGAGCGCGCGTTCCTCGCCGAGCACGTCGATGCGGCGATCTACCACGACCTGATGGACCTCGGTTTCCGCCGCAGCGGCCAGGTGTTCTACGCCATGGCCTGCCCCGACTGCGCAGCGTGCGTGCCGATCCGCGTGCCGGTGGCGACGTTCCGGCCGAGCAAGAGCCAACGTCGCGTGTTGCGTCGCAACCCGGACGTGGTGTTGCAGGCGCGGAAACCAGAGGCCACGGACGAAACGCACGCCCTGTACCGCAAGTACCTGCAGCACCAGCACCCCGACCCAGCGCGCGACGACAGCCGCGAGGCGTTCACGAACTGGCTCTACGCCGGCGACGTGGTCGACACCCTCGAGTTGCGCTACACGGTCGGCGATCGCCTGGTGGCGGTCAGCATCGTCGACGTCTGCACCCGCTCGGTGTCCGCGGTCTACCACTTCTTCGACCCGGACGAAGCCGACCGCAGCCTCGGCGTGTTCTCCGTGCTGGCGGAGATCGACTGGGCCGCGCAACACGGCATCCCGTACTACTACCTCGGCTTCTGGATCGAGGGCTGCCCGACGATGCACTACAAGGCGAACTACGCACCGCACGAGCTGCTGCGGCACGGCGCATGGGGCGCGCCGGGCACCTGACGCGCCGCGGCACCATTCATCGGCCACTCGAGGTTCCTTCACGTGGTCGCCTAGGTTGCTCGGCTTTCCGAGTCCAAGCCGAAGCAACCCGAATGCACATCCTCCGTTCCGCGGCCATCTCCACCACGCTGGCCGTTCTCGCCCCCACCCTGCTCGCCCAGATCACGCCGGGCAATCTGCTCGTGTCGCGCGTCGGCGACGGCAGCGCCGCGCTGTCGAACGCCGCCACGGCGCGCTTCCTCGACGAGTACACCCCGGCCGGCGTGTTCGTGCAGACGATCGCCTTGCCGACCATCGCGAGCGGCGGCAACCGCGCCGTGACCGATTCGGGCACCGCGACGTCGAACGGCTTCATCAGCCAGTCCGTCGACGGCCGCTACCTGCTCGCGGCGGGATACGACGCCGTGGTCGGCACCGCGGGCGTGACCAGCTCCGCTTCGGCCAGCGTCAACCGCGTCATTTGCCGCATCGGACTCGACGGCGTCGTCGACTCGAGCACGGCCCTCGGTGATGCCTACACGGGCAACAACTTCCGCAGCGTCGCCAGCGTCGACGGCACGTCGTTCTGGACGGCCGGAACGGGCACGGCGCCGACGCCGGGTGCACGCCACGTCGCGGCGCTCGGTGCGTCGACGTCGACCCAGTTGAGCTCGACCGTGACCAACCTGCGGTGCATCAACATCTGGAACGGCCAGCTCTACTGCAGTTCGTCGTCCGGTGCGTTCCTCGGCGTCAGCACGGTCGGAACCGGCCTGCCGACGACGACGGGCCAGACGATCACGTCGATCACGACCGGCACCGGCGCTTCGGCCTACGACTTCTGGTTCGCCGATGCGAACACGCTGTACGTCGCCGACGACCGGACCAACGGCAACGGCGGCATCCAGAAGTGGACCTGGAACGGCAGCGCCTGGGTGCTCGCGTACACCCTGGCCCCAAACGCCACCACCGGCTGCCGCGGGCTGTCGGGTCACGTGCAGGGCGGCGTCGCCACGCTGTTCGCCACCACGACCTCGGCCCTGGCCGAAGTCGTCAGCGTCGTCGACGCCGGCAGCGGCTCGCCGTTCACCACGCTGGTGACCGCGGCCACCAACACGGCGTTCCGTGACGTGCAGTTCGTGCGCACGCCGTCGAACCTGGTCCACAGCGGCGTCGCGTGCGCCAACAACAACGGCACGCCGACGGTCGGCACGGCCGGTGGCCAGCCGGTCACCGGCAATGCGAACTTCGCCGTGACCGCGGGCAACTGCGGCGCGAACCAGTTCGCGATGTTCCTGCTGCACGGCGGGCCGGTGTCGCCGATCGGCTTCCCGGTCCCGGGCACCCCGGCCTGCGTGCAGATCTACTTCCTGCCCGACCTGCTGCTGTTCACGCTCGCGGACGGCGCCGGTGCGGCGACCACGCCGATCCCGCTCCCCAACAGCGCTTCGCTCGGGGGCCTGCTGCTCGCGGCCCAGGTGGCGGCGTTCGACCTGTCGCTGGTCGGCTTCGACATCCCGGTAGGCACGTCGGACGCGCTGCAGATCACCGTTGGCAACTGAGACGATCGGGCCTGGTGCCGCAGCTTGCTGCGGCGGCCAGGCACGAGCGCGAAGTCGCGTTGCGCACCGGCTGCAAGCGGCGATAGCCGCGCCGCAGACGGGGCGATGAGGCAACTGAGACGATTGGGCCTGGTGCCGCAGCTTGCTGCGGCGGCTAGGCACGAGCGCGAAGTCGCGTTGCACGCCGGCTGCAAGCGGCGATAGCCGCGCCGACGAGCGCCTTGCGATCGAGCGTAGCGACCGAGATGCCCATCGATCCTCGCGCACCGATTGGCGTGCTACTGTGGGAAGGCCGCCGCTTCAGCCGGTGCCCGCCCCCTCTCCCACCATGCTGCGCGCCCGTTCCGTCGTCCTGTTCAGCTGCTTCCTGTCCTCGGTCACAGCCCAGATCTCTCCGGGCAACGTGGTCGTGCTGCGCGTCGGCGACGGCACTGCGGCCCTGACCAATGCGGCGACGGCGGCGTTCCTGGACGAATACACGCCAGGTGGCACCTACGTGCAGACGGTGTCGTTGCCGACGGCGCAGAACGGCGCGCATCGACCGGTGACCTTGTCGGGAACGGCCACCTCGGAAGGGGCCCTGACCCAGACGGCCCGCGCCGGCCATCTCCTCGTCGCCGGTTACGGCATCGCCCCGGGAGGAGCCTCGGTGGCCAGTTCGTCGAGTTCGTCGGTCAACCGCGTCATCGCGCGCATCGGCCTCGATGAGACCATCGACAGCTCCACCGCACTGGCCGACGCCTACTCCGGCAACAACGTGCGCGGCGCCGCGAGCTACTCGGGCCTCGAGTTCTGGACCGCGGGAACGGCTTCGGCGGCCAACAACCCGTCGGTGCGCTACGTCGCCAGCCTGGGGGCGACGACGTCCCTCCAGCTGGATGCCGCCATCACCAACATCCGGCGGGTCGACGTGTGGAACACGGAGGTGTACTGCGTGACCGCCAGCGGCAGCGCATTCGGGGTGTGCCAGGTCGGCAGCGGCCTGCCCACGAACAGTCCGCAGACCACGACGTTGTTGCCCGGCTTCCCGACCGCGACCGGGCCATCGCCGTACGACTTCTTCTTCGCCAACGCGACCACGCTGTACGTCGCCGACGACCGCACGACGGGGCTCGGCGGCATCCAGAAGTGGGTCCAGATCGCCGGCGTGTGGACACTCCAGTACACGCTCGCGCCGGCCTCGAACGTCGGCTGCCGTGGCTTGTCCGGCATCGTCGCGGGCGGCGTCACGACGCTGTTCGCGACCACCACCGCCAACACCCTGGTCAAGGTCGTCGACAGTGGGGCCGCAGCGACAGCCCTGGTGCTGGCGAGCGCCCCGACCAACACCGCCTACCGCGGCGTGCGGTTCGTGCGCACCCCGGCGAGCCTGCAGTTCATCGGACAACCGTGCAACACCACCGCGGGTCCGCCCTACGTCGGCGCCGCGGGCGAACCCGTTGTCGGCAACGCGGGCTTCCTGCTCGCGACCGACAACACCCCACCTGCGGCGCTGGTCTTGTTCGCGGTGATGGCCGGCACCGTCGCCCCGGTCGGCGTGCCGCTGCCGGGCGCACAGCCGTGCGTGCTGGTGCACGTGCTGCCGGATGTGCTCGTAGCGAGCGTCGCCGACGCGTTCGGATCCGCGATCTACCCGCTGCCGATCCCGAACGACGGCGCCCTCGGTGGAGTGCAACTCGGCCTGCAGTCGTTGGTGCTGGATGCGAACCTGGCCGCGCATCCGCTGCCGTTCGGATCGTCGGATGCGATGCAAATCGTTATCGGAAACTGAATTGCGTCGCCAACACGAGCCAGGCGCCTGACCGGGGATGGGCTGGCAGAGGTTGCATACTTGTCGGTATCCAATTGGCGCCCGCGGGACCTGATTCCTATCGTCCCGGCCTTCCTTCGCTGCCGCGCCCGCCCGCATGACGTCGTCGATCCCCCACAAGCGCATCACCCCCGGCCAGAAGCCAGACTGGCTGAAGGTGCCGCTGCCCCAGGGCCCGACCGTGGCCGCGCTGACGAACACCCTGCGCGAACGCAACCTGCACACGGTCTGCGAAGAAGCGAAGTGCCCGAACCTGGGCGAATGCTGGGCCGGCGGCACCGCGACGTTCATGGTGCTCGGCGACGTGTGCACGCGCGGTTGCCGGTTCTGCGCGGTGAAGACGCACGCCGACGGCACGCCGGTCGACGCCGACGAGCCGGAGAAGGTCGCCGAAGCATGCGTCGCGATGGGCCTCAAGTACGTCGTGTTGACGATGGTCGACCGCGACGACCTGCCGGACGGCGGCGCCGGCCACGTCGCCGCAACGATCGCCGCGATCAAACGCCGCGCCCCGCACATGTTGGTCGAGGCGCTGGTCGGTGACTGGCTCGCGGGCAAACGACAGACGCAGACCACCGCGCAGATGGTGGCGACCGTGCTCGCCGGCGGCCCGGACGTCTACGCGCACAACGTCGAAACCGTCCTGCGGCTGACGCCGCGCGTGCGCGACCACCGCTGCAGCTACGTCGGTTCGCTGGCAACCCTGCGGCTGGCCAAGCAACTGCGCCCCGGCGTGGTCACCAAGTCGTCGATCATGCTCGGACTCGGCGAGAGCGAACGCGAGGTCGACCAGACGCTGGACGACCTGCGCGAACACGGCGTCGACGTCGTCACGTTCGGCCAGTACCTGCGGCCGACGATGCTGCACCTGCCGGTGCGGGAACACATCACACCGGCGCGCTTCGCCGCCCTCGAGGCGCGCGCGATGCAGAAGGGCTTCCTCTACGTCGCCGCCGGGCCGCTGGTCCGTTCGAGCTACAAGGCGGCCGAGTTCTATCTCGCCGGCATGGTCCGGCAGCGGCAGGCACTCGCCGCCGCGAACGCTTCCCCCACCCAGTGACCCGCATGAGCCTGGAACTGCTGACGATCCTCGACCAAGACGGCAAGGCCCAGAAGGGCAAGGATCCGAACCTGCCCGCCGCCGAGCTGCAGAAGCTCTACCGGCTGATGGTGACGACGCGCGCGCTCGACGACCGCGGCCTGGCGCTGCAGCGGCAGGGGCGCATCGGCTTCTACCTGCAGTCGACCGGCCAGGAAGCCTCGCACCTCGGCGCGGCCTACGCGTTGAAGGACAGCGACTGGCTGTTCCCGGCGTACCGCCAGCCGGGCATCCTGCTGCTGCGGCAGGTGCCGATCGACAAGATCGTCTGCGAGTGGTTCGGCAACGCCGGCGACACCAGCAAGGGCCGCCAGATGCCGGTGCACTACAGCTTCCGCCAGGCGAACTTCGTCTCGATCAGCTCGCCGATCGGCACGCAGCTGACGCAGGCCGCAGGGGCCGGCATGGCCGCCCGCATGCGCGGTGACGACACCGTGTTCATGACCTTCTGCGGGGACGGCGGCACCAGCAGCAACGACTTCCACACCGGGCTCAACTTCGCGGCGGTCTACAAGGCGCCGGTCGTGTTCGTCTGCGAGAACAACGGCTACGCGATCTCGGTCCCGTCGTGCAAGCAGACCGCCAGCGAGTCGATGGCGATCAAGGCCGACGCCTACGGCATGCCGGGCGTGCGCGTCGACGGCAACGACCTGCTCGCGGTCTACCGCGTCTGCAAGGAAGCGGTCGACCGCGCCCGGCGCGGCGACGGGCCGACGCTGGTCGAGACCGTGACGCACCGCATGGCGTCGCACTCGAGCTCCGACGACGCCGCGCGCTACCGCGACGCCATGGAATACGAGGCGTGGAAGAAGAAGGATCCGATCGCACGGTTCCAGCTCTACCTGAAGCACAAGAAGCTCTGGAACGACGCGTTCGAGAAGGACTGCGTCGACGGCGCCAAGGCGGCGATCCAGACGGCGGTGACGACCGCCGAAGCCATGCCGAATCCGGGCCCCGAGACCGTGTTCGACGACGTCTACATGAACCTGACGCCGCAGCTGAAGGCGCAGCGCCAGGAACTGCACGACCTGATGGCGAAGGGCGGCGTCGGCGCCCAGGTCGGCCACTTCCCCCTCTGATCCCCCGGCCACACGAACGAGTGACTCCCATGACTGCGACCCAGCAAAAGGCCGGCGAAGCCAAGGCCGGCACCAAGGTGATGACGATGCTCGAAGCGATCACCGACGCGATGCGCACCGAGATGCGCAACGACGATCGGGTGGTCGTGTTCGGCGAAGACGTCGGCAAGAAGGGCGGCGTGTTCGGCGCCACCGCCGGCCTGTTCGAAGAGTTCGGCGAGAAGCGCTGCTTCGACACGCCGCTGTCCGAGTGCGGCATCATCGGCACCGCGATCGGCATGGCCGTCTACGGCATCCGCCCGATCGCCGAGATCCAGTTCCTCGACTTCATCTATCCCGCGTTCGACCAGATCGTCAGCGAAGCGGCGAAGATGCGCTACCGCAGCGGCGGCGAGTACACCTGCCCGATGGTGATCCGTTCGCCGTACGGCGGCGGCATCCGCGGTGGCCACTACCACAGCCAGTCGGCCGAAGCGTACTTCTGCCACACGCCGGGGCTGAAGGTCGTGATCCCGAGCACGCCGGCCGACGCCAAGGGCCTGCTGATCGCCTCGATCCGCGACGAGGACCCGGTGATGTTCCTCGAGCCCAAGCGCATCTATCGCCACGGCAAGGGCGAGGTGCCGCTCGGCGAACACGTCGTGCCGCTCGGCAAGGCACGCATCGCCCGCGAAGGCACCGACGTGACCGTGCTGTGCTACGGCGCGATGGTGTCGGTGTGCGAAGCCGCGGCGGAGACCGCCGCGCAGGCCGGCCGCAGCGTCGAGATCGTCGACCTGCGCACGCTGGTTCCGCTCGACGAGGCGACGGTGCTCGAGTCGGTCAAGAAGACCGGCCGGTGCGTCGTCGTCTACGAAGCCCCGAAGACCTGCGGCTACGGCGCCGAGTTGTCGGCCCTGGTCGCCGAGAAGTGCATCGAGCACCTCGAAGGCCCGATCGTGCGCGTCGCCGGCTTCGACACGCCGTTCCCGTACACGCTCGAACACCTCTACATGCCCGACGAGAAGCGCGTTCTCGCCGGCATCGAGAAGACCTTCGTCTGGTGAGCCGGCAGGCGCCTTGCGCGCCGACCGGATCCGTCAACCGACCGCATTGCCGCCCGCACGACCGCCCGCGAGCCGCGAACCAAACCCACGCATTCGACAGGAAGCACGAACCATGGCACTCAAGGAATTCAAACTGCCCGACATCGGCGAAGGCATCGCCGAAGGCGAGATCGTCAGCTGGAAGGTCAAGGCCGGCCAGGCCGTGAAGGAGGAGGACGAGTTCGTCGAAGTGATGACGGACAAGGCCACCGTCACGATCACCGTGCCGTTCACCGGCACGATCGCCGAGCTGCGCTGCAAGGAAGGCGACGTCGTCCCGGTCGGCAACGTGATCGCGGTGATCGACGCCGGCGCAGCCGGCGGCGCTGCTGCCGCACCCGCACCCGCGCCGGCGAAGCCCGCTGCGGCGCCGACGCCGCCGCCGGCACCAGCCGCCAAGGCGGCGGCTGCCGCACCGGCACCGGTTGCCCCGCCGAAGCCCGCGCCGGTCGCCGCGGCAGCGCCCGCTCCCGCCGCGGCCGCATTCGTGCAGGCGAGCCCCGGCAAGGTGCTCGCTGCGCCGGCGACGCGCCGCCGCGCGCGCGAACTCGGCATCGACCTCGCCACCGTCGCCGCCACCGGCCCGCGCGGCCGCATCACCAACGACGACCTCGCCGCAGCCACGAACACCAGCGCCGCCCCCGCCGCACGCACCGCCGCACCGGCGGCGGCCGGCAGCGCGGGCGCCAAGGCGTTCACGCCGATCGCGATCGCACCGCCGCCCGCCGGCCGCAGCGAGGAACGCATCCCGTTCCGCGGCCTGCGCCGCAAGATCGCCGAGGCGATGACGCGGTCGAAGTACACCGCGACGCACTTCACCTACGTCGACGACCTCGACGTCACCGAACTGGTGAAGATCCGCGGCGAGGCCAAGAAGACGTTCGCCGACAAGGGCATCAACGTCACCTACCTGCCGTTCATCATGAAGGCGATCGTCGCGGCAATGCGCGAGTTCCCGATGATGAACGCGTCGCTCGACGAAGTGAGCCAGGAGCTGGTGGTGAAGAAGTACTTCAACTTCGGCATCGCCACCGACACCGACTCAGGCCTGATCGTCCCGGTGATCAAGGACGTCGACCGCAAGTCGGTCACCGAGCTCGCCAAGGAACTGCAGGAACTCGCCGCGCGCACGCGCGACGGCAAGATCACCGTCGACGACCTCACCGGCGGCACGTTCACGATCACCAACGCCGGCAACATCGGCGGCCTGTTCGCGACGCCGGTCATCAACTTCCCCGAAGTCGCGATCCTCGGCGTGCACGCGATCAAGGACGCCGCGATCGTCAAGAACGGCGCGATCGTCGCCGGCAAGAAGATGTACCTGTCGGTGTCGATCGACCACCGCATCGTCGACGGCGCCACCGGCGCACGCTGGATGAACGTCGTCAAGGACTGCCTCGAGCAGCCGTGGCGCATGCTGCTCGGCTGAGCCAGGAAGTTCTGCGATGGCGAAGACCAAGACCGTGAAGAAGGCGCCCGCCAAGGCTATGGCCAAGGCGGCGCCCAGGACCGCACCGAAGCCGGCTGCCGCGAAGGCCGCCCCCGCCAAGGCCGTCGTCGCCAAAGCGGCGACCAGCACACCGACGAGCATGGCGGGCACGTCGGGGCAGGGCCTCGTCCGCCTGCTCGAAGACGACGGCACCGTGCAGAAGGGCAAGGACCCGAACCTGCCCGAGGCGACGTTGCTGTTCCTGTACGAGCAGATGGTGCAGGTGCGCGAGTTCGACCGGCGCATGTTGATGCTGCAGCGGCAGGGCCGCATCGGCTTCTACGGGCCGATCCTCGGCCAGGAAGCCGCGACGGTCGGCTCGGTCGCCGCCCTCGAGTCGCGCGACTGGATCTTCCCGGCGCTGCGCGAAGGTGCCGCGGCGATGATGCGCGGGCTGTCGCTGACCGAAGCGATCAACCAGCTGATCGGCAATGGCGCCGACCGCTGCAAGGGCCGGCAGATGCCCTGCCACTACACGTTCAAGGAAGGGCACTACTACGGCATGTCGTCGGTGATCGGCACGCAGCTGAGCCACGCAGTCGGCGCGGCGATGGCGGCACGCATCCGCGGCGACGACGTGGTCGTGCTCGGCTACCTCGGCGACGGCGCGACGTCGGCGAACGACTTCCACTGCGGCATGAACTTCGCCGGTGTCTACCAGAGCCCGTGCGTGCTGTTCTGCCAGAACAACCAGTGGGCGATCTCGGTGCCCATCAGCAAGCAATCGGCTTCCGAAACGCTGGCGCAGAAGGGCAAGGCCTACGGCATGCCGTTCGTGCGCGTCGACGGCAACGACGTGCTGGCCGTCTACACGGTCACGCAGCAAGCCGCGGCGCGCGCGCGGCGCGGCGACGGACCAACGTTCATCGAAGCGGTGACCTACCGGCGCCTCGGCCACAGTTCGAGCGACGACCCGACGCGCTACCGCGACGAGGCCGAAGTGAAGGCGTGGGAGAAGAAGGACCCGGTCGACCGCTTCCGCGCCTACCTGCAGAAGCGTGGGCTGTGGAGCGAAGCCAAGGAGGTCGCGTTCAAGGAGCAGATCGCGCAGCGCGTCAACGACGCGATCGCGGCCGCCGAGAAGAACGGGCCGCCGGCCGACGAGACGTTGGTGACCGACGTCTACGCGCATGTGCCGCAGCAGCTGAAGGACCAGCTCGCCGACGTGCTCGCACTCGAAGGGCGCGGCGTCAACCAGGGCGCGTTCCCGCTCTGACCGGCGGCATCGCGAGCGGCCCGCTCCGGATGCGGCCGACAACGTTCGCCACGGCAGCCAGCCGTTCGCGGTGCAGGCGCGGATGACGCTCGACGGCCTCGCAGCCGCGCCGACGCAGTCGGACCTGCCGGACTTCGACGTCGAGGTGGATGGCGTCCTGGTGCGGCGCGGTTAGCGTTTGCCGCGAGCCTCGCGGTGGAGGCCGTTCCGCAGATTGGAGAACCCGCGATGATCGTCGACCACCCGCGTGCAGCCCTTCGGCTGCTCCTGCTCGCCCTCGTGTCGTGCACCGCCGCCGGACCCGCACCAGCACAGCATGCGCGGCCCACCACCACATCGGCGGTGGCATGCACGGTCGACCTGCAGAAGACCGGCCAGATGGCGGACGTCTTGTCCAACGCGCTGATGCGTGGGTTGGAGGTGCCGGAACTTCGCGTCCGATCGTTCCTGGACGGCGCGGGCGCGCGGGTCGCAACCGGTCCCGAGCTGTTGGCAGCGGCTGCGCGCCACTTCGAGATCGACGCCGCACGCCTGTCCAGCGCGGTCGAACGCTACCGACACTGCAACTGCTCGCACGAGGGCGGCGAACTGCACCAAGCCGCGAAACCGGTCGCGGGCGAACCGGCGGCAGGGCACGACGTCGTCCCGCTGTCGTCGTTCGCGGCCGACGTCGTGCTGCACGTCGTGCTGCACGAACTGGGGCACGCGCTCGTCCGCGAGTTCGACCTGCCGATCCTCGGCAACGAGGAGACGATGGCGGATGCCTTCGCGACGCACTACCTGACCACCTACCTGCCGGAACGCGCGGCCGAAGTGCTCGAAGCGCGCGCTCGCTCCCTGATGCTCGAAGCGAACGATGTGCCGCGCGCGGATTGGCCGGTGCGTGGCGAGCACGACAACGACGCTCGCCGGGCGTTCCAGATCGCCGCGCTGGCGGTCGCAGCCGACCCGGTCAAGTACGCGAACGTCGCGAAGGCCGTCGCGATGAGCGATGCGGACATGCGACGGGCAGAAGACTATGGGGCCGACGTGCACCGCTCGTGGCGGCGCATCCTGGCGCCACTTTGGATGACGGATGGCGCGGCCTCGAAGGAGGCGCGCGTCGTGGGCGCAGACCAGTTCGATTCGGCGGGAACCACCGCTCCGGCCCTGCTGGACGTGCTGCGAACGGTCGTCGGTCGCTTCGACTGGCATTCACAGGTCACGATTCGCTTCGTCGCCGGCGACGGCGGCGCAGCCTGGAGCCGCAGCACCCGCTCGATCACCGTGCACACAGGCTACGTTCGGCGCTTCGCGGAGCAGGGCAAGAGGGTGAAGAGCTGAAGTCTCGTTCGCGGTGCCGCCCGATGCCCGGCGGCGCCGCAGCCGCGGTCGGAGAATCGCCCCGAGCGCCGATGCCACGACGGCCACGTTCCTGGCCTGGCTCGACAGTGATGCGGTGAAGCAGGCCGTCGCACAAGTCGGACACGTCCGCGCTGACGGCGACATCGTTCGGCAGCCTCGGCGGCACGGACCGGTTGCCGCGGCGTCCACGAGACGCTGGAAAGGCGACCCGACAGTTGCCCTCGTCGCGCGTGCCGCGCAGGCTGCCGACGAGCAGCACCCCGAACGACCCCACGATGGCACGCACCTATCCGATTGGCACGCCCGGCCAGCCTTGGACCGCAGCCGACAAGGCCGAGTGGTTTCAGCAGCAGGTCCACCAACGCAGCTACCGCGAGCAGGTGCTCGACCGCCTGGCGCCGCTTCGCCAGCGCTTCGAAGTGCGGCAGTACGGCGCACTCGAGCAGGACCCGGCGCGTTACCCGCTGTTCGCCGTGCTGCCGCGCGCGCCAAGGCCCTCCCTGCCGTGGGCGCTGGTCACCGGCGGCGTGCACGGCTACGAAACCAGCGGCGTGCAGGGCGCCCTGCTGTTCCTTGCGGAGCACGCGGCGGACTACGCCGACCGCGTCAACCTGCTGGTCGTGCCGTGCGTCAGCCCGTGGGCCTACGAAGTGATCCACCGCTGGAACGCCAAGGCGATCGATCCCAACCGTTCGTTCGTCGCCGACAGCCCGTGCGGTGAGTCGGCGGCGCTGATGGCGCTGGTGCGCGGCCTTGGTGTGCGGTTCACGCTGCACATCGACCTGCACGAGACGACCGACACCGACGAGAGCGTGTTCCGTCCGGCCAAGGCGGCGCGCGACGGGGTCGCGTCCGAGCCCGGCGAGATTCCCGACGGCTTCTACACCGTCGGCGACACCGAGAATCCGCAGCCGGAGTTGCAGGCGGCGATCATCGCCGCGGTGGCGAAGGTGACACACATCGCACCGGCAGATGCGAACGGGCAGATCATCGGCGAGCCGATGACGCAGCCGGGCGTGATCAACTACGCGGTGCGTGAACTGGGATTGTGCGCCAGCATGACCGGCGCCGAGTTCACCAGCACCACCGAGGTCTACCCGGACAGTCCCAAGGTCACCGCCGACGTCTGCAACCGCGCCCAGGTGGCGGCGGTGCGCGGCGCGCTCGACTTCGTGCTCGCGCGCTGTTGAGGACGCATCGCCACCCGCGGTCCGGCACGGAGCCGCCGTCCCGGCGGGTCGGCCCGCCCGCGCAACGAGCCGAGGCTGCCGACATGGACCGACAGCATCGCCATTGCTCGCCCTACCGGACACCCGCACTCAGCCGAGTGGATCCAATTCGGCCACCAGACTCCCCGCCGCGACCGCCCGCACCCTGTCCGCCATCGGCCAGCATTCCTTGCCGCCGTGCAACACGACGAGTTCGTCGAGTTGCAGGTCCTGCATCGCGATGCGCAGGTGGTCGGTTCGCGGCAGGTTCACGCCCTCAAGCCACCATGAATTTCCGTTCCGCAACGTCGGTTTTTCATGGACGAGCTTCGGCAACCACGCGAGTGCCGCGTCCAGACGGCGACACGAAAGACCCGCCGTGCGGGATCCGTCGCGGTCAGCCTCCGTGGCCGTTCCAACTCGCACCGCGGCAATGGAGCGGCAGCTAGCCGTGCTCGTCGAAGTTGTTGAAGTCCGCGTACAGGGCTCGCATGCCAGGCTGGTTGGAATCTACCCACTCTTGCCAAGGTGCCATTGCGGCGGCCAAGCCAACCAGTGCCGGCCCCTGCTGGAATGCCCGCCGGCCCATGTCGTCGCCACTCGCACGAAGGCCTGCCCGCTTGACCATGGCGGCGACAGGCGACGATGATCCCGCCCCTTCGCGCATGCGTCCATTCGTCGCACTGCTGCTGCTCGTGCTGAGCCTGCCCGGCCTCGTGTTGCCGGCGGGGCTGTGGTGGCACGTGTGTCGCTGCACGAGGCCGTTGCGCGCGCCGGAACCGGCCGCCGCCTGCTGCGCGGGCCACACCGCTCCGACGGACACCAAGTCGTGCTGCGAGCCCGCGATGGACGACGGCGACGAGCGCCGCGGCGAACCCGAAGGCGAACGCGCGCGCGCCAAGTGCGGCTGCGAGTGGATCGCGGTCGCCGACCACCGCCCCGAGACGCTGCCGACCGATCCACCGCTCGCGTTCGTTCCGCCGCCGCACCGGATCGTCGTGCGGCTCGACTTCGACCCGCAGCCACCAACGCGGCTTCGCCTCGTCGCGGTCGACGCCAACAACCGCGCGCCGCCGCCCGACCACGCCCGCAATCTCCCGCTGCGCATCTAGGAACGCGACGTCGCTGCGCCCGCGCGTCGTATCCGTTCCTTCGCCGCCTTCGTGCGGCCCCTGCTGGAGATCGCAATGCTGCAGTCGTCGTCGTTCGCGTTCCTGTTCCTGATCGCCGCAGTCCTGCCTGCGCAGGAGCCAGCCCCCCCCGCGCCGAACGCGGTGCCCCAGGCGCCCGTCGTCGAAGTGCCGACGTTCCCCAACCCGACCTGCCCGATCATGGGCAAGAAGGTGTCGATGCCGCTGTTCGTCGACACCGAGCTCGGCCGCTTCTACGTCTGCTGCAAACCCTGCTACAAGAAGATCCGCGCCGACGTGCCGGCGGCGCACAAGACCGCATTTCCCGTCGTCACCGACGCGAACAACAAGTCCTGCCCGGTCAGCGGCGAAGCGATCGGCGACCTCGCCGTCGCGGTGACCCTGCAAGGCTCGCGCTTCAAGGTCTGCTGCGAAGGTTGCGTCGCTGCGGCGCGCGAACACTCGCAGGTGACGCTGACGAAGGTGACGCGCACCGGCATCACCGACATCGGCAACCGCACGTGCCCGGTGAGCGGCAAGCCGACGGCCGCGAACGCATTCGTGCTCGTCGACAATGCGATCGTGCACCTCGCCGAACCCGCACTCGCCGACGCGGTCGCGAAGGACCCGACGGCGCTGCTGGCGAAGGCCAAGGCGATCGCCGCGGCCCAACCACCGACGCAGAAGCACGAACACACGAAGCCGACGCCGAAGGTCGAGACGCCGAAGGAGGGCAAGTGAACGCCCGCCGCTGGCGCGCCGCGTGGCCGTTCCTGCTGCTCGCGGCGTGCGCGGCCCCCGAGCGCCTGCCCGCCCCCCCGAAGTCGCACCCCGCGTCCCCGCTCGCCGACGCGGCCCCCGAACGGGCCCCGAGCCAGACGCTGGTGATGCCCGAACGCAAACCGACGCCGAACGGCACCGGCACCGGGCGAGGCCACTGATGCGCGTCACAATGCTCGCCGCGGCCAGCCTGCTCGCCGCGTGCCATTCGCTCGACCCTCGCCCGGACCGCGCCGCCGTGGCGGACGAAGTCGCGGTGCGCACCGAGGCACCGGCGACGAACGTTCCGGCCGGGCTCGATGCGGCGATCAGCGACGAGGTGACGACGCTGCTGCGCGCGCCGCTCAGCGACGCAGCCGCCGTTCGCATCCTGTTGCTGAACAACCACACCGTGCGCGCGCGCCTGGAACAGCTCGGCGTCGGCCGGGCCGACCTCGTGCAGGCCGGCCTGCTGCGCAACCCGGTGTTCGACCTCGACGCGCGCTTCCTCGACGCCGGCACCGAACTGGAGTTCGGCCTCGCGCAGCCGTTCCTCGACCTGTTCTTCCGGCCGCTGCGCCAGCGGCTCGCCGAGCACGAGTTCGCGGCCGCGCAAGCCATGGTCACCGACGAACTGGTGCACCTCGTGTTCGCCGTGCGGCGCGCGCTGGTCGACGTGCGCGCCACCGCCCAGCTCACCGCCGTGCAGCGCGACGCGCTACGGACCGCCGAGGCCGGCCATGAACTGATGGCGGCGTTGCACGCCGCCGGCAACGCAACCGACCAGGCGCTGGCGATCGAACGCGTCGGCGAGACCCGCGCGCGCCTCGACCTCGCCGCGGCCGAACTCGCCGCCCACGAAGCGCGCGAGCCGGTGCAGCGCCTGCTCGGCCTGTGGGGCGAGCACACCGAATGGACCGTGGCCGGCGAACTCGCCGACGATCCCCTCGGCGGCGTCGATCTCGCCGCCGTCGAAAGCCGCGTCGTCGCGCGTTCGCTCGAACTCACAGCACACCGCGCCCGGATCGACGCGCTCGCCGTGCAGGCCGACCTCGACGACCGGCTCGCTTGGACCCCGGACGGCGAACTCGGCGTGTCGGCCGTGCGCGAACCCGGCGGCGAATACGGCTTCGGCCCCCGGTTCGCGCTGGAGCTGCCCCTGCTCGACGGCGGCAGCGCTCGACGCGTCGCGGCTCGGGCCCGTCTCGCCGCCGGCATGCACGACCATGCGCAACTCGCCGTCGAGCTGCGTTCGGCGGCGCGCGTGCTGCGCGACCGCGCCGGCCTGCTGGCCGAACGCGTGCGCTTCCTGCGCGAGCAGCACCTGCCGGCCCGCGTGACGGTCGTCACGACGACCCTGCAGACCTACAACGCGATGCAGATCGGCGTGTTCGACGTGCTGCAGCAACAGCGGCTGCAGCTCGCCGACCGACGCGAACTGGTGCAGTCGCTGCGCGCCGCACACCAGGCCCGCATCGACCTGCAGGAACTGCTCGCCGGCAGCCTGCCCGAGTCGGCCTTGCGCCCGTTCACGCTGCCGAGTTCGTCCCCGACCGAAGCGACCCGCGGAGGCCACTGACATGAGCCACGATCGCCGCCAGTTCCTGCTGCGTTCCGCCGCCGCCAGCCTCGCCGCCGGCGGCGCCGCGCGTGCGACCACGCTGCCGCCCGACGCGGGCCCGCAGCCGCCGGGGCAACCGTTCGTCGACTACCTGCCCGTCGAGACACCGAACGGTGCTTCGCTGCCGTTCAAGGTCGTCGATGGCGTGAAGGTGTTCCATCTCGTCGTCGAGCCGGTGCGCCACACGTTCGCGCCCGGCCTCGAAGCGAACTGCTGGGGCTACAACGGCCGCGTGCACGGACCTTTGATCGAAGCTGTCGAAGGCGACCGCGTGCGGATCTACGTCACCAACAAGATCGAGGCCCCCACCACCGTGCACTGGCACGGCATGTTCGTCCCGAACGGCATGGACGGCGTCGGCGGCCTGACGCAGTGTTCGATCGAGCCCGGCGAGACCTTCCGCTACGAGTTCACGCTGCGCCAGCACGGCACGTTCATGTACCACAGCCACCACGACGAGATGGTGCAGATGGCGATGGGTTTGATGGGCATGGTCGTCGTGCATCCGCGCGCGCCGAACGAACCGCCGCCCGAACGCGACTTCGTCTACATGCTCGGCGAGTGGGCGCTGAAGGTCGGCACCGAACGGCCCGACCCGAACGAGATGAAGGACTTCAACGTGCTGACGTTGAACGCCAAGGTGTTCCCGGCTACCGCCCCCATGGTGGTACGCACCGGGCAGCGCGTGCGCATCCGGATCGGCAACCTGAGTGCGATGGACCACCACCCGATGCACCTGCACGGGCATTCGTTCGTCGTCACCGGCACCGACGGCGGGGTCGTGCCGCCGAGCGCGCGCGTGCCGGAGACCACGGTGCTGGTCGCCGTCGGCCAGACGCGCACGCTCGACTTCGTCGCCGATGCTCCGGGCGACTGGGCGATGCACTGCCACATGACGCACCACGTGATGACGCAGATGGGGCACGACGTCCCGAACCTCGTCGGCGTCGACCCGAGCCTGTTCGACGCGAAGCTGGCCGAAGTGCTGCCGACGTTCCTGCAGATGGGCAAGGGCGGCGCAGCCGAGGGCGATGGCGACGACACGCTGCCGAAGAACAGCCAGCCGATGGTCGGTGGCACCGCAGGCTTCGGCTACGTGACGATGGGCGGCATGGTCACGGTGCTGAAGGTGCGCGACAAGATCACCGACTACGCCGATCCCGGCCACTACGTGCATCCCAAGGGCACCGTCGCCGACCTCGCAACGGCGGCGGAACTGCGCCGCGACGGCATCGAGTAGGGCGCGCAGAGCCGCGCCGCGCCGCGCCAGCCGCCGCTACACTGCGCCGGCCACCTCGAGGATCCCCATGCTCGCTTCACCCGCATCCGGCGCCGTCGCTGCCCTTCTCGTGCTTTCGTGCGCCGCCACCTTGCGCGCCCAAGGCAACCCGCCGCTGCTCACGCCGGTCGCGCAGCCGCCCGCTGCCGCCATCGCCTGGGAAGCGGCCGAACGCAGCAAGAGCCCGATGGTCGCGCAGGCGACGTTCGTGCAGGTCGACAACGTCGCCCTGCAGGCACTGCCGCCAGGCGGCGGGCCGCCGCTCGGCACGTTCCGGCTCGACCTGCACAGCGGCCCCGTGGTGCTCGAACTGACCAGCACCACGTGGACGCTCGGCTACCGCTCGTTCCGCGGCCACGTTCCGAACACCGAGAGTTCGGCGGTGTTGACCGCTGCGCCGACCGGTGAAGTGCACGGACTGATCGACGTCGGCGACGACCAGTATGCGCTCGTGCCGACCCCCGTGGCCGGCGTGCACGTGCTGCAGCGCATCGACGCGAACCTGCTGCCGGCACACATGGGCTGCGGCACCGACCACACGCTCCTGATCGCCCCGCCACCGACCCCCACTCCCGCGCCATCGCTGCTCGACGGCAACAGCGACTGTTCGCTGACGACGATCGACGTGCTCGTCTGCTACACGCCGAACGCCCGCACCGGCGCCGGCGGCACCGCGGCGATGGAGGCGGCGATCGTCGGCGCGATCGAACAGGCCAACGCCGGCCACCGCGACTCGGGCGCACCGATCGAGTTCCGGCTCGTGCACATGGCGGAGACCACCTACACGGAAGTCGGCTCGAGCACCGACCTGTACCGCTACCAGAACCCGACGGACACGTTCATGGACGAAGTGCACGGCCTGCGCAACGACTACGGCGCCGACCTGATGCACCTGATCATCGAACCGCCGGCGGGCTTCTGCGGCGTCGGCTTCCTGCTCGGCAGCCTGTCGGTCGGGTTCGAGAGTTCGGCGTTCGCGGTCACCGTGCGCACCTGCATCCCGAACCGCACGCTGACGCACGAGTGCGGGCACAACATGGGCTGCCACCACGACCTCGCCAACGCCGGCGCGGCGATCTACCCGTACAGCTACGGCTACCGCACGCCGGACAACGCCTACCGCACGATCATGGCCTACGCGCCGGGTACGCGGATCAACCGCTGGTCGAGCCCGAACGTCACCTACCTCGGCTACACGATGGGCACGGCCGGCAGCGCCGACAACGTGCTGTCGATCACCAACACCTGCAGCACCGTCACGCAGTTCCGCGCCACCCAGGCGCCGCGCTGGTGCCAGCTCGGCGGCGGCATCGCCGGCGCGCTCGGCGAACCCACCCTGGTCGGTGCCGGCACGATCAACCAGATCGCACCGCTCGAACTGACGATCGGCAACTACGGCGCGCCCGGCATCGGCGCCCTGATCCTCGGCCTCGCCGAAGTGAACGTGCCGCTGTTCGGCGGCACCCTGGTGCCGGCCCTCGACTACACGGTGACCCTGGTCGGCGGCGGCGCGCCGTTGGTGCACGACGCGAGCTGGCTGGCCGCTCTCCCGCCGGGCTTCCAGGTCTGGGCGCAAGCGGCGTTCCTCGACCTTTCCGGCCCGCAAGGCTGGACCGCGAGCGATGCGGTGCGGGTGGCACGGCCCTGAGCTGGACAGGCGCGCCGCACCCGGCCGTTCCTTGGCCTGGGCGACCCGCCTCCGTATCCTGCTCGCCCCCACATGACCTACGACGTGCTCGTGATCGGTGCCGGCCCCGCCGGCTACGTCTGCGCCATCCGCTGCGCCCAACTCGGCCTCAAGACCGCGGTCGTCGAGAAGGAGAACCTCGGCGGCGTCTGCCTCAACGTCGGCTGCATCCCGAGCAAGGCCCTGATCGCCGCGGCGAAGCTGGTCGACAAGATCCAGCACGCCGACCTGATGGGCATCAAGGCGAAGTTCGAAGGGCTCGACGTCGGCGCCCTGGTCGGCTGGAAGGCCGGCATCGTCAACAAGCTCACCAGCGGCGTCGGCGGCCTGCTGAAGAACCACAAGGTCGACGTGCACATGGGCGATGCGAAGTTCGTCGCCAAGAACAAGGTCGAGGTCACCGGCAAGGACGGCAAGAAGACGCTCGAAGCCAAGAACGTCGTGGTCGCCGTCGGCAGCACGCCGATCGAGATCCCCGGCTTCCCGTTCGACGGCCAGAACGTCTGGTCGAGCACGCACGCACTGGCGCCCAAGCAACTGCCCAAGCGCATGGTCGTGATCGGCGGCGGCTACATCGGCCTCGAACTCGGTCTCGTCTACCACAAGTTGGGCACGCAGATCACCGTGCTCGAGTTCATGGACCGGGTGCTGCCCGGCATGGAGGACGAGCTGTCGAAGGAGATGGGCCGCTCCCTCAAGAAGAAGAAGATCGAGGTCTACCTGAAGACCAAGGCCACGGGCTTCAAGAAGGGCAAGAACGGCATCGAGGTCACCGCCGAAGTCGACGGCAAGCCGCAGACGTTCGAATGCGACGTCGTGCTGTCCTGCGTCGGGCGCCGACCGAACGGCAAGGGACTCGGTCTCGAAGCAGTCGGCGTGAAGGTCGACGAACGCGGCTTCGTGCCGGTCGACAAGAAGCGCATGACCAACGTGCCGGGCGTCTACGCGATCGGCGACGTCGCCGGGCAACCGATGCTGGCGCACAAGGGCTCGCACGAAGGCCTGGTCGCCGCCGCGGCGATCGCCGGCGACAAGGGTGCGGCCTACGACCCTGCATGCATCCCGGCGGTGATCTTCACCGATCCGGAAATCGCGTCGGTCGGGCTGTCGGTCGAGGAGGCGAAGAAGGCCGGCTTCGAGCCGGTCGAGGGCAAGTTCCCGTTCGGCGCGTCGGGCCGCGCGATGTCGCTGAACGAGACCGAAGGCTGGGTGAAGGTCGTCGGCTGCGCCAAGACCGACAAGCTGCTCGGCGTGCACATGATCGGCCCCGAAGTGACCGAACTGGTCGCCGAGGCGGCGCTCGCGATCGAGATGGGTGCGACGGTGAGCGACGTCGCGCAGACGATCCATGCGCACCCGACGCTGCCCGAGGCGATCATGGAAGCCGCCGAAGCGGTGCACTCGATGGCGGTGCACATCTTCCAGGTGCCGAAGAAGGCGCACTGAGCTGAGCTGAGCTGAGCTGAGCTGAGTCACTTCAACCACGTGGCATTGCGCCGATGGCCATTCCCGACTTCCAGAGCTTGATGCTGCCAGCGTTGCAGCACATCGCGAGCTGCAAGACGGAGATCCGAGTGCTCGACCTGAGCCGAGCGCTCGCTGCGAAGTTCGCCCTGACGGAGGACGAGTTGCGCAGACAATTGCCAAGTGGTCGCGCCCCGATGTTCTACAACCGGGTGCAGTGGGCTGTCTTCCACATGCGCAAGGCAGGGCTACTCAACACGCCCAAGCGAGCGCATGTAGTGGCCACTGAGCGCGGCCACGAGTTGCTGCTCAGAAATGTAGACCGGATAGATCTGCGCCTGCTTGGTGAGTTCCCAGAGTTTCGCACGTTCCGCGCCGGATCGACGGAACCGCAGGACGCTCTCGCGCGAGCGTCGCACGATCGCACGGAGACGGAAACTCCAGCCGAAGCAATGGAGCACAACTTCCATAGCCTCCGAACGGCGCTTGCCACCGATCTGCTCGATCGCGTGAAAGCAGCGACGCCCGACTTCTTCGAACAACTGGTCGTCGAGCTGCTCGTGAAAATGGGTTACGGGGGCTCACGCTCCGACGCAGGTGAAGCACTCGGCCGCAGCGGCGACGAAGGCATCGACGGCATCATCAAAGAAGACCGGCTCGGCCTCGACGCGATCTACATTCAGGCAAAGCGTTGGAAGGACAAGCCCGTCGGGCGGCCCGACATCCAGCAGTTCGCTGGGGCGTTGTCCGGCCAAGGCGCCCATAAGGGCATCTTCCTGACGACCTCGCGCTTCACGGATGACGCCAGGGAGTTCATCAAGCGGATCAGCACGAAGATCGTCCTGGTCGACGGGGAACTGCTCGCCAACCTGATGATCGACCATGGCATCGGAGTCTCGACAGAGACCACGTACGAGATCAAACGCATCGATTCCGACTACTTCTCGGACACAGAGATCTAGCGTTTGTCAACGGAGCCAGGTCCGGCAGTCTGAATCCCCGTGCCGCTCGTCCCCCTCGACCTGCCCACTCTCGCCGTGCCGCTCCCGGCGGCCGCGGCGACGTTCCTCGGGGACGCGCAGGCGCGCATCGACGCGTGGTTCGCGCGGCCCCAGCACCAGAGCGGCATCGGTTTCATTCCCAGCGACCACGAACTCGTCTACTCGGCCCTGGCGGGCCTGCGCCGCACCGAGCCCGACGCGCGGCGCCTGCTGGAATGGGGCAGCGGATTCGGGGCCGTGACCGGCCTCGCCGCGAGCCTCGGATTTGAGGCGCACGGCATCGAGATCGACGCCGACCTCGTCGGCACCTCGCGCGAACTGCT
>JAEUHV010000545.1 GCA_016794485.1 Planctomycetota bacterium
CGCCTACCGCTACCTCGCCGAACGGCTGCAGGAGTGGAACGACAGTGCGGCCGATCTGGTCGCCAAGGCCCAGGGGCTAGAACGCGCCGCAAGCTACACCGACGCGTTCACGGCGGTGGGGGCCTTCGACGAGTCCCTGCGCAAGACCGAGCACCTGACCGCCGGCTACGGCCCGCTCTATCGCAGCTTGCTCGCTGCGGCGGCGCAGCGCGACGCGGAAGCGGCCAGTGCGGCGCGGCAGCCGACGGCGGCGCGTTACTACGGCGACCTCGCCGCCCGCCTGCAGAACGCCACCGGTGCATTCGACGACAATCGGATCGAAAGCGGCTACGCGGCCGCGGCGTTCGCACAGCGCCTGCACGCCTACGACGCCGTGGTCGGTGCCGACGCGCAGATCGCGTGGGTCATGGCGCAGGTGCCCGACGGGCTCGTGTTCCGCGGCGGGCCGACTGGCCGGGGGCAGAACTGGACCGAGCAGCAACAGAACTTCTTTCTCGCCGACCTGGTGCAGGCGCGCCACGCCGAGGAACTGCGGCTCGCCGACCAACTGCGGCAGAACGGCCGGCCCGCCCGTGCGGCGCTGCACGCGCTGGCCGCGGCGGCGATCGTCGGGGCCCGCAGTTGGGAGCCCTTCCACTGCGCGGAGGCGTTCGCGGCCACCGACGCACCGCCGGCGTCGCTGCCGCGCGTGCTGCAGACGTTGGCGCCGTTGTTGCGCGACGTGCTGCCGCCGATCGGGCACCGCACCGGTGAGGGACAGCGGCTCGCCGAGATGCTGCGCGAAGGCACGTGCCTCGATTGGCCGCTGGTGCACGACCTGGGCTTCTGCCTCGACCCGGGTGATCTGGCGAAGTCCGGCGTCGTCGCCGATCGGCACCTGGTCCTCGAACGGCGCGGCGACACGTTCGTGCTGGCGACGCGCGATGCCCCGCAGGGGCCGGCCGACGCCGTGTCGTTCCTTCAGCGGTTGTCCGGCGTTTCCGCCGAGACGATTGCGGAGGAGGCGGCCCTCGCCGCCGAAGCCGCGGCGATCGACACCGAACGGCAGCAGATCGCCGCCGAGAAAGCTGCTGTCGATCCGATGGGCGATGCCCTGGCCGCGGCCGAGCAGGCCATCGAGGCCGCGCGCGCGGGGTCCTCGGCGAGCGACGAGGCGCTGCGCGCGTTCAACCAGCGCGTCGACGCGCACAATGTCGAGGTGCGCACGCTGCGTCCGCGGCAGGATGCGCTGCGTGGCCGCATCGCCGCATTGAACGCCCGAATCGCCGCCTACAACCCGCGCGTCGCCGTCAACAACGAACGCCGCATGCGCGAACGGGCGGCCGGCGGTGCGAAGGTCGACGCGTTGTTGCGCACCGCGCTGGACCAATGGTTCACCGAGCGGCTCGGCGTCTACGAAGGCAGCCTGCGGGCCAAGGGCCTCGACGACGCTGCCGTCGCCGACGAGATGCGCTGCGCGCGGTGGTGGCTCGGCCGCGAGGCGGCGCGTCCGCAGCCGGCGTTCGCGACGTTCCGCCTCGACAGCCATCGCCGGCTCCGCCGCGAGGCGATCGAGCGGTTGATCCACCAGCACCCGACCAACGAGTCGCTGGCCGCGGCGGTCGTCGACCACTGGGTGCTGTCGCAGGACCCGTATGCGCGCGCGGCCGGAGGCAAGTTCTTCGGTGCGTGGGCGAAGACGTTCCGCTGGGAACGCGACATCCGCATCCTGCAGGCAGCCATCGCGGCGCGGACCGACCTGAGCGACGTGCAGCGCAGCGAACTGCAAGCCTTGATCACCGCGGCCGAACGGCGCTGAACCGTTGGACTCGACGATGCACCCCTCCACCCGATGCCTCCTGTTCTTGCCGTTGCTCGCGGCGTGCGCGGCGAACCCGCTCGACAATCCCGCGTGGCGGCATGGCCCGTGGTACGGCCCGTCCTACCTCGCGGCCGGCCCCGCGGACCGCGGCCGCGCCAACGACGAGGGCCGCATCCAGGGTGGCGCGCACCCGTTCACGCTGGAGAAGGAACTGGTCGTCGACGGTGTGTCGCTGCCCGCCGGCACGGGCCTCTACGGCCTCGAGGTCGCCGACGACTGGGTGGCGATGCCGCAGTACGTCGCAGTGCACTTCTGGCGCAGTGATTTCGCGTTCGTGAAGCGGCCGTCGCACTCGGTGTGGCATCGCCTCGACATCGCCACCGGCACGGAGGAGCCGCTGCCGTTCGCCACGCTGGCGTGGGCGCGCCAACGCTGCATCGGCCTCGCGTTCGCGCGCGGTTACGGCGTCGCCGCCGACCCCGACGATCCGGCCCTGCGGCAGGTGTGGTTGCTCGACGACGATTGGCGCGTGGCCCGCGTGCTGCGCCGCGTGCGGCCGGGCCGCGAGGAGTATCCGCCGATCCCGCAGGCGGTCGAGACGTTGCCCGAGGGCGCCTACCTCGTGCACCACATCGGTCAGGACGGCCATCCGTTCGACGTGGTCTACGATCGGGCCGGGCGGCCGATGAGCCCCGAGCTCGAACCGCTGGCGCGCTTCGCCGACGGCAGCGAACTCAGCGACCTGCGTTTCGCAGTGCGGTCGCATCCGCAGCGCAAGCTGTATTGGCCGCTCGGTCCGGACGGCCGCGTGCAGCCAAAGCCCGCGCACGTGCTGGGTCTGGCGCCGGTCTACTCCAGCACCTTCGGCGCGCCCGAGACCGACTTCTTCGCCGGCTGGATCGCGCACTTCCAGGACGGTGACGGCGAACGCATGGCGTGGTGTCCGCGCCGCAATGCGTTCTTCGCCGAGTGGGCGGACCGCGATGCCGTGTGGTCGTTCCTGGAACCGCGCGCGATGAAGAACGCGCAGACGGGGCTGCACGAAGGCGTGTTCGTCGCGCGGCGGCGCGGCGACGATCGGTTCGTCGTGTTGCGCGACGACATGCACACCGAGGCGCTGGCGGGCGTGTTCGCTTCGGCGAGCGATGCGCAAGCCGTGCTGGCCGGCGCCAACGCGCGGGCCGACGCGGCGTTCCAGGAGGAGTGCCGGCGCTACTGGGCCGACCTGCGCGAGCGGGAAGCACGCGAGAAGCGCGCCGCGGCGGAATACTGGGAGAACCGTCGCCGGTCGGAGGCCGCGGCGCAGGCGGCACGCGATGCGGCGGTGCGCGACATCGAGACCACGATCCGCGAGCAGGGTGGTGCGGCGGCCTTGGCCGTGGCGCGCGCCGCGTACAAGGTGGAACGAGACGGCTGGCAGGAGCTGTACGTCGCGGCGGCGTTGGCCGCCGTGGAGCACGACACGCCCGAGCTGACGATGGCGGACCTGGTCACGGCCAGCGACGCGGCGCGCCCGTTCCTGGTCCGCGGCAAGCTGCGCGACGAACTCGAGCGGCGCTTCGGCCACGAACTGCGGCGTATGCAGGCGCCGACGTTCCAGCCGATGTCGGCCTACTTCGCTTCGCCCAGTGCGACCGGCGGTGGCAGTGGGTCGACCTCGTCCGCGCCCACGTGGACCGGGCCGACGGTCGGCGAGACCCTGTCGAACGCCCGCTGGCAGTCGCAGATGAACTTCCTGTCCGGCCAGTCGAGCTGTTACTGGGGCAACAACGGCATCGTCGGCCGCTGATGCATCCGTGGCGCCGCGGCGCGGGAACGCCATGATTCCCCGCCGTGTCCGCCGCGCGTGAACGGTTGCCCTGGCTGCTGCTCGCCGCGTTGTTCGTCGGCTACGCCGCCAGCTACTTCCACCGCGCCGACCTGCCGACGCTGGCGCCGTTGCTGGCCACGGACGCGCAACGCAGTGCCTTGCACGCAGCCCTGCCCGACATCGCCTCGGCCGGCATGCTGCTCTACGCGCTCGGCAAGGTGCTCGGCGGCTGGCTCGCCGATCGCTTTGGCGGCCGGCGTCTGTTCGTGTTGGCGTTGCTGAACGCCGCGGCGATGGAAGCGATCGCGGCCCAGTGCACGGCGCCGCTGCCGTTCGCCCTGTGCCGGTTGTGCGGCATGGTCGTGCTCGGGGCGGCGTGGCCGTCGCTCGGCAAGGTGGTCGCCGCTACGACGGCGCCAGCGCGGCTCGGGGTCGTGCTCGCCTGGCTGTCGCAGAGCTACCTGCTCGGCGACGCTGCGGTGCGCACCGTGCTCGCGGCGGTGGTCGCCGACGGCGGTGGCGTGCCCGACGTGTTGCGCACCTCGGCGGTGGGCCTCGGCGTCGTGGCGTTGTTCGTCGGCATCGTGCTGTTCGTGCAGCGCCCGATTGCGGGCGCGACGGCGTGCGGCCATGTGGCGTCGACGGGGCGCAGCGGTGGCGTGCCGCGCCTCCTGCTCGCGTTGGCGGCGATGAACGCGGCGTTGTCGGGCGTACGCGAAGCGTTGTCGCTGTGGTCGCCGCAGGTGCTGGTCGACATCGCCGGCATGCCGGTCGACGACGCCGTGCGCGCCAGCGCGCTGCTACCGCTCGGCAGCTGCTTCGCGGTGCTGCTCCTGACGCCGCTGGCCGAACGTTCGCCGCGCGCGCTGTTCCTGGTGGTGTTCGGACCGCCGGTCCTGGCCGCGAGCTTGCTCGGCGTGCTCGCCTCGGGTGCGTGCGCGTCGTCGAACGCGGTCATTGCGATGCTGGCCGCCGCGGGTGGTTGTCTCGCGGTGCCGATGGTGCTGGCTAGCGGCGTGCTGCCGTTGCGCGCCGGTGCTACCGGCGGTGGGGCCCTGCGTCTCGGCCTCGTCGACGGAGCCGGTTCGCTCGGTGGGGTGTTGGCGGGCAGCGTGTTCGGGCGGGTCGTGCTCGCGAACGGGCCGTCGGGGCTGTTCCTCGGCCTCGCCCTGCTCGCCGCCACCGCCGCGGCGTTCGCCGTCGTGGTCACGCGCGCGCAGTCGCGAGCCGCAGCAGACCGGGTCGATCGGTGACGGTGCCGGCGATCGGATCGTCGAGGTCGAGGAAGCGCGGCAAGGTCATGCCGACCTGCGGATCGAACGGGGCGGGCCAGGCCGGGAACGGCTGGAGCGGCAGCCCCGCGGCGTCGCGCATGTGCGAGCGATCGCTGCAGAACCGTTCCAGGAACGGTTCGCGCGGGACGATCCGGAACCGCGGGTCGTGCGGCCCTGCGACTGCGACTGGAAACGCGTGGGCGAGCCACTCGGCCAGCGGCCACGCGGCGCGTTCGCGGTCGTCGAGGTCGAGCACGAGGCCGCCGTCGGCGAGGGACAGGGCGACGACGTGGTAGTCCCACACGATCGGATCGCGGGTGGCGGCGCGTTGGCCCCACATCGCCACGGTGCGCCGGCGATTGGTGATGAACAAAGCCGCCGCCGGCTCCGGCACCACGCCGTCGGCGAGCAGGCGCCACACGTTCTCTTCGCAGAAGTACGGTTGGTAGGCGCTGGCCATGCGGGCCCGGTGCCAGGCGGCATCGAACGTCGGGTGCGGTGCATTCATGTTCGATCGTGGCAGCGCGCCAGCAACTCGGTGCGGTAGTCGAGCAGGCCCTGGCTGCCGCGTTGCTCGACCAGCAACCGGTAACGCAGCAGCGCTCGCTGTTCCTCGCGCTGCATCGCGTCGCGTTCGGCACCGTCGGCGCACGCCGCGAGCAGATCCTGCAGGCGCAGCCATTCCTTCCGCGCCTCCAGTTCCGGCGGCACGAAGCCCGCACCCTTCAGCAGGATCCAGCTTGCGCGCAACTCGGCGGGCACCGTCGACAGGTCCTCGAGGTCGAGCGGTCGTCCAGTTCCAGCGAGGCCGCGGAACGTGCCGGCGCGTTCGGCATCGGCGAGCTTCTGTTCGACCAGGTGGAAGAACGGATCCATCGCTGCGCGAGTGTAGTGCGGGCGGCGGCGACGCCGGTAGCACGCACCGTTTGCCGGCTCGGCGGCGAACGGCTACCCTCCCGCGCCCTCTGCCCCGCCGCCGTTGACCCAACCGCTCACCACCACGCCCGCTGCGAACCTCACCCGCGCCGCCGAGACCGCCGGCGCAGCCCGTGGCGACACCTGGGCGCGCCGACTGCTCGGTCGCTTCCACGTGACCGGAACGTTCTGGCTCCAGGCCCTCATGTGGGTCTCGCGCGGTTCCGGGTTCCGCGCCGTCACGATGGTGTGGCTGTGGAGCCTGTTCTTCTTCTTCCTGCTGCGGCGCCCGCGCGCGATCGTCACCCGCCACCTGGACCACATCCTCGGCCGCGCCGGGTTCTTCCGCCGGCAGGTGCGCATCTTCAAGTTCTTCAAGCAGCACGCGTGGTGCCTGGTCGAACGCTTCGAGCAGTTCCGGCCCGACTTCCAGCCGCGCTGCGAGCGTGAAGGCGACCAGTGGCCGGACCTGCTGGCCAGCGACAAGGGCTTCCTGATCGTCACCGCACACGTCGGCATGTGGGAGATCGGCCAGTTGATGCCGGTCACCGACGGCAAGCGCCGCCTGCACGTCGTGCGCGAGCGCGAGGAACACGAAGGCACGCAGAAGGTGGTCGCCGAGCTGCTCGCGGCGCATCCGCACGCGCGGATCGTGACCCACTTCCTGGACGACGACATGGCGCTCGGCGCGTCGCTGCTCGGGGCGTTGCGTTCGGGCGACGTGGTCTGCCTCGCGGCAGACCGGGCCAAGCCCGGCATGGTCGCGATGCCCGCCACCTGCTTCGGCAAGCCCGTGCAGATGCCGGTCGGTCCCGTCGCGCTGGCGCGGGCCGCGAACGTGCCGATCGTGCCGACGTTCGTCTACCGCGAAGGGCGCAAGCACTACCGCATCGTCGCCAAGACTCCGTTCTTCGTCGCGCGCACGGCCGATCGCGACGCCGACCTGCGCGCCGCGATCGACCGGCTCGCCGGCGAGGTCGAGGCGGCGATCCGGCGCGATCCGTTCCAGTGGAAGCGCTGGGAACCGCTGTGGTGACCGCCATGGAGGCCCTTTGAAGGTTCGCCTGCTCACCGTGTCGCACAAGCAGCCGGCATGGGTGCACGACGGCTGCGCCGACTACGAACGGCGGCTGCCGCGCGAGTGGGGCTTCCAGCTCGTCGAGGTCAAGCCCGAGGCCCGCACGGCCGGCGCGTCGACCGAGAAGGTGCAGGCGGCGGAGGCGAAGCGCTTGCGCGAGGCCGCGCCGAAGGGGGCGATGCTGGTGGCCCTCGACGAACGTGGCGAGTCGTGGACCACGGCGAAGTTCGCCGAGCGGCTCGGTCGCTGGCAGCAGGAAGGGCGCACGGTCGCGTTCCTGGTCGGCGGCGCCGACGGACTCGATCCGACGCTTCTGCGCGAAGCGGCTTGCCGGCTGTCGCTGTCGGCGATGACGCTGCCGCACGGCCTCGTGCGCGTCGTGTTCGTCGAACAGCTCTACCGCGCGGGCACCGTGCTGGCCGGGCACCCGTACCACAAATG